>DAORUI010000017.1:0-29783 GCA_035433085.1 Propionicimonas sp. | reverse complement strand
ACGGCAAGATCATGCAGGAGCTGGAGAGCTTCTTCCGCGGCGCCGGCTGGAACGTGATCAAGGTCGTCTGGGGCCGTGGCTGGGACCCCTTGCTGGCAACCGACCGCGACGGCGCCCTCGTGAACGTGATGAATTCGTTCACCGACGGTGACTACCAGACCTTCAAGGCCAATGACGGCGCCTACGTGCGTGAGCACTTCTTCGGACGGGATCCGCGGACGGCCAAGATGGTCGAGGACTGGTCGGACGACCGCATCTGGAAGCTCACCCGCGGCGGACACGACTACCACAAGGTCTATTCGGCGTACAAAGCGGCCACGGAGTTCAGCGGCGCGCCGACGGTGATCCTGGCCCACACGATCAAGGGCTACTTCCTGGGTAGCCACTTCGCCGGACGCAACGCCACCCACCAGATGAAGAAGCTGGCGCTGGACGACCTGAAGCAGTTCCGCGACCGGCTGGAGATGCCGATCACCGACGCCGTGCTGGAGGAGAACCCCTACCAGCCGCCGTACGTGAACCCGGGGCCGAGCGACGAGCGCATCCAGTACATCCTCGACCGGCGCCGCGTGTTGGGCGGGCCGGTGCCCGAGCGCCGCAACCAACCCAAGCCGCTCAAGCTGCCGGACGCGTCCGCGTACGAGGGCGTGAAGAAGGGGTCGGGCAACCAGCCGGTTGCCACCACGATGGCCTTCGTGCGGCTGCTCAAGGACCTCATGCGCGACAAGGAGTTCTCACCGCACGTCGTGCCGATCATCCCGGACGAGGCGCGCACCTTCGGCATGGACTCGTTCTTCCCGACGATCAAGATCTACTCGCCGCACGGCCAGAACTACACCCCGGTCGACCACGAACTGATGCTCGCCTACCGTGAGTCGCCGCTCGGCCAGATCCTGCACACCGGCATCAACGAGGCGGGTTCGGTGGCCGCGTTCCAGGCTGTCGGCAGCTCGTACTCCACCCACGGCCTGCACATGGTGCCGATCTACGTCTTCTACTCGATGTTCGGCTTCCAGCGCACCGCGGACGCGATCTGGGCGGCTGCGGACGAACTGAGCCGGGGCTTCCTGATCGGGGCCACCGCCGGACGGACCACGCTGACCGGTGAAGGCACCCAGCACATGGACGGCCACAGCCACATGTTCGCGGCGACCAACCCCGCCGTGGTGGCCTACGACCCGGCCTACGGCTACGAGATCGCGCACATCATGGCCGACGGCCTGCGCCGCATGTACGGCGAGAGCCCCGAGGACCTCATCTACTACCTGACGGTCTACAACGAGCCGATGCCGCAGCCGGCAGAGCCCGAGAACGTCGATGCCGAAGGCATCCTCAAGGGCATGTACCTGCTGAAGGAAGGCAGTTTCGAGGGGGTGGGCGGGGACGCTCGTCGCGCCCAGCTGCTCGCGTCCGGTGTCGGCGTGGCGTGGGCGCTGGAGGCACAGGAGCTGCTGAAGCGCGACTTCGGCGTGGTTGCGGACGTCTGGAGCGTGACGAGCTGGAACGAACTTCGCCGCGACGGACTGGCCTGCGATGACGAGTCGTTCCTGAACCCCGGTGCGGACAACCCCGTGCCGTGGGTCACGCAGAAGCTGGCCGGACGCCCCGGTCCGGTGATCGCGGTGTCCGATTACATGCGCCAGGTGCAGGACCAGATCATGAACTGGGTGCCGGGGGAGTTCGCCTCGCTCGGCGCGGACGGTTTCGGCTTCTCCGATACCCGGGCGGCGGCCCGCAGGTTCTTCCACATCGACGGCCCGTCGATCGTGGTGCGCACCTTGCAGCAGCTGGCCGCGTCCGGACAGGTGGACCCGAGTTGGCCGGCCCGCGCCGCCGAGCAGTACCGGCTCACCGACGTGACCGCCGGCGCGTCCGGTTCGGTGGGCGGCGACGCCTGACCCAGCATGGGAGTTGACTGGGCTAACGGGCGGTCGAGCTTGTCGAGGCCCCCGCTTTGATCCCCGCCGCGTTTCTGGCAGGCTGAAAGCCTGACATCTAGCGCGAAAGTGGGGTCCAGACGCGGTGAGTGACGCGCCCGGTGCAACGACGCGAGCGCCCATCGTGGTCGCGCTCGGCATCACCAAGGGACAAGCGGTCCAGGAACTCGGTTGGGATGATGATGCCGACGAGGGCCTGCGTGCCGCGCTGTTGGACGAGCTGGGCGAGGATTTCGTCTACGAGGCCATTGAGGCGGTCGACGTCGTGCTGCTGTGGTGGCGCGACGAGGACGGCGATCTGGGTGACGGTCTGGTGGACGCGCTGACCGATCTCACCCAGCGCGGTCACATCTGGCTGCTCACCCCGCGCGTCGGCCGAGACGGCTACGTCGACCCGGCCGATCTGGCCGAGGCAGCGCTGACCGGTGGCTTGGCGCTGGCCAACACCGCTTCGGTGTCGCGCGATTGGCAGGCGCAGAAGCTTGTCCGCCCCAAGGGGGGCCGGCGTTAGCGTGCGTGAGCTGACCGGGCTGGCCGCGGCGATCCTCGTCGGGCTGGCCGGTACCGGCTGCACGGTCGGCGCACCTGCCCCAGGAGCCGGCACAGTCCCGGTTTCGGTTCCGGCGGCGTCGGCGACACCGTCCGCCGCAGCCTCGGAGTCGGTGCGTCCGTCGGCGTCGAGTTCGGTCACCGCGACGGCCACCGCGTCGCCGGCGGCTCTGAAGGTCACCTCCGCGCTCAACTTCCGCGACCTCGCCGGTACCGGCCTCTCGGTCGAGGAGGGCGCCATGAACACCGGGGCGGTCTACCGCTCGGGGAAGCTGGCCACACTGTCCAAGGCCGACCGCACCCGGCTGGCCAAGGCGGGCATCACCGACATCATCGACCTGCGAACCACCGCGGTGGCGAAGGCTTCCCCAGATCCGACGATCAAAGGCGCGAACTACCACCTGGTGAACGTCTTCGCGGTCGACCGCCGCCCGGTACCCGCCTTCCGTACTGTCGCGGCGGCCAAGGCTTTCATGCGCAAGACCTACACCGATTTCGTCACCGTCCCCGCGCAGCGCAAGGCGCTCGGACAGGCCCTGGAACTGATCGCCGCCGCCGACGGTCCGGTGATCGTCCACTGTACGGAGGGCAAGGACCGCACCGGTTGGGTCGCAGCGCTGCTGCAGTTCACCTCGGGGGCGGACGAGAACACCGTGCTGGCCGAGTACCTGAAGTCGAACGACTACCGCGCTTCGCTCATCAATCGCAGCTACCGCGAGACGTTGAAGAAGCGGGGTGCGACCGCCGCCAAGATCCAGCGGGCCCAGCTCCGGGTGCAGGAGAGCTATCTCCAGGCCGGGCGGGAACAGATCGAGCGCAGCTACGGCAGCGTCCACAAGTACCTCCGCGATGGCCTGGGAGTGTCGCAGGAGGCCATCGACGCACTCCAGAAGCGCTTCCTGGACTGAGACCCTCAGCCGATCCGTCCGGCCCGGACCGGCGAGTCGGTCGGCATCCCCGCCAACTGGTCGTACGCCCTGATCGACAGCATCGTGAAGAGTTGCTCGCGCTGGGCCTTGGTCGGAGCTTCGATGCTGAAGCTGAAATGGCCGTCCAGCCAATGGCCGGACATCACGTAGGCGCCGTCAACCTTCTTCGGTGAGCGGAACAGGCTGCCAACCACCCGGCCGTCAAGCGTCAGGTCGCTCTCGGCGGCGGTGGCGTACTTCTCGGAGTAGTGCTTCTCGGCCTCGGCCACATCGTTCCAGTACCGGTACCTGACCAGCCCGAAGGTGTCGATCACGCAGTCATAGGTGTCGGTGGTTTCGCGATACGGCACATACTCGCACTCGGTGATGCCGTCGCGGAGGGACGGGTAGACCCACCACAAGCCCGCCTTGCCGGACGGGGCGCCGCAGTCGGCGAGCTGGTCGGCGGCGGTGCCGTCCCAGCAGAGGAAACGCGCGGTCGGGCTGGGCGTGGGGGTCGCGGCCGGACGGGCGGTCGCCGGGGACAGACTCCCCAGCGCGGAGCGGGCCGGTGTGGGGAGGATCAGGACGGTGGCCGCCGCCAGCACACCGATGGCGGCCAGGCCGGCTCCGATCAGCCACGGAAGGCGACTTCGTGCCGACCGCTCCGGGTGGATCGGGGACACGAGGGCGATTCGATCGGTCGGGGTCGTCATCGGGCTCGGGGCCAGCACCCCGAGCGCCGCGGCGGAGTCGGGGGTCGGCGTGGGCTCTTGGGCCAGGCCCGGACCACCGGGATTGCGAGTGGTGCGAAAGATGCCCGAATCGGGGCTGTTGAGATCGAGAGGGATGGTGCCGTGGGCCAGCGGCAGGCAGAGTCGGGAGGCGGCCAGGGCCGCGGCCGCGTCCAACGGCCGCTCGGCGGGGTCTTTCGCGAGACAGGTGCGGAACAGTCCGTTCAGCTCCAGGATCAGCGGGTCCACGCCGCGAAGTTGGGGGATTGCCGCGTTGAGGTGGGACACCGCCACTTCGACGTCGGTTCCGGTGTAGACGCCGCGTCCGGTGAGCATGAACCAGAGCACGCAGGCGGCGGAGTAGATGTCGCTCTGGGCCGAGGCGGGTTCTCCTGAATGGCGTTCAGGGCTGAGGTAAGCCCAGCTTCCGGCGACGGCGCCGGTCTCGGTGAGCCCGGTGTCCTGGGCCTTGGCTATGCCGAAATCGCAGAGGTAGGCGAACGGTTCGTCGTTGTCGGCGCGGAGCAGCACGTTGCTGGGCTTGACGTCGCGATGGACGATTCCGCCAGCGTGCGCGTCGCGGAGCGCCGAGAGGATCTGGCCGTAGACCAGCAGGGCGGTCTCAGGTCGCAGTGGACCGGCGCTGCGCACCAACTGGTGCAGGTCGCCCCCCGCGACATACTGGGTGGCGAGGTACAGATTGCCGTCGATTTCGCCGTGGTCGAAGATCTGGATGATGTGTGGCGAATCGAGGCTGGCGAGGATGGCCGCTTCGCGGTGGAACCGCTCCACGAAGACGTGGTCGGCTGCCAACCTGGGATCGAGGATCTTCAGGGCGACCGGTCGGTTCAAGCCGGCCTGGGTCGCCCGGTAGACCGTACCCATGCCGCCACGGCCGAGTTCGGCGTCCACCCGGTAGGGCCCGACCTGCTCGCCCAGCCCGAGGTAACCAACCATTCCAGCCCTATCGCACGCGGTGACCTGATCTGTGCAGCCTATCCGCAGGCGCTCGGTCACACGAGGAACTCACCGCTGCGCTGAGGATCGGGTCACCGATGCCCAGGCGGAACAAGTTGGTCGACATCTATCGAGATTGACTAAGTCTAGTCTGGTTCATAAGCTTACCGTTGTGAACATGGTGAACGTCCACGAGGCGAAGACGCACCTCTCCCGACTCCTCGAAAGCGTTGAGGCCGGCGAAACCGTGACGATCGCACGCGCAGGCAAGCCCGTCGCCGACTTGGTTCCGCACCAGCGAGCGGACGTTGTGTGGGGCACGTTGCACGGCAAGATCGTGATCGCGGACGATTTCGATGCGCCGGATGCCGAGATCGCGGGCCTGTTCGAGGGACGATGAGTGTGCTTCTCGACACCCAGGCATTGCTCTGGCTGCTGGCGGACAGCCCACGATTCGGCCCGCGCGCGCGAGCGCTGATCAACTCGACCGATCGCGTGTACTACTCAGCGGCGTCCATCTGGGAGATCGAGATCAAGCGCGCCCTGGGCAAGCTCCGCATTGACGCCGACTTGGCGGAATCGCTCCAAGCCGCAGGCGTCCGTGAACTCCCGGTGACGGCCGGCCACGCGCTGGCGACCTCTGCGGTGGAACTGCCGCATCGCGACCCGTTCGACCGCATGCTGCTCGCCCAGGCTGAGGTGGAGGGAATGACATTCCTGACCGCGGACGGGGTTCTCCTCGGCTTGAGCAGCCGCAAGGTCGTGGACGTCGAAGCCTGAGGGGTGTGGGCGCAGAGGGACTCGAACCCCCGACCCCCTCCTTGTAAGGGAGGTGCTCTAACCAACTGAGCTATGCGCCCCGAGCGAACATCTTAGGGGGCTGCGCCGCGCCGGCGCGCCAGGCGGCACCACGCGTCCCCGCAGCCGGGGATCGGATAGAAAGCGAAGATGCCCGCCACGAGCTCTCGCTCTGCGGGCACTGCCGGGGGGCAGCGAGCCCGGCGGATAACTCCGGGCGAGGTGGTGATGGCTCGGGGGGACCCATCACGACGGGACGATGTTAGCGCAACCGGTGACGATTTCACCACCAAACACCGAACGTTGTTCAGGATTTGTTTGAAGGGCTCACGGTGGTCCTCCTCGCTCCCCCGACAGTGGTGTACGGGAGTGGGCAAGGTAGAGTGAACCGCTGTGACTGCTGCTGACCTGCAGGCCGACCTGGCCGTGCTGAACCGGACCCTGACCTCCATCGAGAGCGTCATCGACCCGGCTGCCAAACGTGCCGAAATCGCCGAGCTCGCCGAACAGGCAGCGGCGCCCGATCTCTGGAACGACCAGGAGAACGCACAACTGGTCACGTCCAGACTGTCGCGGCTGCAGGCTCAGGTCGACCGGATCGTGGCGCTTCGCGGACGCGTGGACGACCTCGGCGTGCTGATCGAACTCGCTGTCGAGGAGGACGACCCGGGCACGCTCACCGAAGCCCAGAAGGAGCTGAAGGCACTGTCGGCCGATATCGAGGCTCTGGAGATCCGGACCCTTCTGTCCGGCGAGTATGACCAGCGCGATGCCCTGATCACGATCCGCTCCGAGGCCGGGGGAGTGGATGCCGCCGACTTCGCCGCCATGCTGTTGCGGATGTACCTGCGTTGGGCCGAGCGGCACGGCTACTCCACCGAGGTCTACGACACGTCCTTCGCCGAAGAAGCGGGCATCAAATCGGCTACCTTCACAGTCAAGGAGCCCTTCGCCTACGGCATGCTCTCGGTCGAGCAGGGCACCCACCGGCTCGTCCGGATCAGCCCCTTCGACAACCAGGGACGGCGCCAGACCTCGTTCGCGGGTGTGGATGTGCTGCCGGTCACCGAGGAGACCGACCACATCGAGATTCCTGAGGCCGACATCAGGGTCGACGTGTTCCGCTCCTCCGGTCCTGGCGGGCAGAGCGTGAACACCACCGACTCCGCCGTCCGCATCACCCACCTGCCAACCGGCCTGGTGGTGTCCTGCCAGAACGAGAAGTCGCAGCTGCAGAACAAGGCCGCCGCCTTGCGCGTCCTGCAGTCCCGGCTGCTGGAGCGTGCCCGAGCTGAGAAGGAGGCCGAGATGCGCGAACTCAAGAGCGACGCCGGCAACTCCTGGGGATCGCAGATGCGTTCCTACGTGCTGCACCCCTACCAGATGGTCAAGGACCTGCGCACCGACTTCGAGGTGGGTAACCCGGACGCGGTGTTCGACGGCGACATTGATGGATTCATCGACGCAGGCGTGCGCTGGCGTCGCCAGCAGGGTGAGCGCTGACACGCCGCGGGGAGGCTTGGGGTATGTCGAGGCGTCCCCTAAACTCCAACGGAACCGGCCTTGGCTCCTGTCAAGGAAACTTCCCCATTCGCTACCCGGTCGGACACAACAGTGATCAGATTTGAGGATGTCTCCAAGACCTACGAGGGGCAGACGCGGGCTGCCCTGAGCAAGGTCACCGTCGAGATCGCCAAAGGTGAATTCACCTTCCTCGTGGGTTCGTCCGGCTCGGGCAAGTCGACCTTCCTTCGGCTGATCCTGAGGGAGTACCTGCCCACGAGCGGGCACATCCACGTGGCCGGAAAGGACCTCAACCGTCTGCCGAGTTGGAAGGTGCCCGCACTTCGCCGCCAGATCGGCACGGTGTTCCAGGACTTCCGGCTGCTGCCGGGCAAGACCGTCACCGAGAATGTGGCCTTCGCGATGCAGGTGATCGGCAAGCCGTCGTCCCTCATTCGCAAGGTGGTGCCCGAGACTCTCGAATTGGTCGGTCTTGAGGGCAAGGGCGACCGGTTGCCCGAGGAGCTGTCCGGCGGAGAGCAACAGCGGGTGGCCATCGCCCGCGCCTTCGTGAACCGTCCGGCGATCCTGATCGCGGACGAACCCACCGGGAACCTCGATCCCAACACCAGCGTGGGCATCATGCGACTGCTCGACCAGATCAACCGAGCCGACACCACCGTGATCATGGCCACCCACGATGCCACCATCGTCGACCAGATGCGCAAACGCGTCATCGAGCTGGCCGACGGCGAGGTCGTCCGTGACCAGAGCAAGGGCGTATATGGCTACCAGTGAGTTCAGGAGGATCGCCTGATGAGGCACACGTTCACCGAGGCCTGGTCGGGTCTGCGGCGCAACGCGTCCATGAACTTGGCTGTGGTGGTGACCATGTGGGTCTCGCTGACCCTGTTCGGCATCGGGCTGTTGGTCACCCAGCAGGTCGATCGCCTGAAGGACGACTGGTACGACCGCGTGGAGATCAGTGTGTTTCTCTGCGTGCCGGACTCGACCAGCGGTAATTGCCAGCCCGGCGAGGGCGCGACGGACGCGCAACGCGCCGACATCGAAGCCGTCCTGAAAGACAATCCCGAGGTTGCCGAAGTCTTTTACGAGACCAAGGAACAGGTCTACGAGAAGTTCCGCGACTATTACGCCGACAATGACCCGATCCTGAGCGCGACCACCGTTGACGCCATGCAGGATTCCTTCCGGGTGAAGCTCAAGAACCCCGAGGAGTACCAGGGCGTCGTGTCCGCGGTCAGCGGTCTGCCGGGCGTGCAACTGGTGCAGGACCTGCGCAAGATCCTCGATCCGATGTTCGCCTGGCTCAACCTCGCGCGTTGGGCAACGGTCGGGTTGAGTTCACTGTTGCTCCTAGCCGCAGCCCTGCAGATCGGAAACACGATCCGAATGGCAGCGTATTCGCGGCGCCGCGAGATCGGCATCATGAGACTGGTTGGTGCCTCGAACTGGTACATCATGCTGCCGTTCCTGATCGAATCGCTGCTGGCGGCGGTGGCCGGCCTGGCGCTCGCGGTTGGCACCCTGGCTGCGTTCCAGCAGTTCGTCGTGGTCGGCAGGGCTACAGCTCAGATCAAGACTATTCGCTGGATCGAGTGGTCGAATGTTGGCACCACGGCCGTGGTTCTGGCAATAGTTGCAGTAGTGCTTTCTGTTATTCCGACATTGATTGCGACCCGGCGCTTCCTGCGGGTCTGATATTTGGATTGGGGCTGTTCGTGATGGTGACTTCCCCCACCTCACGCGGGTCCCGGGGTAGTCGCCTCGGGCCGCTGCTGGCATTCCTGCGCACCGCGGTCGCGCTCGGCCTCGCTGTCTCGCTGGCGGCCGGGCTCGCCCCGTCCGCTCGTGCCGAGGGCTTGGACGACGCGCGCGACAAGGTCCGCAAGGAGCTCGCCGAGACCAAAAAGGACATTTCCGATGACTTGGACGCGGTCGCCGAGGCCGCCGACAAGCTCGCCGCGTCACGCGTCCAGTTGACCAAGGCCAAGGCCGCGCTCGGGAGCGTGAAGAAGGAACTGGCCGCAGCCAAGGAAGCGGACGCCCAGGTCGCCGCCGACCTGGAGGCCGCGGAGACGGCCGCGGCCCAGGCTGCAGCCGACGTGGTGAAGGCGGAGGGGGAGGTGGCCAAGCAGGAGGCGCTGATCGGTGTGGTGGTGCGCTCCGCCTACCAGCAGCAGTCCACCCTGGTCGGCTGGACGATGATCCTCGGCGCCGAGACGCCGAACGACCTGGCCCAGCGCATGCAGTGGTCGACCACCCTCTTCGACAGCTCCACCACCCAACTCGACCGGCTCACCGCGCTGCAGGCGAGTCTCGAACAAGCGAAGCTGGCCAAGGACGCGGCCGAGGCCGACCTGGTGGTCAAGCGGGACACGTCCGCCGCTCACGTCACGAAGGTGAAGAAGTTGACCCAGGACGCGTCCGCGCGCGCCGCCGAGGTCACCGCGCTGGTCGCAGCCCACGCGACGCTGAAGGCCGAGGCCGAAGAGGAGCTCGAGGCGAGCCAGGCCGAATACCTTGCGCTGCAGGCACAGGAGAAGACGATCGCGGCGAAGATCCGGGCGGCGGAGAAGAAGTACAAGACGGTGAACTCGGGCGGGTTCATCCGTCCGGTGGACGCGCCGTCGGGCTCCGGCTTCGGGCTGCGATTCCACCCGATCCTGCACTACTGGCGGATGCACTGGGGCACCGACTTCGGAGCCGAATGCGGTGCGCCGCTGTACGCGATGGCCGATGGCCGGGTGGTGTCGGCAGGACCGACCAGCATCGGCTTCGGCAACTACACGATCATCAGCTACGGCAAGGTGAAGGGTGCGAACGTCTCCAGCGGGTACGCCCACCAGTCCAAGGTGGTCGTCAAGGCCGGCCAGTTGGTGAAGCAGGGCCAGTTGGTCGGCTACGTGGGCACGACGGGCCTGAGCACCGGTTGCCACCTGCACTTGCAGATCTACCGTGACGGCGTACGGGTGAACCCGATGAAGTACCTCTGAGCGGTCGAGCGTGGCCGGTCGAGGATCTCGACTTGCGATCCGCCCCCGAACCGGCCACCTTGGTAGGCTGACCAGAGCGTTCGGAGGGAGACGATCATGCCAAGACCGCAGGGCCGGGTCATGGTTGCCCAGAACCGAAAAGCACGTCACGACTACCACTTGGGCGATCATTTCGAGGCCGGGTTGGTGCTCACCGGCACTGAGGTGAAGTCGCTGCGCCTGGGCCGGGCCTCCCTGGCGGACGCGTTCGCAACGGTCGACGACGGCGAGGTGTGGCTGCGCAACGCGCACATTCCGGAGTACGCCTTCGGCACCTGGACGAACCACGCCACGCGGCGCAACCGCAAACTGTTGCTGCACCGCAAGGAGATCACCAAGTTGGAGCGCGAGACCGCGAACTCGGGCAAGACGATCGTGCCGGTGGCGATCTACTTCTCCGACGGCTACGCGAAGGTCGAGATAGCGATCGCGACCGGCAAGAAGGACTGGGACAAGCGGCAGACGATTGCTGCCAGGGAGGCCGATCGGGAGGCGAGCCGGGCGATGGCGGTCCGCAACCGGCGCGCGCGATGAAACGTTGGCCGGTGGCCTTGGCCCTGATGGTCGTCACCTTCTGGGTGGCTGTCGGTTCGGCTTCGGCCGCGCACGCCGCGTCCGCCGATGTCTTCGATTCCTTCGACCTGGTGGCGGTTGCCGACGAGCAGGGCTACGTGAACGTCACCGAGACGATCGTGCTGCGGTTCGGCAGTTCGTCAGGACGGCATGGGCTGGAGCGCACGCTGGTCACCCGCGAGGCGGACGGCGACGAGCACGACGTGCTCTACAAGGTCGACCGCGTGGCGGTCACCAGCCCCGATGCCGTGTCGACCGAGCTCAGTCAGAGCGATCAGGGGAGTGGCCGCAACACCTACCTGCGCATCCGGATCGGCTCGGCTGAGCGCACCATCACCGCGCCGACGGCCACTTATGTACTGACGTACCGCGTCCAGGGGTTGTTACGCACCTCTGGCGACTTCGACGAGTTGTACTGGGACCTCACCGGGTCGTCGATGCCTCGAATAGTCGCAGCCACTGCCAAGATCACCGTCCCCGGCGGCGCGCAGGACGTGTTCTGCTCGGTGGCTCGCCCGGGCGCCAGCGGTGCTTGCCGGACGGCAGCGCTCGGCTCGGACGGATCGGCGGAGTTCGCGGCCGACGACATCCCGACCGGGCAGTTGATGACCGTGTCCGTGAAGATCAAGCCTGGTCAGATCGCCAACAACACACCGATCCAGGAGGAGAACGCCGAACTCGCGGCTCAACGTTCGACCGTGACGGCACTTGCTGGTTCGGTGGCTGCGGCTGCCTTGGTGCCGTTCATCGGTTGGTGGTATGTCCGCCGGCGCACCGTGGACTATCGCTACGCCGGGCTACCGCCCGGCGTCTTCCCGGCGCGGGGTCAGCCGGTCAGTGAGGTGCGCAGCGACCCGAAGATGGAGATCCCGGTCGCGTTCTCGCCGCCGCGGATCTCGGTGGCCGAGGCTGGGCTACTGATCGACGGGGAGACGCAGGTCCGGGATACCACGGCATCGTTGGTCGGTCTGGCGGTGGCCGGGGCGGTACAGTTGCGCAGCGACGACGACCAACAGGTGCGCCTGCTGGACGCGTCGCGGGCGCCCGACCCGATCAGCGCGGACCTGCTGGCGTCCATCTTCGGCCGCGGCGCGGAGTCCGGGGACGAGGTCGACCTCGGCGAGCCGGGCACGCTGACGGACGCGCACGAACGCCTCGGGCAGTTGGCGCTGGCATCCTCGCGTTCCGGGGGATGGTTCGCACGGGAGCCTGGCGGAGTGACGCCGACGGGCTTCAACCTCGTCGGGTTGCTCGTGCCGGTAGTGGCGTTCGGAGTGGTCGGCAGCAGCATGCTCGGTCCGATCCTTCTGCTGGCGCTGCCGCTGGTGATCTCGGTCGGTGCGACTGGTCTGGTGATCCGCTCGAAGCTCCAGCGCGGTCAGCGGACGGGCGCTGGGCGCGCCTGGACCGATCAGGTCGAGGGCTTCCGGACCTATCTGGCGACCGCCGAGGCCGAGCAGCTGAAGTTCGAGGAGGGCGAGGACATCTTCAGCCGGTACCTGCCCTGGGCGATCATGTTCGACCTCACCGATCGATGGACGCAGGTCTGCCAGCGTCTGGTCGAGCTCGGTCGACTGCCGGCGACCGCGCCCTACTGGTACTACGGCGACACGTGGGACATGCGCCACTTCGTCTGGCAGATGAACACCTTCGACCACTCCGTGGGCAGCGCCATCGCTTCGCCCCCGCCGCCGGCCATGGCCGACACGGGGTTCGGCAGCGGCGGTTCAGCCTTCGGCGGGGGCGGCGGCTTCGGTGGCGGTGGCGGCTTCTCCGGTGGTGGCGGTGGCGGAGGCGGCGGCGGAAGCTGGTAGGCGTCCGCCGTTGGTCGAGTCGGCTACTTCACCCCGACCAGGTCGCAGACGAAGATCAGGGTCTCGCCCGGGGCGATGGCGCCGCCGGCGCCGCGGTCGCCATACGCGAGCTGGGGCGGAATAACCAGGCGGCGGCGTCCGCCGACCCGCATGCCGACCAGGCCGTTGTCCCAGCCGGTGATGACGCGTCGCGCGCCGAGGGGGAAGACCAACGGCTCGCCCCTGCCGTAGCTGGAGTCGAACTCCTCACCGCTGGAGTATGCGACGCCGACGTAGTGGACGGCGACCCGCTTGCCGGGGAGCGCCTCGGGCCCGGTGCCGACCTCCAGGTCGATGATCTGCAGTTCGGACGGGGCGGGACCCTCTGGCGGGTCAACGAAGGGCTTTTCCATGCCCGGCACGATACCCGTCCAGCCCCAGGAGAACCCGACTCGCGCTGGTTCGAACGGCCGCGTATACTTTGAAAGCTGAGCGTGAAGCTCGGCAACAACTCAACAGGGGGTGACTGGTTTCGACTTGGGACGGTAGTTCCAGGAGAAGCGGGCCGAGGATCCGAGGACATCTCGTTAACGAATCTCGGAAACCAATAAGTGCCAACTCAACGCGCACTGACTTCGCTCTCGCTGCCTGATCAGCGACCGAAGGGTCAGTCCGGAGATGCCTTCGATCCGGTAACTGGCCTCATTTAGAGGGCTTACTGAACTGACATGGTTCCAGGGTCAGTCCAGGACATTCATGGAACTGGGCTTGTTCACCACGTGCTGACGCGAGGGTGAGAGCCGAGTAGAACGACTAGTCAGCTGCGCCCGGAGAATGTCTGGTTCGCCGCTTGAGGACGCGGGTTCGACTCCCGCCACCTCCACCCCTTCTGAGAGAGCCTCCTCTGGGTCCGCGTTCGCGGCTCCCGGGGGAGGCTCAGTACTTCCGGGCCCGGGATTCCCGATCAGTGGACCGCACTCACCTCGTCGGAAAGCCGATCAGTTCGGTTGCCCGAACCGGGCGATCGAGTCTTAGCATCGCTAGAGATGCTTGATTGGCATCTCTAGCGATGCTAAGCTGGCAGCAGTCAGAACCGGTTGACAAGCGAAGGGGGCTGGAATGGCTGTAGCGCTGGAAGCGATCAAGGGGTTCCTGCATCTCTTCACCGAGGACTGGTCGCGGAATGAGGGTTCACCGTTCCACGTGATCACGGTTCTCGACGTACTCGAACCTCGTCCGTAGTTGCGAAGCCCGCCCTCATCTTCCAGTAGGGTGCGGTCTGTGTTGACGACCTCGCAGGCGGCTGAGCTCGTTGGGCTCCCCAAAGAGCAGTTCCGTTCGGCGATGTCCAAGGAGCGCAAGAGCGGCAAGGAGTTCCATGCGCCGCGCGAGCTGTGGCTCGACGCCCGGACGCCCATGTGGGACGAGAAGAAGGTGCTCGCCTGGGCCAAGGCCCGCAAGAAGCGGAAGAAGCGCAAGAAGGAAGCCGAGGCCGATTGAGCCACCGGGTGCCAGACTGGACCTGGAGGTGACATGACCGGAATCCGTGCAGGCGACCTGCTGGTGGCAGCGGTCACCATCACCGACGGGGTCTTCGACGGCGCCGTGGTGCTACTGCTGGATGCGGACGAGACCGGCACCGTCGGGGTGGTGCTGAACCGCACGACTGTCATCGAACTCGCTGATGCGCTGCCCGCCTGGGAAGCGCTGGTCTGTGAGCCGCCGGCACTCTTCGACGGGGGTCCGGTCTCCCAGCAGGGCGCGGTCTGCCTTGCCGAGCCCTGGGCGCTGGGGGAGGAGCCGCCGGGCTGGCGTCCGGTGTTCGACGGCGTTGGACTGCTGAACCTCGACACTCCCGTCGAGATCGCCGAGGGTGCCTACCGGCACCTGCGGATCTTCGCGGGCTACGCGGGCTGGGACGCCGGCCAGCTGGAGCGCGAACTCGACTTCGAGATGTGGCATGTGGTGCCTGCGCTGCCGTCGGACGTGTTCGACCCGGAGCCGGCGACAATGTGGCGGCGCATCCTGCGTCGCCAAGGCGGCGAACTAGGTCTGATGTCCACCTGGACCGCAGACACCGAACTGAACTGAACGGCTCCCGGCGGGGGGGCTAATATCGCAGTCACTGCAACCAAGGGAGGGAAAAGGTGTCTGAGGCTCCTCGGAGTTCACCCCCGCGGATCCTGGTGGTCGACGACGACGAGGCCCTCGCCGAGATGCTGCACCTCGTCCTCGGCTCGGAGGGGTTCGATGCCCAGCTGTGCCACACCGGTGACGCTGCGCTGGACGCGTTCCGCGAATACCGTCCCGACCTGGTGCTGCTCGACCTGATGCTCCCCGGACGCGACGGCGTGGACGTGTGCCGCGACATCCGCGCCGAATCGGGCGTCTCGATCGTCATGCTCACCGCCAAGAGCGACACCATCGACGTGGTGGACGGGCTGTCGGCCGGAGCCGACGACTACGTCGCCAAGCCCTTCAAGACCCAGGAGCTGATCGCTCGGATCAAGACCCGGCTGCGCCGGCATGTCACCCCGGAGCCAGACGTGGACAACCTCCGCATCGGCGACCTGGTGATCCGCGTGAACGAACACACCGTGCGGCGCGGTGACTCCGAAATCACCCTCACCCCCCTCGAGTTCGACTTGCTGCTCGCCCTCGCCCGCCGGCCGCGGCAGGCGTTCACGCGCGAGGTGCTGCTCGAAGAGGTCTGGGGTTACCGGCACGCCAGCGACACCCGGCTGGTGAACGTGCACGTGCAGCGGCTGCGTTCCAAGATCGAGAAGGACCCGGAGAAGCCGGAGATCATCGTCACCGTCCGCGGTGTCGGATATCGCGCCGGTGAGCACAAACCGTCGGTATGAGCCGTCTCTCCCGCATACCCTTCGTCCGGCTGTGGTCGCGGTCGCTGCCCTTCCAGGTGGTCATGACCACACTGGCCGCTGCGATCGTGATCCTGTTCGCCACCGGCTGGTTCCTGATGGAGCAGTCGAGCCGGGGCATCATGGCGGGAAAGACCCAGGCCAGCGTCGCGGAGGCGTCCGCGGTGGTCACGACGATGCAGCGCGACCTCTCCACGACGGATCTGCGCACCACCTCAGCGAGCGAGCGGATCATCCGGCTTGCGACCGAGGCCACGAACCGCGGCACGGTCGGCAACCAGTACTTCGTGGTGGTGGAAACGCAGATCTCCCAGATCGGCACACCGGGCCTGGCGCCGGAGAGCATCCCCGACTCCATCCGTGAGAGCGTGGCCTCCGGGGACGGGTTGTGGAGCACCCCGACACTGATCCGCTTCAACGATTCGCGTGCCGACGAGCCGGGACTCGTCGTGGCCGCCACCCTTGAGGCCCCCGGGCAGGCGCCGTACCTGATCTTCTTCCTGTTCTCGACCAGTCAGGAGCTCGCGACGCTGGCCGTCGTGCAGCAGGCCACGCTCGCCACCGGCGTGTTCCTGCTGGCCGGACTCACCCTTACCGTCTACCTGATCTCGCTGCGGGTGCTGCGTCCCGTGCGGGCGGCGCGCCTGGCTGCCGAGCAACTCGCGTCCGGTCACCTTGAGGACCGCATGGCCGTGGTCGGCACCGAGGACCTCGCGGGTCTGGCCCGCTCGATGAACCACATGGCCGAGGAACTGGACAAGAAGATCACCCAGCTGCAGAACCTCTCCCTGGTGCAGCAGCGCTTCGTCTCCGACGTCTCCCATGAGCTGCGGACGCCGCTGACGACCATCCGCATGGCCGCGGAGGTGCTGCACTCGCATCGCGACGAGTTCGACGCGGTTTCCAGTCGCTCCACCGAACTGCTCTCGGCCGAACTTGACCGGTTCGAGGGCCTGCTCACCGACCTCCTGGAGATCTCCCGGTTCGACGCGGGTGCCGCCCAGCTGGCCATCGATGATGTCGACCTCACCGTGCTCGCGGGTGAGGAACTCGCCGCGTTGCAGCGGCTGGCCGATCGCACCGGTACGCGGCTCACCCTGGACGCTTACGAGAAGTGCGTCGCCGAAGTCGACGGTCGTCGCATCCGCCGAGTGCTGCGCAACCTGATCACCAACGCCATCGAGCACGGCGAGGGAAATCCGATCACCGTCTACGTCCGCGGCAACCGGGACGCGGTCGCGATCGCAGTGCGTGACCACGGCGTCGGTTTCACCGCGGAGGAGGCCGGGCAGGTTTTCAACCGGTTCTGGCGAGCCGATCCGTCCCGCGGACGCCATGTCGGCGGCACCGGGCTGGGCCTGTCCATCTCGCTGGAGGACGCCCGGCTGCACGGCGGCTGGCTCGACGCGTGGGGGAGCCCCGGCGCCGGGGCTCAGTTCCGTCTGACGGTGCCGCGGAAGGCAGCCGACGAGTTGCGGGGGTCGCCCTGGCCCGAGGTTCCACCGGACGCGAAGGAGGTGCGGCATGTACTTCCGGCATAGCCAGGTCGGACGGCGCGGCGCTCGGTTCACGGCGATCATCGCGACGGCCTTGGCCCTGGCCTTGAGCGGCTGCGCTTCGGTGCCCACCAGCGGCCCGGTCGAGCACCACACCCAGCAGGCGCCCGGGGGCAGTTCCGGGGTCAACGTCGACCCGCTGCCCCCGGCACTCGGTGCCGGCCAACTGCTCGTCGTGGAGGGTTTCCTGCACGCCATGAGCAACTACCAGCCCGACTACGCGGTGGCGCGGCAGTACCTGACCGAAGCGGCAAGTGCAGCTTGGCAGCCTGAATCCGCCGTGCAGATCTACGCCGACGGCACGTTGCCCGCAGAGAACGGGCAGACGGTGATGCTGGTCGGTCCGGTGGTGGGCAACCTGGATTCAGCCGGCAGCTACTTGGCGGTGTCGCAGCAACTGCGCCACGACTTCGCCCTGGTGCGCGACGCCAACGAGCAGTGGCGGATCTCCAACCCGCCCGACGGGTTGCTGGTGTCCCGCTACCCGTTCAGCACTGGATTCACCCCGGTGACCCTGTACTTCATGGACGCCACCGGCAGCGTGCTGGTGCCCGACCAGCGATACTTCGCGTCCGGTGAACAGGCGCTGACTGCGGCGGCACGAGCGGTGCTCGCCGGCCCGTCCGCGCGACTCGCTCCGGCGGTGCGGGCGTCGTCGTCGAACCCGATCGGCGTACAGCAGGTCACCCTTAACGACGAAGGCCTCGCGGAGGTGACTTTGAGCTCGACGGGCCTGAGCCTTGGTCTGGCAGAGCGCCAGGCGATGCTCGCCGAGTTGGTCACCACGCTCTCGGGCTTCGCCGAGGTGAACGCGGTGACCGTGACCGTCGGCGGGGTCACGTTGGCGAATGAAGGCGGACTCAGCGAACTGAGCGCGGGTGACTTCGCCGAACTGTCTCCCGACAACACCGCCGGCTCGCGGGCGCTCTTCGCGGTGGCCGAGGACGGGGTGTCCCGGCTGCGGGAGGACAACTGGCTCGAATCCACGCCGGTCGAAGCCGATCTGCTGAAGCCGGAACGACTCGCCGTGCGCAGCGACCTCACCGAGCTGGCCGCGATCACCGACGGCGGGTCTCGGCTGGTGCTGGCCCCGGCGGGCACAGCGAAGGCCCGCGTGCTGCGCACCGGAAGCGGACTGCTACGTCCTGATTTCGCCCGAAACGGCGAACTGTGGTCGGCGACCAGCGCGGGTGTGAGCAGCTTCCGGGTGTACCGGGACGACGTTACGGTCAAGGTGGACGCCAGTGACCTGCCCAAGCATCCGTTGGTGGCCAGCAAGCTTTCGTCCGACGGATCGAGGCTCGCGTTGGTTCTCTTGAACGGCACCCGCACCGAGGTGGGAGTCGCTGTGGTCGTGCGCGCGGGAGACGGGATTCGGCTCACCGGTTGGCGTCCGCTGGAGTTCAACCTGAGCGCAGGTGCGGCCGGTACCGCGCTCGACCTGGGCTGGGCCTCGCGCTCGCAGTCGACCGGACGGTGGCCGCCAGCCGACGTCGCGGTGCTGCAGCGCACCGACGCGGGCGACACCAGCGTCATCCGGGTCAGCGAGGACGGCGCGACCGCCACCGACATCGGGCCAACCAAGGCTGCGTCACTGACCAGACTGGCTGTGATCCCCGGCCGGCCGGCCGTGGCCCTCACCGAGGGCGGCACCGCCTACCGATTCGAGAGCGAGTTCAGCTGGGCGCTGGCACTCACGGCTGTGGATGACCTCGCCTATTCGGGCTGACCCTGTGGACGCGTGAGCCGTTCGAGGATTCACTGCCGACAACAGCAGTTGTGGAGGCGCGACGGATCCTGCAGTTCGGCGGCGAACTGATCCTCGGCGCGCACTGTCCCGGGTGCGGACTGGCCGGGTTGGGGGTGTGCTCCCGATGCCGATGCGCAATCGCCACTTCGCCCTTCGAGGTTCCCGGGCTGTCGGCTGATACTCCCGTGGTCGTTGCCGGCGGCCGCTACGAGGCCGCGTTGCGTCGACTGCTGCTGGCCGCGAAGGAGCGGGACGCGCTCGGGGCGGTCCCGGTGCTGGGTGACCGGCTCGCGGCAGCGATGGCCCTTCTCCTACTCGCCCGACCCGAAGCGGCCGAGGCCGAAGTGGTGCTCGTGCCAGTGCCGACCGCGCGTGCCGCCGCTGCCGCGCGCGGCCTCGACCTCACCCTGAGTCTCGCCCAGATCGCGGCGCGGCGCCTGCATGCCGCCGGCGTCCCGGCTCGGGTCGGTGCGGGGTTGAAGCTCGTGCGGCGTCCGGTCGACCAGGCCGAACTCGATCGGGAGGGCAGGCTGGCGAACCTCACCGGCGCCTTCCGTGCGGGCCGGCTACCTGCCGGCGGCCTGGTCGTGGTCGACGACATCGTCACCACCGGCGCCACGCTCGTCGAGGCGTTTCGAGCCTTAAGGGCCGCAGGCCGGGAACCGCTCGCCGCCGCCACGGTGGCCGCAACCATGCGCTGGGCCGGCCTTTCGTGACGCATTTCGAACAGCCGCTCGGCCTGGGTCCTCCAGCGTGGGTGGGTCTCGACTGTTCCTCGGGTCCGGGTGCCTTCGTCCGGTCCGGGTGCCTTCGTCCGAGCGGATGTCGACCGCCCGGTGTCCGAAACGCAAAGTGGTCACTCGCGCACCGAGACGGTGCGCAAGTGACCACTTTGAGCGATATGACTGGCTGGTCGAGATGACTGGCTGGTCGAGGTTGTCGTGTGTTCGGGTCTGTCGAGACCTCAGATCGCGGTGGACCCGCTCTCTCCGGTGCGTACCCGGACGACGGTGTCGATCGGGATGATCCACACCTTTCCGTCGCCCACGTCGCCGGTGCGGGCGGCCTGGACGATGACGCCCGTGAGGGCCTCCGCGTCCTCGTCGTCGACCAGGACTTCGAGCCGAACCTTGGTGATGAAGTCGATGGTGTACTCCTCGCCGCGGTAGACCTCGACGTGTCCGCGCTGGCGTCCGTAGCCGGAAACCTCGCTGACCGTCATGCCGCCCACGCCGTGGCGAACCAGGGCCTTCTGTACCGTCTCCAGCATTTCCGGCTGGATGATCGCCGTTACCAACTTCACTTGCTTGCTCCCGTCTTGGAGGTCTCCGGCATGTCGTCCTTACTGAGGACGAGGGTGCGCTGGACCTTGTTGGTGTAGTAGACCGGGCTCAGGTCGTAACCGGCCTCGGAGTGCTCGGCCAGGTCGATGCCGCTGAGCTCATCGGTCGAACTGACCCGCCAGCCGATGGTGTATTTGATGGCCAGGGCGATCAGGTAGGTCATCACCAGCGAGAAGGCCATCACTGAGAAGGCGCCGATCGCCTGCTTGCCGAGTTGGTCGAATCCACCGCCGTAGAACAGGCCTGCGGCGGCCGGGTCGGCCGGGTCGCCGGAGGTGGCCGGGTCGGCAAGCAGGCCGATCAGCAGGGTGCCCACGAGGCCACCGACCAGGTGCACGCCGACGACGTCGAGCGAGTCGTCGTAGCCGAACTTGTACTTCAGGCCGACCGCGTAGGCGCAGATGATGCCGGCGATGGCGCCGAGGACGATCGCACCCACCGGGTTGACCGCGCCGGCGGCCGGGGTGACCGCGACCAGGCCCGCGACGATGCCGGACGCGGCGCCCAGCGAGGTCGGGTGCCCGTCGCGGAACTTCTCGACGACCAGCCAGCCCAGCATCGCGGCCGAAGTGGCGGCGAGGGTGTTGACCCAGGCGAGGCTCGCCAGTCCGTTGGCGGCCACTGCCGAACCCGCGTTGAAGCCGAACCAGCCGAACCACAGCAGGGCAGCGCCGAGCATGACCAGGGTCATGTTGTGCGGACGCATCGGCTTGGTGCCGAACCCGATCCGCGGGCCGATCACCAGGGCGAGCACAAGCGCGGCGGTACCGGCGTTGATATGGATGGCTGTGCCGCCGGCGAAGTCGATGGCGCCCACCACGTTCGCGATCCAGCCGCCGACGACGCTCCCGTCCGCGCTGCTGAACGCGAAGACCCAGTGGGCGGCCGGGAAGTAGACCAGCGTGCCCCACAGGATCGCGAACAGCGTCCATGCGCCGAACGACGCACGGTCGGCGATCGCGCCGGAAACCAGGGCGACGGTGATGATCGCGAAGCAGGCCTGGAAGGCGACGAAGGCGAGCGCCGGGTACGAGGCGTCGGTGTTCAGCAGCAGGCCCTGCAGGCCGGCGAACTCGAACGGGTCACCGATGATGCCCAGGCCGCCCACGGAGTTTCCGAAGGCCATGCTGTAGCCGAAGAGCACCCATAGGACGCCGATGACCCCCATCGAGATGAAGCTCATCATCATCATGTTCAGCACGCCCTTTGCTCGGACCATGCCGCCGTAGAACAGCGCGAGACCGGGGGTCATCAGCAGCACCAGTGCGGCGCTGATGAGGATCCAGGCGGTGTCGCCGGAGTTGAGTTCCAGAATCATGCTAGAAAGGGTGACTGAGGGCTGTTACGCCCAGACGCACCTGGTGTTACGGGTCCGTTAGCTGGTGTTACAGCCTGATTAGCCGGCGTTACGGGGGCATTTCGGGCGGGGTGCGACGCACCCAGCGGACGCACATCGAACACCTACTAAGTTCCAAGGCGATCTGCTGGTAAAGACCTGTGGTGCGAACTATGTTGTGGTCATGGCACCAACGCCAGTTCACCGGCCGTCAAGGCAGGGAACCGGGCTGGTGCCAATGCTGTCTGGGCAAGCCCTGCGCACGTAGGGCACCGAGAAGGAGGTAGACATGGACGTCCTGGTGACTGGCCGACATTGCCAGATCCCCGATGAATTCCGCGAGCGGGTGGAGGAACGAATCGCCTCGATCGAGAAGCTCAAGGACCGGGTGATCCGGGTTGAGGTTCAGGTGTCTGCCTACGGCTACAAGAAGCAGCCCGACCAGTCGACGCGGGTGGAGATCACCCTGCGCAGCCGTGGCCCGGTGGTTCGCGCCGAGGCGTCCGCCGACGACAAGAACGTGGCCTTCGACCACGCGCTCGACCGGCTCAAGTCCCAGCTGCGCCGCGCGTCCGATCGGCGCAAGACCCACCGCGGACTGCGTGGGTCGTCCAGCCTCGCCGAGGGCGCGGCAGTCGAAGCGGCCCAGCTGGAGGAGACCCGTCCGGAGATCCGCAAGATCGCCGGGCTGGAGATCCAGGGCGACGGCCCGCTGGTTGTCCGCGAGAAGTACTTCGACGCCGTGCCGCTCACCCTGGCGCAGGCGCTGGACGAGATGGAACTGGTCGGCCACGACTTCTTCATCTATGTGGATGCCGAATCCGGTCATCCGAGCGCGGTGTACCGCCGCAAGGCCTACGACTACGGTGTGATCCACCTGAGCGTGGCTGCTCTGGAGGAAGCGAGCGCCTGAACTCCTTCACAGATCGGTGAATCCGCCCACCGAGTGGACCCCGCTCTCTGGGGTGTTGGTCGGCGTCGCACCGACGCCGACCAACCTCCGCGGAGCCGCAGATGAGTAGCAACTCGAAGTACAACTTCAAGACGCTCCTGCTCGGTTTCATCGGCGTACCGCTGCTGGTCTCGATCCCGGCGGCTTTCGTGGCCACCGCAACCGCTGGGGCGACCGAGGTGCGCGCCTGGGGAGTGCTGGGCGTCGCTCTGATGACCGCACTGGTGGTGACACCGATCTGGTACGCCTGGGGCAGGCGGGTCGACCGGCCGGCCGGTTGGGTGCAGTCGCTTTGGCCCGTGCTGGTCCCCGCGGGCTACTACGTGCTGGCCTGGGCGATCACCTTCGGCGTGGTCGGTCTGGTCTATGGAGACACTCTGAACGTGGCTATCGGCACGCACGCGCCTTACTTCCTACTGATTGTCTGGATACTGCTCATCGGGGTTCCGGCGGCGGTGCCGGTCGTGCTGCTCGTCACCCTGGTGAGCACGATGGTGGGGTTCCTGCTCGGCTGCCGCAAGCGTCCGATCTGGGACGCCAATCGCGGCTCGCTCGTAGCCACCCTGGCCGGCGTGCTCGTTCTGGCCCTGATCGCGGCCGGGCAGATGGCCCAGTCCGCGATGGGCGCGGCCAGCCTGGGCGACGGTGCCACGGTCTCACAGGAGGTCGATCTCTACAGATACCGGCCGTTCGAGCCGGACAACCAGTTGGTGGCGGTGGATCCGAAGCCCCGCCTGCAGATCAAGGACAACTACCCAGTGCTGGACGGCGCCACCGCGGCCTATCCGATCTACGGCGCCATGGCCCAGGCGATGTACCAGCTGCCGCCCGGATTGACGGACGACCAGCGCTGGGAGTTCGTCACCAACTACCTCGACTGCACCAATACCTCAGGGGGCTACGAGAAGCTCATCGCGGGAACCGCGGACGTGTTCTTCGGTGCGCAGCCGTCGAAGACGCAGAAGGAGGCGGCGGCAGCAGCCGGCGTCGAGTTGAAGCTGACCCCGATCGGACGGGAGGCGTTCGTGATCTTCGTCAACCAGGACAACCCGGTGAGCAACCTGACGACCGCGCAAGTGCGTGACGTGTACACGCGGCGCGTCACCAACTGGGCCGAGCTGGGTGGTCCGGACGAGGCGATCCTGGCCTTTCAGCGTCCGGCCGACTCGGGAAGCCAGACCGTCATGCTGGCCAAGGTCATGCAGGGCGAGCAGATGAGCTCTCCGCTGAAGGAGGAGATCGTCTCGGGAATGGGTGGGATCGTCAGCCAGGTGGCCGAGTTCCGGAACTCGACCGCCGCGATCGGGTATTCGTTCCGGTGGTACGCCACGGTGATGAACGGCAATCCGGGAATCAAGCTGCTGGCTATCGACGGGGTGGAGCCGACTGTGGACAACATCCGCAACGGCAGCTACCCGTTCACCATCGACGTGTACGCCGTGACAGCCCGCACCACCAACCCCAACGCGGCCAAGATCGTCGATTGGATCACCTCCGACGAGGGCCAGAAACTGATCGAAAAGGTCGGCTACGTCGGGCTGAAGTAGACGCCCTCGACAACGGGGAGGATTGTCCACCGTGTTCGGTGGAGAATCCTCCGCGCTGATGTCCGAACGGATCGCTAGGCTGCCCGCCGTGACTCAACTCGGTGCCGCGCAGGCGCGTCGGATCATGCTTGCCGCCCAGGGTTTCGGACGCCAACCCTCGGGGCCGGTCACGGCGCGGCACCTCCAGCGGACGCTGGACGCGGTCGCGCAGTTCCAGATCGACTCGGTGAACGTCGCCGTCCGCGCGCACTACATGCCACTGTTCGCCCGCCTGGGGAACTATGACCGCGGAGTGCTCGACCGGGCCGGTAACACTGCACCCCGCCGCGTGTTCGAGTACTGGGGCCACGCCGCCTGCCTGCTGGATGTGGAGCTACAACCGGCGTTGCGCTTCCGAATGGCAGCAAATCGGGCCAAGCCGTGGCAGGCGATGAGCCGGGTACTGGCCGAGCATCCGGGCCTGCTGGACAAGGTCATGACCCAGGTCGCCGAGCGCGGACCGCTAACCGCACGCCAGGTAGAGCACGACGAGCAGCGAACGCCCGGTTCGTGGTGGAACTGGTCCTCGGTGAAGTCCGCCCTGGAGTGGCTGTTCTACATCGGCGAGCTTTCCAGTGCCGGTCGCAACTCCCAGTTCGAGCGGCGCTACGACCTTCCGGAGCGCGTGCTGCCGGCACCCGTCCTGGCCACACCCACGCCGAGCGAGGAGGAAGCCCGGCTGATCCTGGCTCGGCGCGCAGCAGCCGCGCTGGGAATCTTCACCGAGAAATGGCTGGCGGAGTACTTCTACACGGCCCGCCCGGGTACTGCCGCCGCGCTGGAGGCACTGGTCGCGTCCGGCGAGGTAGAGCCGGTGACCGTGCGGGGATGGTCGGCCCCGGGCTACCTGTGGACGCAGGCCGCGCGTCCGCGCAAGCTCAGGGTGGACGCGCTGGTCGCGCCCTTCGACACCCTGGTGTTCGACCGCGATCGGCTGTTGGACACTTTCGACGTGCACTACCGGATCGGGCTCTACACCCCGAAGGCCGATCGGGTGCACGGCTACTACGTCTATCTCTTCGTCATGGACGACACCATCGCCGCCCGCGTCGACCTCAAGGCAGATCGCAAGGCCGGACGACTGCTGGTGCAGTCAGCCTGGTTGGAAGACGGCGCTCCAGAGGCCGAGACCGCGGCAAGGTTGGCCGCCAAGCTGCGCGAAATGGCCGACTGGTTGGGGCTCGCCAGTGTGGTTGTCGGCGTAACCGGGACTTTGGCTGCGAGTCTCCGGCACCGCTGGCCAGCGACGGGCAGCGGTGGCTGAGCCTGACGAAGCCTCATGGCGAGGGGCGAGCCTGAGTAAGCCTGGTGTGGACGACCCCTTCGTCAGGCTCAGGGATCGTGGGAGACGGCCAGGATCGTGGGGGACGGCCAGGATCGTGGGGGACGGCCAGGATCGTGGGGGACGGCCAGGATGAGCGGCCCCAGCATGAGGTCGACTGGGGTGGGCAAAGGATATGCGTACCCCGGGACGGTCCCTGAGGAGGCTTGCGAGGGACGAGCAAGCCGTCACGAAGGGCAGCTGCGCTCAGTGACTGGACGGACGGTGGCTCGGCGGGCGGTGACTGGCAAGGATGCGGTTCCGCTTCGCCTCGGTATCGATGGCTTCATCGGCGTGCCGCTTGGCGTAGGCCGCATCCTCGGCTCCGGTGCGCACGTGCGTCGGATCGAGGACTCGAGCGAGGAAGGTGCGGGTGCGCTCCTCCTTCGGGTCGCCGATGACTTCGGAGGGCGGACCCTCCTCGACGATCACGCCGCCGTCCATGAACAGCACCCGGTCGGCCACCTCGCGGGCGAAGGCCATCTCGTGGGTGACCACCATCATGGTCATGCCGCCGGCGGCCAGGTCGCGCATGACCGACAGCACGTCGCCGACAAGTTCCGGGTCGAGCGCGGAGGTGGGCTCGTCGAAGAGCATCATCTCCGGGTCCATGCTGAGCGCCCGGGCGATCGCCACCCGCTGTTGCTGACCTCCGGACATCTGCGCGGGATAGGAGTGTCCCCGATCTCCGAGGCCGACCTTGGTCAGGTTCTCCATCGCGATCCGCTCGGCTTCCTTCGGGTCCTTGCCGAGGACGCGGACGAGCGCGATCGTGCAATTCTGGAGCGCGGTCAGGTGCGGGAAGAGGTTGAACGACTGGAACACCATGCCCATCAGCGTGCGCAGGTGGTCCACGTCGGCGTCCGGGTCGGTGATCTCCTCGTTGAGGATGAAGATCCGTCCCTGCGTCGGCTGTTCCAGCAGGTTCACGCAGCGAAGCAGCGTCGACTTGCCCGAGCCGGACGGTCCGATCACGCAGACCACCTCGCCGCGGTGGATGGTGGTGGTGATGCCCTTGAGCACCTCGAGGTCGCCGAAGGACTTGTGCAGGTCGTAGATCTGGATCTCGTCCGCGCGGTTCCCGGTGGGGATCGTCTGGGTCATGGCAGTCACCTGGCCTTCCTCTGGCGGGCTTCCATGCGCCGCACGAGCAGGGTGAGCGGGAGGGTGATCAGCAGGTAGCAGAACCCGGCCACGATCAGTGGGGTCAGGTTGCCGTACGTGCTGGACATCTCACGTCCGTACTTGGTCAGTTCGAACGCTCCGGTGGTCAGGCCCAGAACGTAGACGAGCGAGGAATCCTTGACCAGGAGGATCAGCTCGTTGGTCAGCGGCGGGGTGACGATACGGAAGGCCTGGGGCATCACGATGTAGCGGGTGGCCAGCCCCGCGGGCATCCCCAGTGAGCGGGCGGCTTCGACCTGTCCCTTGGGAACCGCCTGGATACCGGCCCGGATAGTCTCGGCCATGTAGGCCGCGGACACCATGCCCAGCGCGGTCCAGACCGTCCCGAACGGGGCGAGTGGGAACTTCAGACCGGGGAACGCGATGCCCAGCAGGCCGAAGGCGAGAAGCACGATGATCGCTGGGACGCCGCGGAAGAACTCGATGTATCCCGTAGCCAGCCAGCGGTACGGGCCGATCTGGGAGAGCTTCATCAGCGCCAGGACGGTACCCAGCACCAGGCCGAAGATGAACGCCCCGATGCTGTAGAGCACGGTGTTGAGCAGCGCCATGCCCAGGCCGGGCCCGAGCGCTTTGGCGATCAGGTCCGGACGGAAGAACACGTTGACGATCTGCTGGCCGTCCGCGAACAGGACCGCGACCAGCACGAGGAGTCCGAGGACGGCGTACTGCACGATCCGAATGCGTTGCGCCCGCTTGCGAGGCGACAGCTTCTTCTTCTTGGGCTGAATCGCGGTCGGGGCGTTGATGGTGGTCACGCGGCCTCCTTCGGTGGGCCTGTCAACGGACGAGTTGCGTCCGACCGTCCAGAAACGCGGACGGCCGGACGCGGATCCCGTTCAGATCACTTCGGGGCGTCGACCCCGAACCACTTCTTGTAGATCGTGTTGTAGGTGCCGTCGGCCTTCGCGGCAGCCAGAGCCTTGTTGATCGCGGCCAGCAGTTCCGGATTGTCCTTCGAGGTGTTGAACCCGTAGTGCTCACCGGTGGCGAACTCCTTGACCACCTCGGTGTCGGGGTTGGACTTCGCGAAGTCGAACATCACGCCGTTGTCGTTGATCGCGGCATCGGCAGCACCGCTGAGCACCGCGTTAGCGCCGGTGGGCATGTCGTCGAAGACCTTGATCTCGTAGCCGTTCGCGTCCACATTCTTCTCGGCGTAGATCTTGCCGGTGGTGTCGGTCTGGACGGCCAGGGTCTTGCCCTTCAGGTCGGGCAGATCGGTGATGCCGGACCCCTTCTTCACCAACAGCGCCTGAGTGGCGGCGAAGTACGGGTCGGAGAACGGGGCGGCGGCCTGGCGCTCGTCGGTGATGGTGATCGCGGCGGCGCCGGCATCACAGGTGCCCGCGGCGAACACGGCACCCGAAGTGATCTGGCCGAAGTCGATGTCCACGACCTCCTGGGTGACACCGAGGCTCTTGGCCACCACGTCCATCAGGTCGACGTCGAAGCCGGTGATCTTGTTTGTCGCCTCGTCCTTGAACTGGAAGGGCGGGTACGAGAGGTGGGTGCAGACCGTGAGCTTGCCTGCGCTGACCAGTTTGGGCGCCGCAGCGCTCGAAGTGGCATCCGTGCTCGCAGCGCCCGTGGTCGCCGGGGCAGCCGGCTGGGAGTAGTTGGCACAGCCAGTGAGTGCGAGGGTAAGTGCGGCCGCTCCGGCGGCGAAGCCGATGAGTCGCTTCATGTTCGTCCTTTCAACGGTAACTGGGCGAATCCTGCCACTGCTTTGTTGCGGAGGGAATACGAATCCGACCCGCAGAACGCGACTTGCCTGTGCCAGGAGGCGTCGAATTGGGCGGAACCTTTAGGATGGACGGGTGCGCCCAGTCGGGCTGCGCCACCGGAACGTTCGAGGGAAGCACGGTCGAAGTGGGTCTACTGGACAAGATGTTGCACATGGGCGAGGGCCGGCAGCTGAAGAAGCTCAAGGTTGTCGCCGACCAGGTGAACTCGATCGAGGCCGACTTCGAAGCGATGTCGGACGACGAACTCCGCGGCCAGACCGCCGACTTCAAGCAGCGCCTGGAGAACGGCGAGTCCATCGACTCGATCATGCCCGAGGCTTTCGCCACCGTCCGCGAGGCCACCAAGCGGGTGCTCGGCAAGCGGCACTTCGACGTGCAGTTGCAGGGCGGCGCCGCGCTGCACTGGTGCAACATCGCCGAGATGAAGACCGGTGAGGGCAAGACGCTGGTCGCGGTGCTGCCGTCCTACCTGAACGCGTTGTCGGGCAAGGGTGTGCACGTGGTCACGGTGAACGACTACCTGGCCAAGTTCCAGTCCGAGCAGATGGGCCGCATCCATCACTTCCTCGGGCTGAAGGTCGGCGCGATCCTGTCCCAGATGACGCCGGCCGAGCGTCGCGAGGCCTACGCCTGCGACGTCACCTACGGCACCAACAACGAGTTCGGCTTCGACTACCTGCGCGACAACATGGCCCTCAGTCTTGAGGACTGTGTCCAGCGCGGCCACCACTACGCGATCGTCGACGAGGTCGACTCGATCCTGGTGGACGAGGCCCGCACCCCGCTGATCATCTCCGGGCCGGCCGAGGACAACTCGTCCTGGTACCCCGAGTTCGCCAAGCTCGTCCGAACCCTGGTGCGCGACGACCACTACGAGGTCGACGAGAAGAAGCGGACGGTCTCCGTTCTCGAACCGGGTATCACCGCGGTCGAGGACCGGCTCGGCATCGAGAACCTCTACGAGTCGGTGAACACGCCGCTGATCTCGTACCTGAACAACGCCATCAAGGCCAAGGAGCTGTTCAAGCGCGACAAGGACTACGTGATCATGGACGGCGAGGTGCTGATCGTCGACGAGCACACCGGACGCACCCTGATCGGCCGGCGCTACAACGAGGGTCTGCACCAGGCGCTGGAGGCGAAGGAGGGCGTCGAGATCAAGGACGAGTACCAGACGCTCGCCACGATCACCTTGCAGAACTACTTCCGGATGTACACCAAGCTCGCGGGTATGACCGGTACGGCCAAGACCGAGGAGTCCGAGTTCCAGAAGATCTACGGCCTGGGCGTGCTGCCGATCGAGACCAACAAGCCGA
>DAORUI010000016.1:0-29875 GCA_035433085.1 Propionicimonas sp. | reverse complement strand
CCTTAAGTGGGGGAAGACTCGGCGACGGGCCAGGCTGTGGAGCCGCGTGAAGGCTCGGTCGCCAGGGCAACCCCCGTCAAGGTGGACAGTTGCGTCCCACGACGGTACGTAACTGACCACCTTGAGTGGGGGAAGACTCGGCGAGGGGCTGGCTGCGGTGGAGGCCAGGCTGTGGCGGATCGGGAGTGGCGCCGGGAGTGGCGGTTGGGGTCAGGCGGTACGGCGAAGCAGGGCCAGGAACATGGCGTCGGTGCCGTGGCGGTGCGGCCACAGCTGGACGAAGTCGCCGGACGCGCAATCGGGCACCTCGGGCAGGTAGTCGGCCGCTCGCAGCACCTCGACTCCGGTCGAGCCCGCCACAACGGACGCGGTCTCGTCCGGGTGCGGGGAACAGGTGACGTAGGCGATCACTCCCCCGGGAGCCGTTGCAAGAATCGCAGAGGCGAGCAACCCGCGCTGCAACGCGACCAAGCCGGGAAGATCCGCGGGACTGCGCCGCCACCGGCTCTCCGGACGCCGCCGTAGCGCGCCCAGCCCGGTGCACGGCACATCGGCAAGCACCTTCGTGAAGCTCGCCTCCGCCCACGCCGGACGCAGGCCGTCCGTCACCAGGCAGACCGGCTTCGGCTCGGGGTAGGCCCGGAGATTCCCGGCGACCAGGCGCGCTCGATGCTCCTGCAACTCGGCGGCGACCAGACGGCTGCCCTGCTCCCGCGCCAGCCCGGCCAGCAGCGCCGACTTGCCACCCGGTCCGGCGCACAGGTCGAGCCACCAGCCGCTCGGACCCTCGACCCGCGACAGCGCGAGTGCGACCAGCTGCGAACCCTCGTCCTGCACCCCGGCACGGCCCTCGGCCACGGCGGCCACCTGGCCCGGATCGCCGGCGGCGTAGGCGCCGTACGGCGACCAGCGCGCCGGCTCACCGCCCAACTCGGAGCGCGCGGCCAACCCGGGCCGCACCACCAGATGCGGCATTGGTGCCACATTGTCGGCGGCCAGTGCGGCTTCAAGTTCGTCGGCCGGCAGCACCTGAGCCCAGGCCTCGACGATCCAGCGCGGATGGTGAGTGCCCAAGGCGAGTCGCTCGACATCGTCCAGGCCCTCGGTGAGCAGGTCGAGCCAGGCCTCCCAATCGTGTTGGGCAACCTTGCGTAGCACCGCGTTCACGACTCCCGACACCCGCTCCCCCACTTCGAGAGCGGCGAGGTCGACCGTCGCCGAAATGGCCGCGTGAGTTGGCACCCGCATCGCCAGCAGTTGGTGGCAGCCCAGGCGCAGCACGTCGATCACGGCGGGCTGCAACGAGCGCAGCGGACGGCCACCGGCCCGCTCGATCACCCGGTCGTAGCTGCCCATCGCCCGGCAGGTGCCTGCCACCAGCTCGGTCACGAAGGCCGCGTCCGCAGCCGAAAGGCCGCCGCGCTGTCGCGCCAGTTCCAGATTCGCGTACGCGCCGCCGGAAGTGACCGCCCGGAGCACGCGAAACGCGACCGTGCGAGCAGCGTCCTTGCGCCGGCTCATCCGCCGGCTCATTCGAACACCGCCGCGGCGCGCAGCCCCCGCGCCCAGTCGACCGCCGCGAGGGCACGCTTGCCCGCCGGCTGCACCTGCAGAAGCGCCAGCGAGCCACCGCCCGTGCCGACCAGGACAGCCCGCTTGTCTGCCCGAACGGCTCCCGGCGCCAGTCCGGCGTCCGCCTCAGGCGTGGCGGTGAGCACGCGGAACCGCTCCCCGCCCAGCTGCGTCCAGGCCATCGGGGACGGGTTGCACGCCCGCACCTGGCGGGCGATCTCGAGCGCCGGACGCGTCCAGTCGATCCGCGCGCCGGCGACACTGAGCTTGGGGGCGAGGGTCACGCCGACGGCCGGTTGCGGAACACCGGCCGCGCTGCCCGACTCCAGCCCGTCGAGGGTCTGCAACAGCAGTTCGGCCCCGAGCGTCTGCAGTGCGGCCAAGGCGACGCCGGAGGTCTCCCCGGGAGCAAGGCGGTATTCGGCGGTGGCGAGCACCGGGCCCGCGTCCAGTTCGGCGACCAGCTCGAAGACCGTGACCCCGGTCACCTCATCGCCGGCCAGGATCGCGTGCTGCACCGGGGCGGCCCCACGCCAACGCGGTAGCAGGGAGAAGTGCACATTCACCCATCCGTGGGCGGGCATCTCCAGGAGGCGTTGCGGGATCAGCCCACCATAGGCGACCACCGGGCAGCAGTCGGGTGCGATTTCGGTCAGGCGGGCCGACAAGGCCGGGTCGGACGCGCGCGCCGGCCGGAGCACCTCGATCCCCCGCTCGGCAGCCAACGCTGCCACCGCGCTCGGCACCGGACGGGAACTGCGGCCCTGCGGGGCGTCCGGACGGGTGAGCACCGCGACCACCTCGTGCCGGCCGTGATCGAGCAGGTGAGCGAGGGTGTCGGCGGCCACCTGTGGGGTTCCGGCGAAGACGAGACGCATGGTCGGCAACCTAGACCCGGCCGCGGAACCGCTGGGCGATCCTGCGCGTGGCCAGGGTGAGGTCAAGGTCGGCCAGGAGCAGTCCAGGAAGTCCGTGCGGCTGCCAGCACAGCAGGCTGCCGTCGGGACGCGACACGGCGGCGGTCGGGGCTTCCGCAACCGCGCAGTTCACCCCGGCCACCCAGACCGTGTTCTCCGCCGCCCGGCAGAGCAGCGCCGCCTCGTGGAAGGAGAGCCGGGGGTCGGCGTAGAAGTCCGGCGGGAAGTGCCCCGGCAACGGGTCTGAGTAGTGGATCAGCAGCACCAGCTCGGCGCCGTCCAGCACCACTTCGCGCACTGTCTCGGGATAGCGCCACCCCTCGTGGCAGATCACCACGCCGAAGGTCAGCCCGCCCACCGAGAAGGTGCGCCGACCGGTCGCCGGCTCGTAGAGGTGATCCTCGGTCGGGTCGAGCTGCACCTTGTCCTGCCAACCCAGCACAACGCCGTCCGGACCCACCACGAGGGCGGTGATCCGCAGCCGATCCTCGACGAAACGCTCCGTGCCGAGCACGACGGTGATCCCGGACGCCTCCGCGGCCCGGGCCACCGTCCGGTGTGCCTGCGCGAGCCACCCATGATCGGCCGGCGGTACCGGCGCGCCGAGCGCCCGGTAGCCGGGGACGAAGCACTCCGGGAAACAGATCAGATCGGCGCCCGCCTCTGCGGCCTCGCTGATCGCGGACACGGCGGCGGCCACCGAGGCATCGGGCGATTCGGGGAACTCAAGGTAGGCGAGGGCTATCTTGACGCTGGTCATGGCGGGCACCCTATCGGCTCGACGTGGGCTCAACCCAACACCTGCGGGTCGACCCGCACCCGTACCGGCGGTTCCTTCTTGGCTGCCCGAACCGACATCAGGGTACGCACCGAAGCCACCATCGCACCGCCCTCGGCCAGGGTGCAACGCAGGGTGATCCGGGCCAGCCCGTCACCGGTGTGATCAGGCAGGTCGAACGGTCCCAGCACCTCGGCCGTCGGCGGCAGGTGCGGATGCAGCTGCGGCAACAGGGACGCGACCGCGGCCGGAGCACCCTCGACCGTGATCAGTTTGACCGCAGGAGGGAAGCCGGCCTCCGCCCGCTCGGCCAGCTCGTGCTCGGCGTAGCCGACCGGGTCGAGCCGAAGCAGGGCCTGCACCTCCCTGAACGATGCGTCGGCGACCGCGATCACCGTCCCGCCTTCGTCCGCCGGTCGCACGAGTGAGACCACCGCCAGCCACCGGCGCAGCGATTCCTCCCCGGTGCGTAAGTCCGGACGGGCCAGCATCAACTCAGCGTCCAGAAGGACAGCCGCCGCGTACCCGCCATCGGCCGGCGGTGCCGCTCCGGGTGTGGCGAGCACGAGAGCTGACGAGGCGCCTACCCTGGCCAGCGGCTTGTCGGCGCTGGCCTGCAGCACGGCGGTTCCCGGGAACGCCCGGCCGAACTCCTCGGCTGTGCGCGACACCCCTACCACGGGACGCCGGAGCCGTCGGTCCCCGCATTCGGGACACCGCCAGTCGGTCAGCGGCGGACCGCAGACCGCGCAGCTGAGCCCGGCGCCGACCCCGTCCGTGAACGTCTGCCCACAGCTCGGACAGCGGGCCGGCGCACGGCAGTTCGCGCAGACCTGCAGCGGCAGGTAGCCGGCTCGCGGTACCTGGACGAGCACCGGTCCGGCGGCAAGCCCGGCGCGCACAACTCCGAAGGCGTCGTGCGGCAACCTCGCCACGGACGCGAGCGGGTCGCGTTGGTTCTCCGGCGCAGTGATGCGGACGGCGGCCGCCAGCCGCCGGCTATCCATCGGGCTCAGCTGCAGTTCGGCGAGCCAGCCACGCCGGACCAGGTGCTGCACCTCAGAGGTCCGGGAGTGCGCGGCGAGCAGCAACGCGCAGCCGGCCTGGTGGGCACGCAGTGCGGCGACCTCCCGGGCGTGCCAATAGGGCGCATGCGGCTCGGAATAGGCGTCGGAGCCGTCGTCCCAGAGCGCGACAAGTCCCAGGTCCGCGACCGGGGCGAAGACCGCCGCGCGCGTGCCCAGGACGAATCGGACGCTTCCACGCCGGGCTGCCAGGAAGTTGCGGTAGCGCGCCGCTGGACCGGCGTCGGCTGAGAGGGTGGCGAAGCTTCCGCGTCCGAAACGGCGGGTGGCCAGAGTGGCCAGGTGTTCAAGGTGGCGAGCATCCGGCACCAACAGCAGCGCGCCCCTGCCTGAGCTCAACACCACATCGGCTGCTTCGAGGAGCCCGGTCGCCCAATCGCCGGGTGCGGTGGTGGCCGGGAGCACCGTCCAGGCCGCGCGCGGCCGTCCGCCGTCGGTCAGGGCCTCCAGGAACCGGTCGGCACCCGGATAGCGCGCCAGTGTGGCGACCGGCGCGCTTGACGGCTGTGGTGCTGGGTGTTCGGGCGGCTTGGCCTTCTCTGTGCCTGCATGCCGCGGCGGAACCGCGGCCCGAACGACGTCTGCGAAGCTGCCCGCGTAGTGGTCGGCCACTGCCCGCACAAGCTCGGCGACTCCCGCCTCCAGCACCGGCTCGGCAGACACCACTCGCTGGAGGGGCGCCAATTCTGTGCGCTCGGCAATTCGGGCCCGCTCGAGAACGAAGCCGTCACGGAGCTGCCCGGCGAACCGCACCTTCACCCGGGTACCCGGCTGGGCCTCGGCATCCAGCGCATCGGGCACCAGGTAGTCGAACGGCCGGTCGAGGTTGGCCAGCGGCAGATCCACCGCTACCTTCGCCACCGGACGTTCCATGACTGGCATCGTAGGCGCCCCCACTGACGGCGATGTCCCGGCGCGGTTGGAGCCCCCCAGGTGGGCCCGGAGGTGGTCGAACGTGAAGCCGTTCCGCCCGTCGCTGCACGGTGGCTCATCCCGCTGCGACGCCCTCGTCCGGACTCGCCGGACGGCGCGAAAATGCTTGGGTGAGAATCCAGAGCGTCACCGTCGGCGTCCCCTGCGCCGACCTGCCTCGGAGCGTCGCGTGGTATCTGCGGGTCTTCGAACTCGAGGCACCCGACCTGGAGCCCGCCCCCGGCGTGGCCGAATTCAAGCTCGGACCGATCTGGCTGCAGCTCGGTCAGGAGCCCACTCTGCGCACCGGTGCTGAGGTGGTGGTGCGGTTCGGTGTCATCGACGCCGAAGCGGAGCGCATCCGCCTGATGGCTCTCGGCGTCCCGGTCGGCGAGGTGCGGCAGGTCGAGAGTGAGCTGGAGTACTTCGAGTTCAGCGACCCGGACGGGAACCGCCTCAGCATGTACGCCGAGGTGGAACCCTGATCAGAAACCGAACCCTGGTTGATCAGCCGCGAACGGCGTTCGCCAGGGCGTCCGCGCGATCGGTGCGCTCCCAGGTCATGGCGTCGAGTTCGCGTCCGAAGTGGCCGTAGTTGGTCACCTGGGAATAGATCGGACGGATCAGGTCGAGGTCGCGGATGATCGCGGCCGGACGCAGGTCGAAGACGCCCAGCACTGCGGCCGTGATCTGCTCGACGGGCACCTTCTCGGTGCCGAAGCACTCGGTGTAGAAACCCACCGGGTGCGCGCGGCCGATGGCGTAGGCGACCTGAACCTCACAGCGTTCAGCCAGCCCTGCGGCGACCACGTTCTTGGCCACCCAGCGCATCGCGTATGCGGCCGAGCGGTCGACCTTGGACGGGTCCTTGCCCGAGAAGGCACCACCGCCATGACGGGCCATGCCGCCGTAGCTGTCCACAATGATCTTGCGGCCGGTCACACCCGCATCGCCCATCGGTCCCCCGATGACGAACTTGCCGGTCGGGTTCACGTAGGCCTTCAGCCCAGCAGACCCGATCGAGTAGCGAGCGAGCACCGGGTCGATCACCCGGGCGCGCACCTCGGCGGCGATCCGGTCATGGGTCACCTCAGCCGTGTGCTGGGTCGAAACCACGACCGTATCCACCCGCACCGGGCGATCCCCGTCGTATTCGATGGTCACCTGGGTCTTGCCGTCGGGCAGCAGGAAATCGACTTCGCCGTCCTTTCGCACCCTTGCCAGCTCTTCGCTCAGCCGGTGCGCGATGTCGATCGGCAGCGGCATCAGCGTCGGGGTGTCGGTGCAGGCGTAGCCGAACATCAGGCCCTGGTCGCCGGCACCCTGCGCGTCGAGTGCGTCAGCCGAACCCTCGGCGCGCTCCTCCTCGGCGTGGTTGACACCTTGGGCGATGTCCGGCGACTGCACCCCGAGTGAGACCAGCACGCCACAGGAGCGCCCGTCGAAGCTCTTCTCGCTGGAGTCGTAACCGATCTGCAGGATTCGCTCGCGCGCCAGCAGGGCGACGTCGGCATAGGCCTCAGTGGTGACCTCGCCGGCAACCACCACGGTTCCCGTCGTGACCAGCGTCTCAACCGCCACGCGCGACGCCGGATCCTGGCGCAGCAGCTCGTCGAGCACGGCGTCAGAAATGGCGTCGGCCACCTTGTCGGGGTGGCCTTCGGTGACTGACTCGGACGTGAACAGACGACTCACTGGGCGTTCCTTTCAGCAATGGCGACGTCAAGGATCGCATGCGCCACTGTCGTTTTGGTTCCGGCCACGCGGCCCTGCAGCCCGCGCGGAGTGATCAGTTGTACCCGGTTGTCACCGGCGCCGAACACCGCTCCGCCGGACACGTCGTTCAGCACCAACACCTGGCAGCCCTTACGGGCAAGCTTCGCGGTACCCAGTTCGAGCAATTCGGCTTCGTCGGCGGCGGTCTCAGCCGCGAAGCCGACCACCACCTGACCGGACGGACGCCGCGCCGCCAGCCCCGCGAGCACGTCCGTGGTCTGCCGGAACTCGACGGTCAATCCGGCGTCGCCGGCCTTCTTCAGCTTGGCCGAGCTGGGCGCCACCGGGGTGAAGTCGGCGGGCGCAGCAGCCATCACCACCACGTCGGCGGACGGCGCCAGATCGGCCATCGCGTTAGCCAGATCGGCGGTGGAGACCACCTCGACCAAGCGCACGCCGGCAGGTGCCTCAGTGTTCAGGTTCGCCCCGACCAGGGTGACCTCCGCCCCCCGCTGGACGGCCGCGCGCGCCAGGGCGATGCCCATCAGCCCGGACGAGGCGTTGCCCACATAGCGAACCGGATCGAGCGCCTCCCGGGTGCCGCCGGCGCTGATCACCACCGTCTGGCCGTGCAGATCCTGGGCGGCCATGCGCGCAGCCGCGCTCGCGTCCGCCAGCACCGCGAGGCACGTGGCCTCGATATCCTCGGGCTCGGCCAGCCGCCCCGGCCCGGAATCGGCGCCGGTCAGCCGCCCCTCGGCCGGACGCAGAACCACCACTCCCCGCGACCGGAGCGTCGCTACGTTGGCCTGGGTGGCCGGGTGCAACCACATCTCGGTGTGCATCGCCGGCGCCATCACCACCGGACAGCGGGCCGTCAGAAGAACGTTGGTGAGGAGGTCGTCGGCGCGTCCGGTTGCGGCTCGGGCCAGCAGGTCGGCCGTCGCCGGAGCCACCACCACCAGCTCCGCGTCCCGACCGAGCCGGACATGGCTGACCGCTTCAGCGTTGTCGAACACCGAGGCAGTCACCGGGTGACCCGACAGCGCGGCCCAAGTGGCCGCACCGACGAAGTTCAGCGAGTTCTGGGTGGGTACCACTTGAACGTCGTGGCCGGCCTCGGTGAACCGGCGCAGTAGGAGGCACGCCTTGTAGGCCGCGATACCCCCGGCAACACCGAGGACGATCCGGCTCATCGGACTGGGCTCAGCTCAGCTCGTCGGTACCGAAAGGATCGAGCCCGAAGTCGGGATCGCCGGCAGCCTCGGCGCGAGCGGCTGCCTCAGCCTCCGGGTCGATCGGGGTGCACAGCAGGACACCGGCGTTGACCTCGCGCATCGCGATCGAGAGCGGCTTCTCCTGGATGCCGATGTCGACGAGCGGACCGACGTTCTCCAGAAGGCCCTCACCAAGCTGCGAGTAGTAGGCGTTGATCTGCCGAGCCCGCTTGGCCGCGAACAGCACCAACCGGTACTTCGAGTCCACCTTGGTCAGCATTTCGTCGATCGGCGGGTTGGTGATGCCCTCGGGAATGTGAGTGCTCAAGTTCGGCTTCCTGATTGGGTGAGATGCGGTCGCGGCGCAGCGCTTCCGTCACAGACCAAGTAACTCTACCAACTCATCCACCGCGGAGCCCAAATCGTCGTTGACGATGACGTGGTCGAATTCGGCCGCGGCGGCCAGTTCAGCCTCTGCGGTACGCAGCCTCCGGGCCATCTGCTCTGGGGTTTCGGTACCACGTCCGACCAGCCGTTCGACCAGGGTGTCCTGACTCGGCGGGGCGATGAACACCAACCGTGCGTCCGGCAGGTGTCCACGCACCTGGCGCGCTCCTTGCAGGTCGATCTCGAGGATCACCCGACGTCCGGCGGCCACCGCCTCGGCCACCGGAGCGGACGGCGTGCCGTATCGGTCCACGCCGTGCACCAGCGCCCACTCCAGCAACCCGTCGGACGCGACCAGCTCGTCGAATTCGGCCGGGGTCACGAACAGGTAGTGGCGTCCGTCCACCTCGCCCGGACGCGGCGCTCGGGTCGTTGCCGAAACTGACACCCAGACCTCAGGGTGTCGGGTCCGCAGGGCCTGAACCACGGTTCCTTTGCCGACTGCGGTCGGGCCGGAGATGACGGTTACGTCACCTGTCACTGAACTCGGCCTTCAGGCCGGCTACCTGGTGCCGGCCGAGACCGCGGATGCGTCGATTGGGCGCGATGTCCAGGCGCTCCATCACCTGCGCGGCCCGCTTCTCGCCCACCCTGGGCAGAGCCTTGAGCAGGTCGACGATCTTCACGTGCGCGAGCACGTCGTCTTCCGCCGCGGTGTCGATCGCCTGGCTCAGGGTGAGTTGCCCCAGGCGCACCTTGGTCTTGAGTTCGGCCCGGCGACGCCGAGCCTCCGTGGCGGCCGCGCGGGCGGCTTCGAGCTGCTCGGTAGTGAGCTGGGGAATTGTCACGGTAGCGCCTCTGTATGAAGATGGTAGGTCTGCCTTGTGACCCACAACCTATCGGTCGGCGAGGCGGTGTGCATCGCGAACGGAAAGGAATCCACTAGGAGTTTCGGAGGTCTCAGCCGATCGAGTGGCTGAGCAATCCGGTCACCTTCGCGCGCATCGCGGACGCGTCCGGCCCGGCCGAGATCACGCCCCGGCTGACACTGGGAAGAACCTGGTCGACGACTTCGCCGAACAGGCCCGGCAGATCCTCCATCCGGCCGCCTTGGACGCCGATGCCCGGCACGAGGATCGAGCCGTTGAATTCTTCCAGATCGCACCCCAACGTGTCATGCGTGCCGCCCACCACGAGGCCGATCGCCTTCTGCCTGGAGGCGTGGTTCACCTCGGTCGCGGCGTCGATGATCGCCTGCACGACGGATGCGTCCTGGGTGAGGGCCAGCTGGACCTGGGCGCCCTCCGGGTTCGACGTGCGCGCCAGCACATAGACGCCACGCTCGTAGCGGTGGGCGCGTTCGAATGCCGGGGCGAGCGAGCCGAAGCCCAGGTACGGCGAGACGGTGATGGCGTCCGCCGCCAGTGGCGAGCCGTCGCTGAGGTAGGCGTCCGCGTAGGCCTCCATGGTGGAGCCGATGTCACCCCGCTTCACGTCGAGGATGCTGAGCGCACCGGTGGCCGAAATGTCGGCGAGCACGCGTTCGAGAGCCGCGATGCCCGCAGAGCCATGCGCTTCGAAGAAGGCCGACTGGGGCTTGAACACCGCGACCAGATCGCCCAAGGCCTCCACCAGTGAGCGGGCGCAGCGCTCGGCCCCGGCCGCGTTCACCTCGAGGCCCCAGGCCTTGAGCAGGGACGCGTGCGGGTCGACGCCGACGCAGAGGGCGCCCCGCTCGGCGACCACTTCGCGAAGCCTTCGCCAGTAGGTGCTCACAATCTGGGCCTTTCGACATCGAGGGCGTTGATCGCTGCGGCCAGACCGGGCCCGCGGTAGATGAAGCCAGTATAAAGCTGGACCAGTTGGGCACCTGCGTCGAACATCGCCATCGCATCTGCCGGGGTCATGATGCCGCCCACCCCGATCACCGGTAGTTCGGTGTGTCGGACGATGTACTCCACGACCGCCCTTGCCCGCTGGGTGAGGGGCGCGCCGGAGAGCCCGCCAGCCTGGGCTGCCAGGTGCTCGTCCGCCGTTGCCAGGCCGTCGCGGGCCAACGTGGTGTTCGTGGCGATCAGCCCGGCCGCACCGTGCTCCTCGCAGTTGGCCAGTACCTCGTCCAGCTGGCTCCAGGTGAGGTCTGGGGCCACCTTCACGAAGACCGGGACAGGATCGTGGGAGAGGGCCCGGGTCTCGGCGACAAGGGCGCTGATCAGATCGGCCAGCGCGCCCGCGTCCTGCAGGCGGCGTAGGCCGGGGGTGTTCGGGCTGGAGACGTTCACAGCGAGATAGTCGGCGTGCGGGGCGAGCAGGCGTAGCGAGGTGAGGTAGTCCTCGACTGCGTCCTCGAGTTCCACGACCTTCGTCTTGCCGACGGAGATGCCGATCGGGATGCCCGCCACGCCGTTGCCGCGATAGACGTTGCGGGCGGCCAGCGTGGCCGCCACGGCGGCCGCGCCGGGGTTGTTGAACCCCATCCGGTTGATCAGCGCGCCCGATCCGCGCAGCCGGAACACCCGCGGACGCTCGTTGCCGGGTTGAGCGTGCGCGGTCACCGTGCCGAGCTCGGCGTGACCGAAGCCCATTCCCTGCCACGCGAGCACCGCGGACGCGTCCTTGTCGAGGCCGGCGGCCAGACCAACCCGGCCGGGGAAGTCGACGCCCGCGACGGTCGTCGGCCGCCCCCGGCTACCGGCCAGCAGGCCGGTGAGCGCGCGGACGGGAGCCGCCGACCCGAGCCCGGAGAGCACGTGAATCATCTGCTCGTGGATGGCCTCCGGGTCACCGCCGTAACTGCCGAACAGCAACGGCCGCAGCAGCTCGACGTAGCCGGCGTTGAGCAGGCCGGCTGGCAGGCCCATCAGTCGGTGGCTGGCGTACCGGCCAGTTCGGCCCGCACCGCGGCGCTCCATTCCTGCAGTGAGCGGACGCCGACCGTCCCTCGCCGCAGCGCTTCGATCCCCTGCACACAGGCGCTCAGGCCCTGCACCGTGGTCACGCAGGGTACGTCGGCGAGGATCGCGGCCGAGCGGATCTCCCAGCCGTCCCGCCGCGGGTTGCCGTCCTTGGAGACACCTTGCGGGGTGTTGAAGATCAGGTCGACCTCGCCGTCCAGGATCGCCTGCACGACTGTCTTCTCGCCGTTCGGTCCGGGGCCCTGGGAGTTCTTGCGGATCACGGTCACGTCAACGTCCTGGCGGCGCAGCACCTGGGCGGTGCCCTCGGTGGCCAGCACCTTGAACCCGAGGTCGGCCAGGCGCTTCACCGGGAAGATCGCGTGCCGCTTGTCGCGGTTGGCCACCGAGACGAAGACCGTCCCCGAAGTGGGCACGGCACCGAAGGAGGCGGCCTGGCTCTTGGCGAAGGCCGTGCCGAAGGTCAGGTCCAGGCCCATCACCTCACCGGTCGACTTCATCTCAGGCCCGAGCAGCGTGTCGACCCAGGACCCGTCCGCGGTGCGGAACCGGTTGAACGGCATCACGGCTTCCTTCACCGCGATCGGCGCGGCTTCGATGGTCGCGGTGCCGTCCATGCCTGTGCGCAGCATGCCCTCGGCCCGCAGTTCGGCGATGGTCGTACCCAGCGAGATGCGCGTGGCCGCTTTCGCCAACTGGGTGTCGGTGGCCTTCGAGACGAACGGGACTGTGCGGGAGGCGCGCGGATTGGCCTCCAGCACGTAGAGAATGTCGCCCAGCAGCGCGTACTGGATGTTCAGCAGCCCGCGGACGCCGACCCCTCTTGCGATCGCCTCCGTGGAATGCCGGATCTGCTCGATCACCTCGTTGCCGAGCGTGATCGGGGGCAGCGAGCAGGCCGAGTCGCCGGAATGGATACCGGCCTCCTCGATGTGCTCCATCACACCGCCGAGGTACAGGTCGGTGCCGTCGTACAACGCGTCCACGTCGATCTCGATGGCGTCGTCGAGGAACCGATCCACCAGCACCGGGTGAGCCGGAGTGATGTCGGTGGCGCGCTCGATGTAGCCGGCGAGCGAGGCGTCGTCGTAGACGATCTCCATGCCGCGTCCGCCAAGCACGTAGGACGGCCGCACCAGCACCGGATAGCCGATGTCGTGCGCGATGGCGAGGGCCTGGGTGGCCGATTCGGCCATGCCGTACTGCGGCGCTGGTAGCCCGGCATCCTGGAGCACCTTGCCGAACGCACCGCGCTCCTCGGCCAGGTTGATGGCCTCCGGCGGTGTGCCGACGATGGGCACGCCCGCGTCCTTGAGCGCCTGCGCGAGCTTCAACGGCGTCTGGCCGCCCAGCTGGACGATGACCCCGGCCACCGGACCGGCCTTGGCCTCGGCGTGGTAGACCTCAAGGACGTCCTCAAGGGTGAGCGGTTCGAAGTAGAGCCGGTCGGAGGTGTCGTAGTCGGTGGAGACCGTCTCGGGGTTGCAGTTGACCATCACTGCCTCGTAGCCGGCCTCGCGCAACGCCATCGCGGCATGGACGCAGGAGTAGTCGAACTCGATGCCCTGGCCGATCCGGTTCGGCCCGCTGCCGAGGATGAGCACCGCCGGCTTGGTACGCGGCTGCACCTCGGTCTCTTCGTCGTAGGCCGAGTAGTGGTACGGCGTGTGGGCGGCGAACTCGGCCGCGCAGGTGTCGACGGTCTTGAAGACCGGACGCACCCCCAGGGCCCAGCGGACGCCGCGGACCACGTCGGTGGAGAGGTTGCGCAGCTTCGCGATCTGGGTGTCGGCCAGACCGTGCCGCTTGGCCAGCCGCAGCACGTCCGCGGTGAGCTCGGGCGCGGTGCGCACATGCTCGGCCACCTCGAAGATCAACTGCAACTGGTCGACGAACCAGGGATCGATCTTGGTGGCGTCGTGGATCTGGGCGGCGGTGCCGCCGAGCCGGAAGGCCCGCATGACCACGTTCAGCCGGCCGTCGTGCGGCCGGGCCATGGCGGTCAGCACCTCGTCCAGTGTCTCGGTGATCTCGCCGGTGAAGTCGAAGCCGGCCTTGGCGTCCTCCAGGGACCGTAGCGCCTTGCCCAGGGCCTCGGTGAAGTTGCGGCCGATGGCCATCGCCTCGCCGACGCTCTTCATGTGCGTGGTGAGCGTGGAATCAGCGGTCGGGAACTTCTCGAACGCGAACCGGGGGGCCTTCACCACCACGTAGTCGAGCGCCGGCTCGAACGAGGCGGGGGTCTCGGCGGTGATGTCGTTGGGGATCTCGTCCAGGGTGTAGCCGACCGCCACCTTGGCCGCGATCTTGGCGATCGGGAAGCCGGTGGCCTTGGACGCCAGTGCGGACGACCGCGACACCCGCGGGTTCATCTCGATCACGATCAGCCGGCCGTTGTCGGGATGGATCGCGAACTGGATGTTGCAGCCGCCGGTGTCCACGCCCACCGCACGGATGACGGCGATGCCGACATCACGCATCGCCTGGTATTCACGGTCGGTGAGCGTCATGGCCGGCGCGACCGTGATCGAGTCGCCGGTGTGCACGCCCATCGGGTCGAGGTTCTCGATGCTGCAGACCACCACCACGTTGTCGGCGGTGTCGCGCATCACCTCGAGCTCGTACTCCTTCCAGCCGAGCACCGACTCCTCGATGAGCACCTCTGTGACCGGGGACGCCTGCAGTCCGCGTCCGGCGATTCGGCGCAGTTCGTCCTCGTCGTGGGCGAAGCCCGAGCCGACCCCGCCCATGGTGAAGGACGGCCGGACGACGACCGGGTAGCCGAGTTCGACCGCGGCGGCCAGCACCTCTTCGATGCTGTGACAGATCGCGGAACGGGCCACTTCCGGGTCGGCGCCGGGCACGTCTAGGGCCTTGACGATCTCCTTGAACTTCTCCCGGTCCTCGCCCTTCTGGATGGCGTCGAAGGAGGCCCCGATGAGTTCGACTCCGTACTTGGCCAGGACGCCCGATTCATGCAGTGCGACCGCCGCATTGAGCGCGGTCTGCCCGCCGAGGGTCGCCAGCAGCGCGTCCGGACGTTCGGCGGCGATCACCTGCTCCAGGTACTCGGGCTGGATCGGCTCGATGTAGGTGGCGTCGGCGAATTCCGGGTCGGTCATGATCGTGGCCGGGTTGGAGTTCACCAGGATCACCCGGAAGCCCTCCTCGCGGAGCACCCGGCAGGCCTGGGTTCCGGAGTAGTCGAACTCGCAGGCCTGGCCGATCACGATCGGCCCGGACCCGATGACGAGGATCGAGTTGATGTCGGTGCGCCGTGGCATCAGTTCACGCCTTCCGTTCCCTGAGTACTACCCGACGTTCCCTGAGTACCACCCGACGTTCCCTGAGCACTCCCCAACGCTCCCTGAGCACTCCCCAACGATCCCTGAGCCTGTCGAAGGGTCCCCGAGGCTTCGTCAGGCTCAGCCACCGTGGTGTCACGTGCGGCCATCATCTTGATGAACCGGTCGAACAGGTAACCGGCGTCGTGCGGACCGGCGGCGGCCTCCGGGTGGTACTGCACCGAGAAGCCCAGCAGGTGGCCGTCATCGGCGCGCAGTTCGAGGCCTTCGACCACCTGGTCGTTGAGGCAGATGTGGGAGACCCTCGCCTGGCCCCAGCGGGTCAGCGTCCGCCGGTCGAGCGGGGCGTCCACCGCGAAGCCGTGGTTGTGCGCGGTGATCTCGACTTTGCGGGTGGTCAGGTCCATCACGGGCTGGTTGATGCCGCGATGGCCGTACTTCAGCTTGTAGGTACCGAAGCCGAGCGCGCGCCCGAAGATCTGGTTGCCGAAGCAGATGCCGAAGTACGGCAGGCCCGCGTCCAGCACTTTGGTGAGCAACGCGACGGCGGCGTCCGCTGCGGCCGGGTCGCCAGGGCCGTTGGAGAAGAACACCCCGTGCGGGGCCAGCGCCTGGATCTCGGCCACGCTGGTCGTTGCCGGCAGCACGTGCACCTCGATGCCGCGTTCAGCCATCCGTTGCGGCGTCATGTCCTTGATGCCCAGGTCGATCGCGGCGACGGTGAACCGCTTCTCCCCCACCGCCGGGGTGATCTCGGTCGTGGATACCGTGACGTCGGCGACCAGATTTGCGCCGGCCATCGACGGGGTCAGCAGCACCTTGGCGAGCAACCTGTCCGGGTCGAGTTCGAGGGTGGAGATGCCCACCCGCATGGCGCCGCGCTCGCGCAGGTGCCTGGTGAGCGCCCTGGTGTCCACCTCAGCGATTCCGACGACGCCCTGACTACGCAGTTCGCTGTCGAGCGAGCGGTTCGAGCGCCAGTTCGAGCGGACGCGGGACAGGTCGCGCACCACGTACCCGGCCACCCAGATGCGCTTGGACTCGTCGTCCTCGTCATTCCAGCCGGTGTTGCCGATGTGCGGCGCGGTAGCCACGACGACCTGCCGGTGGTAGCTCGGGTCGGTCAGCGTCTCCTGGTAGCCCGACATCGCGGTGTTGAAAACCGCTTCGCCGAAGGTCTCACCCTGCGCACCGAAGGAGATCCCACGGAACCACCTGCCGTCCTCGAGAACCAACAACGCCGGAATCTGTGGGGAACTGAGCAGGCCACTGGGCATGGACGTCCTTTACGAGTTACGCGGGCGAGTGCCAGCGTCGAGACTAGCAAAGCGAGAACGGCTCCCAACCCGGTGCCCAGTTCCAGCCGCCCGAACCATCGTGGTTGATACCAGGCTCAGCTTGGGCGGACTTCGCGGGCCACCGCGCCGAGGACGCCGTTCAGGAAGGCGGGCGACTCGTCGGTGGAGAGCTCGCCGGCCAGGGTCAGGCACTCGGCCAGGACGATCGCTGCGTCCATCTGGGTCTGGGTCAACTCGTAGGTGGCCAGTCGGGCGAGGTTGCGGTCCACGCGGGGCATCCGCTCCAGGATCCACCCCGATGGCAGATGGGACGCGACCAGCGCGTCCAGATAGGACAGATTCGAAACCACACCGCTGACCAGTTCGGCTGTGAACGGGCGCACCGGCGGTTCGGCCTGCTCGGTGTGCGCGGCCAGCACCTCGGTCGCGGGCAGCCCTCGCAGGTCGGCCTCGAACAGGATGTCCAGGGCACGCTTGCGTGCTTTGGTTCGGGTGGAGAGCTTCCTGGGCTCCGCCGAGGTCACTCAGACCCGACCGAGGTAGCTGCCATCGCGAGTGTCGACCTTGACCCGCTCGCCGTTGCTGATGAACAGCGGCACCTGGATCTGCAGGCCGGTCTCTACGGTGGCGGGCTTCGTGCCGCCGGTCGAACGGTCACCCTGCAGGCCCGGCTCGGTGTAGGTGATTTCCAGCTCGACCGAGGTGGGCAGGTCGATGAAGAGCGGGTTGCCGTCGTGCAGCGCCACAGTGGCCACCTGGTTCTCGAGCAGGTAGTTCTTGGCGTCCCCGACCACCTCTTCGCTCAGGTTCAGCTGGTCGTAGGTGTCGGTGTCCATGAACACGTACGCCTCGCCGTCGTGGTACAGGTACTGCATCTCGCGCCGGTCGACGTTGGCCGATTCGACCTTGGTGTCGGAGTTGAAGGTGCGCTCCACCACCTTGCCGGTGAGCACGTGCTTCAGCTTGGTGCGGACGACGGTGTTGCCCTTGCCCGGCTTGTGGTGCTGGAACCAGGTCACGGTCCACAGCTGTCCGTCGATGTCGAGGACCACGCCGTTCTTCAAGTCATTGGTCGAAATGGTTGCCACAACCCGCCCGCTTTCATTTGCTCTGCAATCGCGGTCGCTCAGTCTAGCGGCGCTTGCGGATGGCGGCCAAAAGCCCGGCCTTGGCCTCGGCCCGCGGAAGCGAGTGCTCCAGCATCCAGTCCGCGCTGCCGGCGCCGCCTGAGCTCCGCAGGCCATCGATCACCTGGGCGACCACCTGCGGCGACTTGTTCTGGCTCATCTTCGCCTTGCCCTCCAGGCGCAGGTTGCGCAGTTCGACGCCGACGATCGCGCGCAGCAGCTTCTCGACCGCAGCTTCGGGCATCTCATCCACCGAGGCATCGCCGTGCGCCGCGCTCAGCCGGCGCACGGAGGCCAGCGTCCACGCCGGATCGTCGTGGGTGACCAGCTCGCCGCGCGCGTGGACCGTGACGTAGTTCCAGGTCGGCACCGAATCAGCGTCCGCGGTGGCCAGCCATACGGCCTCGACGTAGTCGTCGGGGCCGTGGACGATGAACAGCGCCTCGCCCGCGTCGCGCCACTGCCCGTTCACCCGGGACAGGTGCCCGATCAGGCTCCCGGACGCCTCGTCGAACAGCATCGGCAGGTAGGTCGCGGCCAATCCGTCCGGCCCGGTGGTCACCAGATCGCCGGCCGGAGCGCCGGCCAGTACCTCGGCCACCTGCTCGGGGCTCATCGCGAAGTGCGCGGGAACGTACACCGGGCGTCCGTCAGACGGCGTTCATGGAAAGGTAGGCGTCGGCGAGGTGGCCCTCGCTGGGGCCAGGGAGGATTCCCGGCCGGCCCAGTCCCTCCAGCACCACGAAGCGCAGGCTGGAACCACGGGACTTCTTGTCCAGGTTCATGGCTTCGCGCAACTGCAGCCACAGGCCCTGCGGGTAACGGGTGGGCAGCCCGGCCAGTTCGAGGACACTGCGATGCCGGGCAAGGAGTTCGGCATCGATCAGTCCGAGGGAGTGGGCGAGGTTCGCCACGAACACCATGCCGACGGCGACCGCTTCGCCGTGGCGCCAGCGGAAATGCTCCGACCGCTCGATCGCGTGGCCGAGGGTGTGGCCGTAGTTGAGGGCTTCCCTGCCGATGCTGGTGGCGTCCGAGGTGCGTTCGCGGAGATCGGACGCAACCACCGCGGCCTTCACCCGCACGGCTCGGCGGATCAGTCTGGCCTGCTCCAGGCTGCCGATACGCAGCGCCGCGTCCGGGTCGGCCTCGAACTCATCGAGGATCTCCGGGTCGGCGATGAAACCGCACTTGAGCACCTCGGCCATGCCGGAACGCAGTTCGTCGGTGGGCAGGGTCTCCAGGAAGTCGAGATCGCCAAGAACCGTGAACGGCTCGTGGAAGGCGCCGACCAGGTTCTTGCCGGCAGCGAGGTTGATGCCGGTCTTCCCGCCGACGGCCGCGTCCACCATCGCCAGCAGCGAGGTCGGTAGTGCGATGTACTTCACACCCCGCAGCCAAGTGGCCGCGACGAAGCCGGCCAGGTCGGTGGTCGCTCCCCCGCCCAGCCCAAGGATCGCGTCCGAGCGGGTGAAGCCGGCCTCCGCCAGCGCCTCCCAGCACCCTGTGAGTACCTTGGCGGTCTTGCCGCTCTCACCCTCCGGAACCGGAATGACGGTCACCTGCTGGTCCAGTCCCGCAGTGATCTTGGCCAGTTTGTCGGCCAGCGACGGCGGGTGGATCACCGCCACCCGGTCGACCCCGTCGAGGAACTGCGGCAGGAGCTTCGCTACACCGGAGTCGATCAGCACCTGGTAGGGCTGGTCAGTGGCGACATCGATCGGCTCCCAGGTCATCAACGCCCTCCATGGTTCTCGAGGATGGCTGCCGCCACTTCCGCAGGCGTCAGCCGGTCGGTGTCCACCACTGCGGTGGCAGCGGTGGAGTACCAGCGTGCCCTCTGAGCCAGCATGGCGTCCATGCGGTTCCGGATGGCGACCAACGCGCCCATGCCGAGCGAATTCATGCTCAGCCGCCGGGTAGCGGTCGCAACGCTCGTCCGCAGCCACACCACCGGACCGCTCAGCGCGGCCCGTACGTCGGCCGAATCGGTCGCTCCGCTGCTCAGTGCGACCACCCCGGGCGAGCGCAGCGCGGCCAGCGCCACCCTCACCTCAGCCTCGCGATAGGCGGCCTCCCCGGCCGTGGCGAAGAACTCGGGCGCCGACCCGCCGACCTCAGCCTCGACGAGTTCAGCGACGTCCACGAACCCGACGCCGAGCTCGCGGGCCAGCAGTTCACCGACCGTGGTCTTGCCTGCACCGGGAATGCCGATGAGAGTCAGCTCAGGGCTCAACCCAGCCGCCGCTCGGCCAGACGAGCGAGGTAGCCGGCGTAGTTCCGTCTGGTCTCACCGAGCGAGTCGCCGCCGAACTTCTCCAGCGTCACCTCGGCCAGCACCAGCGCGACCATCGCCTCGGCCACTACCCCGGCCGCCGGCACCGCGCAGATGTCCGAGCGCTGGTGGTGGGCCTGGGCGGCCTCGCCGGTGCTGACGTCGATGGTTCGCAGTGCCCGGGGCACGGTGGCGATCGGCTTCATCGCAGCCCGCACGCGCAACGGCTCGCCGTTGCTCATGCCACCCTCGGTGCCGCCGGAGCGGTTGGACAGCCGTTCGACCCCGTCCGCGCCGGGCACCATTTCGTCGTGCGCCAGGCTGCCGCGGGTCGCGGCCAGCCCGAACCCGTCGCCCACTTCGACGCCCTTGATCGCCTGGATGCCCATCAGAGCCTGCGCCAGCTTCGCGTCCAGCCGGCGGTCCCACTGGATGTGCGAGCCGAGTCCGGCCGGCACGCCGTAGGCGAGCACTTCCACGACTCCGCCGAGGGTGTCGCCCTCGGCCTTGGCAGCGGCGATCTCGGCCAGCATCGCCTCACCGGCTGCGGCATCGAAGCAGCGGACGGGATGAGCGTCGATCGCAGCCAAATCGCTCGGCCGCGGCAGTACGCTCCCTGAGCTTGGTTCACCCTGAGCCTGTCGAAGGGACGAAGGGTCCCCCGAGCCTGACCCAACGCTCCCTGAGCTCGGTTCACCCTGAGCCTGTCGAAGGGACGAAGGGTCCCCGGAAGTACCGCCCACTCCCCCGATGCTCACCACATGACTCAGCACCTGAATCCCGAAGGCCTGCTCCAGGAAGTTCGCCGCCAGTCGGCCGAGCGCCACCCGGGCGGCGGTTTCACGAGCGGAGGCGCGTTCCAGGATCGGTCGGGCCTCGTCCCAGTCGTACTTCTGCATGCCGGCCAGGTCGGCGTGTCCCGGACGTGGACGCGTGAGCGCTGCGTTTCGGGCCAGCTGTTCGAGTTCGGCTGCGTCGACCGGATCGGGCGCCATCACCGTCTCCCACTTGGCCCATTCCGAGTTGCCGACCATGATCGCGACCGGCGAGCCGAGGGTTTCACCGTGCCGAACCCCGGTGAGCAGGGTCACCTCGTCGGCCTCGAACTTCATCCGCGCCCCGCGTCCGACCCCCAGCCGGCGACGCGCCAACGCGTCCGCGACCTCGGCGGAGGTGACCTTCACATGGGCCGGAAGCCCTTCGATGGTCGCGACCAGGGCGCGGCCGTGGGACTCCCCCGCGGTCAGGTAACGCAGCATTCGACTACTTCCCGTTGCACTTGTCGCGGTTCTCCTGAGACTGCTCGCACCAGGCCTGCAGCTTGGCCGCATTCGCATTGTGCTCGTCCAGGTTGTTGGCGAACGCCGTCTCGCCGGTGTCGAGGTTCACCACCACGAAGTAGGTCCAGTCGCCGTCGGCCGGATGCAGCGCCGCCTCGATCGACTTCTTCGAGGGTGAGGTGATCGGGCCCTTTGGCAGGCCGGGGTACTTGTAGGTGTTCCACGGCGAGTCGAGCGCGCGCTCCGCGTCCGTGGTGTAGACCCGCCCGGTGACCTTGTTCGCGAAGGCCACGGTCGCGTCCGACTGCAGCTTGCCAGCGAAACCGGAGTCCTTGGCAAGCCGGTTGTAGAACACCCGCGCGATCTTGGCGCGGTCTCCCTCTACCGGGCCAGCCTCCTTCTCGATGACGCTGGCCATGACCAGCACCTCGTAAGGCGTGTAGCCAAGAACCTCCGCCTCGTCCTCGAGGTTCAAGTCCTTGGCCACCACATTGAACTGCTTGGTGGCCATCTTGATCATGGCCTTCGCGCTGGCCGGGTCGGGGAGCTCGTAGGTGTCTGGGAACAGGAAGCCCTCAAGGCCATTCTTCGCCCAGGTGGGCACACCCATCTTCTTCCAGTCCTTCGCGGCCTTCTTGAACTCGCTCTCCTTCACGCCGGACGCCTTGGCCATACCCGGCCACTGCTGGGCCAGCCACTTGCCTTCGGCGAGGGTGAACCGGTTGCGAATGATGTTCTGCGGGTCGAGCAGCATGGACAACGCCACCTTGGCCGGGAGCTGGGTCTTCAAGGCGTACCTGCCCGGCTGGATGTTCTTGGAGTCCGCGTTCGCGGCCGCTTCGCGGTCGAAGGCCTTGGCGGTCTTGACCACGCCCGCCTGCACCAGCAGGTCGGAGATCTGCGCGAGCGTCGAGCCTTTGGGGATGGTCACCTCGACCGGAGCGACACCCTCGCCGAGGTAATCCTCGGCCGTGCGGAACTCCATCCAGGCGCCCTGCGCCTTGTCGAAGACGAACCAGCCGCCGGCGCCGAGCACCGCCAGGCTCAGCAGCACCGCGAACGCCGAGCGGAGCTTGTACCAGATCTCCTTGTACACGATCTTCCCGGTGTCGGGATCCCTGATCTCCCCGGGCATTCGGCTGCTCATGCGCTGGAGTCCTTCCTGGTTACTTCCGCCGGCTCGACCATCGATCCGAGGGGACGGCCGGTGGTTCGCTCGTGCTGCAAGGCCTGTTCCAAGAGTGCCACGGCCGCAGCCTGGTCGATCACGGCGCGCTGGCGCCGGGTGTTGCGTCCGGCTCCGGACAGTTGCCTGGACGCGGTCACGGTGGTCAGTCGCTCGTCCACGAGACGCAGCGGCACGCCGCCCAGTCGCGGCGCCAGGTCAGCGGCCACCTCGCGGATCGCGATCGCCGCCGGGCCTTCGGCTCCCGCAAGGTTGCGCGGCAGCCCGAGCACCACCTCGATCGGCTCGTACTCGGTCACCAGCGCGAGGATGCGAGCGATCGCATCCGGGCCGGCGGCGATGGTCTCCACCGGGTGCGCGAGGACGCCGCCGGGGTCGCTGGCAGCCACCCCGATCCGGGCCTTGCCCCAATCGAGCGCCAATCGGACGCCGGTGCGCACTCAGAGCGCCAATGCCGCGGCGATCGCAGCCAACGCCGCCGGAGCGCCTTCGACGCTGGTGCCGCCGCCCTGGGCCAGGTCGTCGCGGCCCCCGCCGCGCCCACCGAGCGCCGGGGCCCCGATGCCGACGAGAGCGCCGGCCTTCGCGCCGAGGTCACGGGCCGCGGCGGTGGTGGCCACGATCAACACCGGCTTTCCGGTCCCCGAGCCTGCGCCGTCCTGAGCCTGTCGAAGGGTCGAAGGGCCACCGATCAACGCCACCACCCCCGGACGCGAACCGAACGCGTTGCGCACCTCGATGGCCAGGGACCGCAGATCGTCCGCGCCGACACCTTCGAGGTGCCTGCTGACCAGCTCGTAGCCGCCCGCTGCGGTCGCCCCGGCCAGCAGGGCGGGCACGTTGGCGAGCAGTTCGCGGCTGCGCAGGGTGGCGATCTCCTTCTCGGCCGCCTTCACCTGCGCGACCAGCTTCTCCACCCGGTCGGTGAGCTGGTCGGGCTGCACCTTGAGCAGGTCGGCCAGGCCCGAGACCAGAGCGCGCTCCTTCGCCAGGTGCGCGAACGCGTCCGCGGAGACGAAGGCCTCGACCCGGCGCAGGCCGGAGCCGACCGACGACTCGCCCAGCAGGGAGAGCAGGCCGATCTGGGAGGTGCGCTCGACATGGGTGCCGCCACACAGCTCGCGTGACCAGGGGCCGCCGAGTTCGACCATCCGGACGACGTCGCCGTACTTCTCGCCGAACATCGCTTGCGCGCCCAGCGCCCGGGCTTGGGCCAATGGCAGCTCCTGCGCGGTCACCTCGAAGTCGGCGCGGATGGCCTCGTTGGCCACCCCTTCGAGCTCCTCCTTCAGGCCATGGCTGAGTGCGCCGGTGGCGTTGAAGTCGAAGCGCAGGTAGCCGGGCTTGTTGTAGGAGCCGGCCTGATGGGTGGACTCCCCCAGCAACTGCCGCAGTGACGCGTTCACGATATGCGTCGCAGTGTGCGCCTGGCAGGCACCGGCGCGAGCGATCGCGTCCACTTCGGCGAGCACCTTCACCCCGGCGCGGAGTTCGCCGTCGGCGACCCGCACCTTGTGCACCACGAGACCCTGCACCGGACGCTGCACGTCCAGCACCTCCAGGCTGAGACCGTCCGCGGTGATCAGGCCGGTGTCGGCGTCCTGGCCGCCGGCTTCGGCGTAGAACGGGGTCTGGTCGAGCACGACCTCGACCACGTCTCCCGGCACCGAGCGCTCGACCAGCTGGCCGTCGGCGATGATGCCGCGCACGGTCGCGTCCGCGGTGAGGTCGGTGAAGCCGAGGAAGGGCACCTCGCCCGCGCCGCGGAGCGTCCGATAGGCCTCGGTCGCAACGGTGGCGCCCTTTTTGGCGCGCGCGTCGGCCTTGGCCCGGTCCTTCTGCTCCTGCATCAGCCGCCGAAAACCCGCGGAATCGACGCTGAGGCCCTGCTCGGCGGCCATCTCAAGGGTGAGGTCGATCGGGAAGCCGTAGGTGTCGTGCAGGGCGAAGGCTCGGTCACCGCTGATCTCGGTGACGTGTTCGGCCTTGGCCTGCCCCGCGGCGAGATCGAAGATCTGGGTGCCTGCGACCAGCGTCCGGGCGAAGGCCTCCTCCTCGGCGTAGGCGATCTGGCTCACCCGCGCCCACTGCTCGTCCACTTCTGGGTAGGACGCGGCCATCAGCGCCTTGGTCACCGGCAACAGGTCGGGCAGGACCTTGGCCTGAACGCCGAGCAGGCGCATCGAGCGGATGCTGCGGCGCAGCAGCCGGCGCAGCACGTAACCACGCGCCTCGTTGCCTGGGGTGACGCCGTCGGTCATCAGCATCAGCGCGGAACGCACGTGATCGCCGACCACCCGAAGCCGGATGTCGGCCTGCGGATCGGCACCGTAACGGGTACCGGCCAGCTCGGCGGCCTGCGTGATCACCGGGAAGATCTCGTCGATCTCGTACATGTTCGCCACACCCTGCAGCAGGTAGGCGGTGCGCTCCAAGCCCATCCCGGTGTCGATGTTCTGACTAGGCAGCGGACGGGCGATGTCGAAGTCGTCCTTGGCGCGGACGGCCGACAGTTCCTCGGTCTGGAAAACGAGGTTCCAGATCTCCAGGAAACGATCCTCGTCGACGACTGGACCACCGTCGGGACCGAACTCCGGGCCACGATCGATGTAGATCTCGCTGCACGGACCGCCGGGGCCGGGAATGCCCATGTGCCAGTAGTTGTCCTTCAGCCCACGGCGCTGGATGCGGTGGTCGGGAATGCCGACCTTGCGCCACAACGCCGCAGCCTCGTCGTCGTCGAGGTAGACGGTGACCCAGACCTTGTCCGGGTCGAAGCCGTAGTTGCCCTCGGCCTGCGAACCGGTGACCAACTCCCAGGCGTATTCGATCGCGCCTTGCTTGAAGTAGTCGCCGAAGGAGAAGTTGCCGTTCATCTGGAAGAAGGTGCCGTGCCGGGTGGTCTTGCCGACCTCCTCGATGTCGAGGGTCCGGACGCACTTCTGCACGCTCACCGCACGCTTGAACGGCGCGTCCTCGGCACCGGTGAAGTACGGCTTGAACGGAACCATGCCAGCGTTGACGAAGAGCAGGGTCGGGTCGTTGTAGACCAAGGGCGCCGACGGCACGATGGTGTGCTCGCGCGCGGCGAAGAAGTCGAGGAAGCGCTGGCGGATGTCAGCAGTTTTCATGGTTCGAGTGTCTTTCGGGATCTGCCGCTCGCATCGGCGGCTCGGATTGGGTCAGTTGGTTCACCTGGTCGAGCGGTGTTCACTCGACCAGGCCGAGAGCCTCTCGCAACTCACCCTCGCGCTCGTCCATGGCTTCGTTCATCGTGTCGAAGAAGTCGCCCACCCAGGCGGAAACGCCGCTGCGGGTCTTCTCGAGTTGATCGGCGACGCCCTTCGGCGTGAAGCGCTCGTAGTACTCGCGTCCCTTCACCACCACGAGCGCGGTCAGGCCGACGCCCACGGCGAACCAGAACAGCCGTTTACCCATCACTTACCGGCCTTCTTCGCCGACTTGCGTCCGCTGACCGCCTGCCGCACGCCGTAGGTGAACGCTGCGGTCTTGATCATCGGACCACCCAGGGTGGACGCGAACAGCGTCGACAGCTGCGCGGCGTTCTCGCTCACGACTGTGGCGTGGGCGCTCACCTTGGCGACATCATCGGTGACCACGCCGAGCTTGCCGAGTTCGGAGTTCGTGGCCGAGACCGTGCCCCGCAGTTCCTGCAGGATCGGCACCGAGTTGTGGCCCAGGTCGCGGACGGCCAGCCGCACCTCCTCCAGCACCCGCCCCAGCTTGAGCAGTGGGACGGCGCAGAACACAACAAATGCGACCGCAGCCATGGCGGCGATCAGACCTGCGACCTCTCCGGCGGACATTGGCTACCTCGCAAACTGGAATCGGTGTACTTGGCGAATCCTATCGGCTGCTCGAGCCCGACGAGACCCCAGGTGTGCGCGGACTAGGAACCGTCCGGTCGCAGCAGGCTTTCCAGTGCCGCGAGACGCTCGACCAGGACGGCCTCGTTGCCATGGTCGGTGGGCTCGTAGTACCGGGCGCCGGACAACTCGTCCGGCAGGTACTGCTGCGCGGCCACGCCGTGCTCGGCGTCGTGAGCGTAGGTATAGCCCTGGCCGTGCCCATGGGTCTTTGCACCTGGATAGTGGGCATCACGCAGGTGCGGCGGAACCGTTCCGATCTTTCCGGCTCGGACGTCCGCGATGGCTGCATCGATCCCCTTGATCACCGCGTTCGACTTGGGCGCGAGGGCGCAGGCGATCACTGCCTGGGCGAGGTTGATGCGGGCCTCCGGCATGCCGATCAGCGCGACGGCCTGGGCCGCTGCGACGCAGGTCTGCAGCACCGAAGGCGCCGCCATGCCGATGTCCTCGCTGGCCAGAATGATCAGCCGTCGCGCGATGAACCGGGGATCCTCGCCAGCCTCGAGCATGCGCGCCAGGTAGTGAAGACCGGCCTGTACGTCCGAGCCGCGGAGGCTCTTGATGAAGGCGCTGATCACGTCGTAGTGCTGGTCGCCGTCCCGGTCGTAGCGCACCGCGGCCTTGTCGACCGCCGCCCCGACCACATCGGCGTCGATCTCGGTCACACCCTGCGCCTGTGCCCCGGCCGCCGCCTCCTCCAGGTAGGTGAGAGCGCGGCGGGCATCGCCGCCGGCGAACCGCAGCAGCGCCGTCCGCGCATCGGCGGTGAGCGTGAACTCGCCCCCCAGGCCGCGCTCCTCGGTGAGCGCACGGTCGAGCAGGATGCCGATGTCGACGTCGGTCAACGGCTGCAGGGTGAGTAGCAGGGAACGGCTGAGCAGCGGTGAGATGACCGAGAAGGACGGATTCTCGGTCGTGGCTGCGATCAGGGTGACCAGACGGTTCTCGACAGCGGGCAGCAGCACGTCCTGTTGGGTCTTCGAGAAGCGGTGCACCTCGTCCACGAACAGTACGGTGCCGATGCCCCGGGCCAACTGCCGTTGCGCCTCGGCCAGTGCCGCGCGGACCTCGCGGACGCCGGCCGTGACGGCGGAGAGTTCGACGAAGCGCCGCTGCCCGGTGGCCGAGACCACCGCCGCGATCGTGGTCTTGCCCACTCCAGGCGGTCCCCAGAGGAAGACCGACATAGCGGTGCGTCCCTCCGCCAGACGCCGCAACGGCGAGCCCGGGCCGAGCAGGTGGGCCTGCCCGACGATCTCGTCCACACTGCGCGGACGCATCCGGACAGCCAGCGGAGTGTCGGTGTGATCGGCGGTACTCAGCGATCCACCGGCGGCCGGCGCCGAGGCCTCGTTGATCGGGTTGCCGAACAGGTCCGTGCTCACTCCGCCGACGCTACACCGCGGCAGGGGCATCGCCCGCGACCCCCTCCGCGTTCGGCATCGGTTGGTGGAACCGCGCAGAACACCAGCCCGATCACGACGCGTACCGAGCCACCGAAGTAACGCGGTCGCCAGGTCGACCGTGCGTCCAGCCCTCGGGAGGTCCTGCTGTTGGCGCCGACTCACGCCGCCCGGCCAATGGGGGCACTTGACTTTGGGCCTTCGTCGACCTACTCTCGATATATCGACGACACAATGTCGATCTGAATCAAGGAGAAACAACTCATGAACGAACACGATGATGACTACTTCGGCCCTGACGAATCGCGAGGCCGCCGCCGTGGCGGTGGGCGTCGCGGGCACGGGCGTCCGGGCTTCGGGCCGGCCTTCGGTGGCGTAGGCCCGTTCGGGCCCGCTTTCGGACCCGGTGGGCCCTTCGGCCCGGGCGGCCCGTTCGGCGCCGGTGGCCCGATGGGTCCCGCCCCCCGCGGACGCGGAAGGCGCGGACACGTCCGCACGTCCATCCTGGCCCTGCTGGCGGAGCAGCCGCTGAACGGCTACCAGATCATGCAGACGCTGGCCGACCGCACCGACGGCGCCTGGAAGCCGAGCCCTGGTGCGGTCTACCCCGCGCTGTCCCAGCTCGAGGACGAGGGGCTGATCGAAGCCTTCCTCAGCGACGGGCAGAAAGCGTTCCGGCTGACCGACACCGGTCGGCAGGCCGCCGAGGGCGTCGAGACCAAGCCCTGGGAGCTGGTGAACGAGGCCCTGTCCGGCCAGCGTCCCGACCAGATCCGCGAGCTGTGGCACGAGTTCACCACCCTTGCCGGCGCGCTCAAGGAGCTCTCCCGCAGCGGTAACGACGCCCACCTCACCGAGGCAACCAAGCTGCTCGCCAACACCCGGCGCAAGCTCTACGGCCTGCTGGCCGCCGAGGACGGCGCCTCAGCCGAGACGCACAACCCCGACGACCTGCGCTAATCCCTCGCCCCGACCCCCTCGCAAGCTGGACGGTTATGCCCCGTCACGGGAATCAACTGTCCAGCTTGCGCGCGTTCTGCGGGGGCGCCGTCCCCCCGCCCCTCGCAAGCTGGACCGTTATGCCCCGTCACGGGGAACAACTGTCCAGCGTGCGCGCGTTCTGCGGGGGGCACGCTGGACGGGCGTGCGGTCGGTGGGCCGGTCGCGTCAGGTGGCGGAAGGCGATCCGGCCTGCGGCTGCTTCAGCGGCGGGACGTAGTCCACGCCGGCCTCCTTGCGCTGCTTGGCGCTGATCGGGGCCGGGGCGGACGTGAGCGGGTCGAAGCCGCCACCCGACTTGGGGAACGCGATCACGTCGCGGATCGTCTCGAAACCGCCGAGCAGCATGACCAGACGGTCGAGGCCGAATGCGACACCGCCGTGCGGCGGAGCGCCGAAGGCGAAGGCGTCCAGGAGGAAGCCGAACTTCTCCAGGGACTCCTCCGGGGTCAGGCCCATCACCTTGAAGACCCGCTCCTGCACGTCCCGGCGGTGGATACGGATCGAGCCGCCACCGATCTCGTTGCCGTTGCAGACGAAGTCGTAGCCGTAGCTCAGCGCCGAACCGGGATCGGTGTCGAAGGTGTCGATCGACTCAGGCTTCGGCGAGGTGAACGCGTGATGGACGGCGGTGTAGCGGCCGCCACCCACAGCGACATCCCCGGACGCCTCGGCGTCCTCGCGCAGCTTGAACAGCGGCGCGTCCACCACCCAGAGGAACGACCACGCCGACTCGTCGATGAGACCGCAGCGCCGTCCGATCTCCAGACGCGTGGCACCCAGGAGTTCCTGGGTCGCCTCGCGGCGTCCGGCGCCGAAGAAGATGCAGTCGCCCGGCTGGGCGTCCATCGCCGCGGCCAGACCGGCACGCTCGGCCTCGGAGATGTTCTTGGCCACCGGGCCGCCGAGTTCGCCGTCCTCGCCGATGGTGACGTAGGCCAGCCCCTTCGCGCCGCGCTGCTTGGCCCAGTCCTGCCAAGCATCGAAGGTGCGCCGCGGCTGCGAACCGCCGCCGGGCATGACCACCGCACCCACGTACTCGGCCTGGAAGACCCGGAACGGGGTCTCGGCGAAGAACGTCGTCAGCTCGCGGATCTGGTTCTCGAAGCGCAGGTCGGGCTTGTCCGACCCGTAGTTCGCCATCGCGTCCGCCCAGGTCATCCGGGGCAGCGGCAGCGGCATCTCGACCCCGATCAGCCGCCAGCAGGCAGCCATCGCCTGCTCCCCCACCGCGATCACGTCGTCCTGGTCGACGAAGCTCATCTCGACGTCGAGCTGGGTGAACTCCGGCTGCCGATCGGCGCGGAAGTCCTCGTCGCGGTAACAGCGGGCGATCTGGTAGTAGCGCTCCATGCCGGCCACCATCAGCAGCTGCTTGAACAGCTGCGGGCTCTGCGGCAGGGCGTACCACGAGCCCGGATGCAGCCGCGCGGGCACCACGAAGTCGCGCGCACCCTCCGGAGTCGACCGGGTCAGGGTCGGCGTCTCGATGTCGTAGAAGTCCAGGTCGTCCAGGGTCTTGCGGATCGCCTGGGTGACCGCGGACCGCAGCACCAGGGCGTCGTGCATCCGCGAGCGGCGCAGGTCGAGGTAGCGGTACTTCAGCCGGGCAT
>DAORUI010000015.1:17693-30094 GCA_035433085.1 Propionicimonas sp. | reverse complement strand
TCAGGGACCGGGTTGGCAAGGTCAGGGCGACCTCCCTAAGGAGCGGCGGTTGTCGTGGAGCTGAGTCGCTCAGCTCACCAGCCACTGGGTGGTGGCCAGGTACTCATCGCCGGGGTGCAGCACCGTGGAGGGGAAGTTCGGGTGGTTCGGCGCGTCCGGGAATCCCTGGGTTTCGAGAGCGACGCCGGCCCGCGGCACGTAGGGCACCCCGGAGGTACCTGACGCGACGCCGTCGAAGTGCGCGCCGCCGTACATCTGTAGGGCGGGCTGATCGCTGACGATCACAAGGGTGAGCCCGGTCTCGCCGACGAGTCGGCAGTGCTCGCGCAGGCCCGCGCCGTCCACCACGAAGTTGTGGTCGAAACCGCCGCCGCGGGTGATGCCCTCGGCCAGGCCGGCCGCGCGGGCGTCCCCCAGGGTGGGGCCAGAGCGGAAGTCGGCGGCCGATCCGGTCACGTCCCGGATCTCTCCGGTGGGAATGCCGTCGTCGTGGTTCGGCGTGTAGCGCGACGCGTGGATGGTGAGGCGGTGCCCGTCAGTGCTGCCGGAGGCCTCGCCGTCCAGGTTGAAGTACGGGTGCGTGGTCAGGTTCACGACCGTCGGCGCGTCGGTGGACGCCCGGTAGGTCACCTGCGCGCCTCCCGGCACCAACTCGAAACGCGCGGACGCACGCACGGCGCCGGGGTAGCCCTGATCGCCGTCCGGGCTGGTGATGCCCAGTTCCACCCAATCCGGGCCGGAGCCGAGAACGTCCCACGCGTAGCTGTGGAATCCTCCGCTGCCGCCGTGCAGCTGGTTCGGCGCCTCGTTCACGTCCAGGTCGTAGGTCGTCCCGTCCAGGCTGAACCGTGCCTGCGCGATCCGGTTGGCGAACCGGCCGACGGTCGCGCCCAGGTAGCCGAGCCCGGTGCGGTAGTCGGACGGGGACGGGTGCCCGAGCAGGATGTTGCGCCAGGTGCCGTCCGGCAGGCGCACTTCGAAGCTTCGAAGGGTCGCGCCGAGCGGCATGATCTCGATGCGGTGGGTGTCGTTGGCCAAGCGCAGCAGGGAATCGTCTTCGATCACAGTGATAACGCTATCAACGTTCACGGTGATGGTTCGGTCTCCTCGAGCGACCCGGCTAGATCTCGTCGATCGGCTCGTACGCAACCGCGTCGGTGGGTCCCTGGGGCACGCTCGGAGCGACCGATAGGTGCCGCATCCACAGCAGCGCACTGCATACCAGCAGCACCAGCGAACCGGTCGCCAGCCAGACCAGTGACACCCCCAGCATCGGGGCCACGATCGCCGAGATCAGCGCGTTGCCCATCAGGGCGAGGAAGTTCTGTATCGAGGACGCCGAGCCGCGCGAGTTCGGGAAGAGGTCCAGCATCGCCAGGGTGAGGACGGGAAAAGCCAGCGCGATTCCGAAGGTCAGCACCGGCAGCGGCAGGATCGTCCACGGCAGACCGCGGGTGGCCGGGATCAGCGTCAGCACCAGGTTCGTCGCCGCCGCCACGAGGCTGATCCGATAGCCGAGGGTGGCAAGACGGCTACCGGTCATTCGTCCGGCCAACCGTCCGCTCACCCAGGAGCCGAACACCATGCCCGAGATCATCGGCACGAACAGGATCCAGAAGTCGGTCTCGCCCAGGTGCAGCAGGTTCACCACCAGCAACGGCGCGGACGAGATGTACAAGAACATCGCACCGTTGTTGAACATGGCCGTGAACGCGAGCCGGCGTCCGTGCTGGTCGCGCAGCACGTCGGCCAGGCTGCGGCCGAGCTCACGGACCTTCAGGGACGAGCGGTTCTCGGCGGGGTGTGTCTCGGGCATGAACCAGAACACGAGCACCAGCAGCAGCGCGCCCAGCACCGCGAGCGCCCAGAAGATGCCGCGCCAGCCTGTCCAGCCGAGCAACAGGCCGCCGGCCACCGGGGCAAGCGCGGGGGCGAGGCCGAAGATCATCGCGATGTGGCTCATCGTCCGCTGGGCCTCGGCATCGGAGAACACGTCACGAACCATGGCGCGGCTGATGATCGCGCCTGCGCCCGCGCTGAGGCCCTGAACCGCGCGGAACACCAGCAGTACCGGCAGGCTCGGCGCCAGCGCGCACCCGATCGACGCGACGATGTAGAGGGCCGTCCCGGCGAGGATCACGGGCTTGCGGCCCAGCGCGTCCGACAGGGGGCCGTGCACGAGGCTCATCACCGCGAACGCCAGCAGGTACACGCTGACGATCTGCTGCAGCGCCAACTCGGACGCGCCCCACTCCGCGCCCATGCGGACGAACGCGGGGAACATCGTGTCGATGGAGAACGGTCCGACCATGCCCAGGCCGGCCAGGATCACCAGGAACAACCACTGCGGCCCAAGCTGAGACCTGTCGGCAACGTTGGATTGAGCGGTGGTCATTGCCTGATCCTCCCACGCGCTGAGAGCGCTCTGTGTCGCGTCCGGGTTCAGAAGCCCGGACGCGGGGAGCGCGGTGGCTATGCTCAGCGCGTGTCCCGCGCTCTCAACCTCGCCTACGTCTCCATGCACACCTCACCGGCGCAGTTGCCGGGCTCGGGAGACGCGGGCGGCATGAACGTGGTCGAGCGTGCGCAGGCCGAAGCGCTCGCCGAACTCGGTCACAACGTCGAATTGATCACGCGGCGCACCAGCCCCGACGAACCGGACGTGGTCGAACTCGCCCCGCGCGTGACCCTTCGACACCTGGATGCGGGCCCGCCGACGCCGCTGGCCAAGAGCGAGATCGACGCCCACATCGAGGAGTTCTCCGCCGGCTTGGCGGCGCTGGCGCCGGCCGATCTGGTGCACTCACAACACTGGATGTCGGGGGTCGCAGCGCTTCCGGTGGCACGCGCGTGGGGCATCCCCCACGTGCAGAGCTACCACTCGGTGGCGGCGCTGCCGGGCTCGCCGCTCTCGTCCGGGGAGCCGCCGGAGTCGCCCGCGCGGGTGGCCGGTGAGGCCCTGGTGGCTCGCGAGTCGCAGGCGGTCGTGGCGATCAGCGCGGCCGAGGCAGACACGGTGATCTTCCGCTGCGGGGCGGACGCCGACAAGGTGACGATCATCTCCCCAGGGGTCGACCAGGAGTTGTTCCGTCCGCTCGCACCAGGGGAACCTTTGTGGACGTGGCCGGACGCGGACCCGTGGCCCCTTGGCTATGTGCTGTTCGCGGCGCGGCTGCAGCCGTTGAAGGGCCCGGACCTTGCGATCGGGGCGCTGGCTCATCTCGACCCGACGATCCGCCCGCACCTGGTGATCGCTGGTGACACGTCGCCCGACTTCGCGACGTACGAGCATGACCTGCGGAATCTCGTGCGCGAGTCGGGGTTGGCCGACTCGGTGACCTTTGTGGGGCCGCAGCCGCGTCCTGAGCTGGCCAGATTGATGCGCTCGGCGCGGGTGCTGCTGGTGCCGTCCCACTCGGAGACCTTCGGGCTGGTGGCACTCGAGGCCGAGGCCAGCGGGACGCCGGTGATCGCGGCTGCCGCCGGTGGCTTGCGCGAGGCGGTGGCCCACGGCGAGACCGGCCAGCTGATGGATTCGCGGCTTCCCGAGGACTGGGGCAAGGCCCTCACCCGGCTGCTCACCCAGCCCGGCCTGGCCGAGCAGATGGGGGTGGTCGCCCGCGTCCATGCCCGTCGGTTCGAGTGGCGTTGGGCCGCGCTGCGGCTGGTGGCGGTGTACGAGGAACTGCTCTCGCGATGATCCCGGAACTGGCAGGGGCGGTCTTCCTGCACGCGCATCCCGACGACGAGACCTTGGTGACCGGGGCGCTTCTGGGCGCTCTGGCTGCGTCCGGGTGCGACGTGGCCGTGGTTACGGCGACCCGTGGCGAGCAGGGCGAGATCGTGCCCGGCGCTTTCGTCGGATCCGCGGACGAACTGGTCGCGCATCGCGAGCAGGAACTCGCCGACGCCTTGGCCGCATTGGGGGTCACCAGGCATGTGTTCCTTGGGACGCCGCCCGCTCGCGTCTCCGGTTCGACTCCTCGGCGCTACACCGATTCGGGTATGCGCTGGGTGACTCCGACGCTCGCCGGTCCGTCCTTCTCCGCGGGCCCGGAGAGCCTGACCGCAGCGGACGCACACGAGGCCGCCGCCGATCTGGTCGCCTACCTGGCCCAGGTCGGTGCAACCGCGCTGGTGAGCTACGACGCGCACGGCGGCTACGGCCACCCCGATCACGTGGCCTGCCACGAGATCGCGGTGCTGGCGTCGGGCCGCAGCGGCATACCGCTGTTCGAGGTGGTCTCGGAACCCCTGCTGCCAGCCGCGAACGCAGTCGAGCTTGCTCATCCGGAGTTCCTCGACGTCGTCAAGCGCGCGCTCGCCGGCCACGCCAGCCAACTGACCGTCGAAGGCGACGAACTGGTCCACGTCGGTGGCCAGCGCCAACCGATCGCCACTTCGGTCTGGCTGCGACGCCACCCTTGCGCTGACGCTCTCTGATCGTCGGACGTCCGAGAGGTGCGCCGATTCAAGCGCACGCAGCCCTCGGGAGGTGCCCGGGCTGCCCGCCATGACGCGATTTGGACCCGTTGCGCGCAAGGAGGGCCGGATTCGCGTCACCGCGCCCGTTGTGGGGCGGGATCGCGTCACGGCTGGTCGGGACCAGATTGTGCACCCCTCTGGTGCCGCCGCTCGGCCGAACGGGAGTTGTCCGCGCTCCATGACGCGGTTTGGACCCCCTGCATGCAAGGACGGCCGGATTCGAGTCACCGCGCCCGTTCAGGGGCGGAATTGCGGCACGGCTGGCACGCTTTCCTATCCGGGACCGTCTGTTGACGCGGCCGGGCCGAAGAGGAGTTGCTCGCCGATCAGCACGATGGCGTCGAAGAAGCGGTCCGAGCCGACGGTGCCTCTCCCGAGATAGCCGAACAGTTCACTGCTGACGGCTCCCATCACCAGATGCCAGGCCGCGAGGCCGTCCATCGCGGTCTCCGGCGCCATCGTCAGACCGGCGCCGGCTGCGGCCGCCAGCACCCCCGGCAGGCTCTCGGTGGCCGCAGCCACCAGGCCCGGCGGACGGGGAACAGCAAACCCGGCTCTTTCGACGTCCGGCCCGATTCGTGCGAGCAGGAAGAGCACGCGCGTGCCGGGCTCCGTGGTGCGCTCGGGCGGCGCCGCGTAGCCGCGCACAGGTGTGCCGAAGATCAGTTCGAACTCGAATCGGTGCTCACGCGACCAGTCCCGGATCGCGTGGGCGACAGCCCGCCAGCGTCCGCGCAGGTCGCTCGGCTCGACTGCTGCGTGGGCGAGCTCGACCGCGTCCGCCAGGTCGTTGTGGGAGTGGGCGATCAGCAGGGTGAGCAATTCGTCGCGGTTGGCTACGTACCGGTAGAGCGCGGACGGTGCCAGCGACAGTCGGCGGGCCAGCCCGCGGATGGTCAGCGCCTCCTGACCACCGGACGCGAGCAGGCTCAGCCCAGCATCGAGGATCGCGCGCTCCGTGGTTTCGCGATGCTCGGACCGCTTGCCCATGCCAGCTCCCAAGAAGATGTGTGAACAGTGTTCTTGCATCTTGCCACATCGCGTGGTTCACTTGGTCGAGTAAAGAGAGAACACCGTTCACAGTTAGGTATGACAATGGGCATTCACCTCGTGTTAGGCGCTGGCGGAATCGGACGGGCGAGCGCGACAGCCCTGCTCGCAGCGGGTGAAGAGGTGCTGGTCATCTCGCGCTCGGGGCCGAAGAACCTGCCTGAGGGGGCCACCGGCATCGCCCTCGATCTGAATGACACCGCCGCGCTCACCCGGGCCGCCGCCGGAGCCTCGACCATCGTCAACGCGGTCAACCCCAGCCGCTACTGGCGCTGGGCGCAGGAATGGCCGCCGATGGCCGCGTCGATGCTTCAGGCCGCCCAGGAATCCGGCGCGGGCCTGGTCACGGTCAGCAACCTGTACGGCTACGGACGCGTGGACGCGCCGATGACCGAGTCCACGCCAGTACGCCCGAACGGGCGCAAGGGGGAGGTTCGCGCACAGCTGTGGGCCGACGCCCTGGCCGCGCACGACGCCGGGCGCTGCCGCGTGACCGAAGTGCGTCCGTCCGACTACTTCGGGCCGGGCGCCAATGACGGCTCGAGCGTGCTGAACACCTACGTGATCACGCCGGCGGTCGCCGGTCGCGCGGTGTCGGTACCCCTGGGACGTCCGGACGCGCCGCATTCCTGGACCTACCTCGCCGACATCGGCAACCTGGTCGCCGCGCTCGCCCTCGGCGACGGCTGGGGACGCGTCTGGCACGTGCCGACCAATCCGCCGATGACCTTCCGCGAGGTGGCGGCCGCCTTCGCGCGGGCCGCCGGCCAGGCGGACGTGAAGGTGAGTACCTTGCCCCGCGCCGTGGTGACGATGGGCGGCTGGTTCTCTCCGATGCTTCGCGAACTCTGGGAGACCCGCCACCAGTTCGAGCGTCCGTTCGTGCTCGACTCGAGCGCGGCCGAGGCGCACTTCGGTCTCCGGCCCACTCCCTGGGAGGTTCAGGTCGAGGAGACCGTCGCCGCCTTCAAGGGGTGAGACAGCGGACGCGTCGCTAGACCCCTCGTCAGGCTCGGGGAGCGTTGGCAGCGGCTCGGGGAGCGTTGCCAGCGGCTCGGGGAGCGTTGCCAGAAACTCAGGGGACGTTCCCCGGGTAGTCGGTCGGCCAAGGGCGCTCGGGGTAACCCGGCTGTGGATAGCCCGGGTACCCAGGGGGCACGGCGGGACCCGGATGACCACCAGGGAAGCCGCCCCAGGTCATCGGCGCAACCGGGGCGGGCGGTTGCGTCCGATGCCGGTAGACGACGTTCGACATGATCGTGAGGATGGGGAAGACGAAAGTGGTGGCCACACCGGTCACCACGACGGACGCGGTGACCGCCGGCACCAGCTTCCAGAGCATGTCCTGGATTCCGCCGAGGTTGGCAAGGTCGGCCGGGGTGACGGCCGAGACGAACATGCTGCCGATCTGACCGGCGAACCAGTTGACCAGTCCGACCAGGAACAGTCCGAGGAAGATCCGCCAGGAGACACCGGTGGTGAGCCGCCACGACCGACCCAGCGCCGCGAACCCGGAACACCGCTCGGACGCGACCACCGGCACGAACAAGTAGAACCGAACCGCCGCTACAACCGTCAACACGATCGTGAGGATCGATCCGACAACCAGCAACAGCAGTGCCATGCCGACCGTGGTGACTGCCGCGTCCTGACCCGAATCACGCACCGTGCCGATCGCCCATGCCATCAGGGAAGTCACCACGGCCAGCCCCAGCCAGGTGCCGACCGCTACCAGCAGGACGGGCACCAGCACCCGCGGCACCACCGCGCGCGTGGCCGCGAACGCCGCGGTGAAGCTGCACGTACGGCGCTCGCCCACCGCGTTGGCGACACCCACGATGGCCGCACCCACCTGCACCTGAACGAGGTAGGAGACCAGCACTATCACAGCCACCGCGAGCATCGGGCCGGCGACGACCCCGGCGAACTGAAGGGTTGTGAACCCGATCAGGAAGCGTTCCGCGAACAGCCAGAAGCCGAGCCCCTGCAGGCCGGCGGTCACCGCAGCAACCATCGCGCCCAGTGCGAGGAACTGCGCGAAGCCGGCCCGGTAGATCCGCACGGTTTCGCTCAGCATCAGGCCCACCGTGAGCTCTCGGAGACCGGGCGCAGGCAGGTTCGCCGGGACGTATTGGCTGCCGTAGGCGGGGGGCACGGTCATGGTCGTCATGCTATCGACGCGCCCTGACACAACATTTGAATCACCTATGAACATCCCGCCCAGGCACTCACGATGCCGGGACGTTCGGCACCCACCCTTACCATGGACGCGGTGACGGCGGGCGAACCCTGGGCCCGTCCGCACGAAGTCGGAGGGAATGCAATGGAATCGGTGAGCCGTCGCACGGCCATGATCGGCGCCATCGGCGTCGCAGGCGCGGCCGTGGTCGGGTGTTCGACCGAACCCCCCACCCAGTCCTCGGCTCCGCCGGCCACCAACCCGGGTGCGGGCGAGGCCACGTCCGCGACACCCAGCGCGACTCCCACGCAGGACACCACGCCCCGCTGGCCCCTCACCGGCAAGGTGCTGGACGACCCCGAGGACGCCAAGCGCATCGCGGTCATCGTGAAGGTGCCCGACAACAAGGGCGAACACCCGCAGATCGGCCTGGATGCGGCCGACATCGTCTATGTCCAGCTGGACGGCTACCCCGCGGCGGTCGGTCAGTCGGGCACCCGACTGGTGCCGATTTACCACTCCAAGTACGCCGACTCGGTGAACCCCGTCCGCTCGGTGCGCCCGGTGGACGTGCCAATGCTGGCTCCGATCACCGGCATCATCGGCAACACCGGCGGCTTCGGCTGGGTGCTCAAGTACTTCGCCAAGTTCACCGACTACCTCGAGATCAACAAGAACTACATGGCCACCAAGGGCACGGGTTCGTACTCGATCCTGTCGAACCGCGTCCGCGTGCTGAACGGCCAGACCTACTACGACCGCGCGGTGGCGGCTCACCCCGCCAAGCTGGCCAAGCAGACCAAGAAGTTCTCCGACGGTCCGCAGCAGAATTACTTCCCCTGGGCGGCCACCGACGAAGAGGTGAGCACCGAGGTCTCCGGCAAGGAAGCCAGCTTCATCAGCGTGCCTTGGAAGCGTGCCGACACCTACAACATGAGCTACACCTACAGCGCCAAGAAGAAGCGCTACCTGCGCAGCATGCCGTGGGGCAAGCATGTGCTCGCCGACGGCACCCAGGTCTCTTGCGACAACGTGCTCGTGATCAAGGCCAAGCAGGTGTTCGGACGGATCAGCGCCAAGGGCAAGATCAACGCCAACTACACCGGCCACGACGAGCCGATCCACGACATCGTGAACTCCAAGGGCACCTTCTACTACGCCCACCAGGGCAAGTACGTCACCGGCACCTGGACCAAGGGCGACGTGCAGGAGCTATTCCAGTTCACCCTCGCCGACGGCACCCCGCTCAAGATGGCGCCCGGCCAGACCTTCATCGAGCTTCCGGACAAGGCCGCGAAGATCACCGTCAAGGCCTGACCACCCCCGCGGACGACGCGATCGGAAGACCGTGGCTGGAAGATGAAGACCGTGGCTGGAAGATAGGGCATCTGCCCGATGCCCCGCAGCCCCCTTACCGGCGACGCTTGAGCTCTAGTTCAGTGCAGTCAGGGGGGCAAAATGCACGCCGAATACTCAGCTTGGACCTTGCATCAGCAGCAGGCCGCCCAGTCGGCAATCGAGATCGAACGGATGCGTCGCATCAACGAGCGCAACCGCACCGATCCCGCGCCGGCGAACGCCCCGTGGTGGGCCGCGTTCCGCGACTGGTTCTCGCACTGGACGCTGCCGCGTCCGCGCCCAGCCATTCCGCTGCACTGACCGTCCCCGTCTGCGAATGCAAGGTGGACCCAAGTCGTGCTCAACGGCGATCTGGGCCCGCCTTGCGACGGATGAGGCGGACGAGAGTGGATCAGGCCCCCGGGCGCAAATGTGCTACGGCTCGGAGGCCGGCCGTTGTGGGATCGTGAGGTGTGCGCGGCCGCACTGGGGGCGGACGGACGATCGGTCGGGGGGCCGAGTCCGAAGCGTTGGCCCGGGTGTTCACCTCCTGTCTTGAGGGCACCCCCCGAACAGTGGTGATCACAGGCGAGGCCGGCATCGGCAAGAGCCGTCTGGTGGACGACTTCCTGGCCGGACTGCCCGCGGACACCCTGGTCGCCCAGGGCGAGTGCCTGAGCCCGCATGTCGCGGTGCCGCCGCTGGCTCCGATCCGGCGGATGCTGCGGTCCGTCCACGAAGCCCTCGGCGCGGACGCCTTCCGCGCGGCGGTCGGCGGGGGAGCCGGCACAGTCGACACTCTGATGGGCTTCGGCGAGGCCGAGCCGAACGCAGTCGCGCCCCCGTCCATGAGCCGTTTGAGCGAGGCGATCGCCACCCTCCTGCGCACGGTGTCGCGGGAGCGTCCGGTGGTCCTGGTACTTCACGACATGCATTGGGCCGATGAGGGCACGCTCGGCCTGGCGCTCTCGCTGGTCGGCATGTTGGAGGGCTGCCCGATCATGACCGTGCTCACCCGGCGCACCGCCGACGGCGCCGGGCCCAGCCAATTACGGGCCCTGCTGGCCGAGATCGACCAATCCCACCGGGTGACCCGGATCGAACTGGAACGCCTCGACCGCGCCCAGGTGGCTGAGTTGGTGGCCGCGCTCGGCCTGGCGTCCGACTCGACGGAGGAACTCGACCTCCTCTACGAGCGCAGTGGGGGAGTGCCGCTGTTCGTCGAGGAGTTGGCCGGACGGACCGCCGGTGACCTGCCCGCCTCGGTGAGCGAGATGGCGCTGGTGCGTTACGAGTCGCTGAGTGCGTCCGCCCGACGATTCGTCGAATGCCTCGCGGTGGGCACTCCGCACCTCAAGCACGACCTGGTGTGCCGTGCGCTGGACGCCCCCGTGGCCGAGGTGGACGCCGCCGCACGCGAGGCCCTCGATTCGGGCCTGATCACCACCAACGGCTCCGACTACGCGTTCCGCCACCCGCTGCTGGGCGAAGCTGTCTACCACCACCTCGCTCCCGGGCCGCGCCGCCATTGGCACGCCCGGTTCGCCGACGCGCTCGGCCGGGGCACGCGTCCGGACCCGGTGGTGATCGCCAACCACCTGATCGCCGCGGACGTCGTCCCCGATGCGGCGGTCGCCGCGCTGGCGGCCATGGGCCAATGCCGCGCGGAGTTCGCGTTCGCCCGCGCGGCCCGCTTCGGTGATTACGTCCTGTCGGTTTGGGACGACCTACCGGCACCGGACGCCAGCTGGCCGACCCGTTGGGAGCTGCTCGCCGAGGTGGGCACCGACTGGGTGCGTGCCGGCGAAGTGGACGCGGCCATGCCGGTCTTCGAGCGGGCCGTGGCGGCCTGCCCGCCCGAGGAGCGCCACGGACACGAACGACTCGCTGCCCTGATCGCCGCCCAGCTACCGGCGGCGTCCAGATTGCCCGCCGGCGCACTCACGGTGCGCGAGCGCGAGGTGCTCACCCTGCTCAGCCTCGGCCTGTCGAACCGCGAGATCGGGGCGCGACTGTTCATCAGCCACAAGACCGTGAGTGTCCATGTGTCGGCGATCCTGGCCAAGCTGCACGTCTCGTCCCGCACGCAAGCGGCGGTGTGGGCCGAACGCGCGGCGGACGCGTCCTGAGGGTTAGGCTCACCGGGTTGTCAGAGTCCTCCGGCCGCCAGCGACCACAGACTCTGACGACTTGGCGGAGACCGGAGATGAGGCGGGTATGCGATCGATAGTGCGGATCCTGGGCGTGGCCCGGGAACTGCTGCCGGCCTATGCGGCGATCGTCGTCGCCGGACTGCTCACCGCGGCCACCGGGCTCGCCGTCCCGTTCATCATCAAGGCGGCCACTGACGAGGTCGTGGCGGCCACCACCGGTACCGGCGGCGGGGGCGTGCCCGCGGTGCTCTGGCTGGCCTTCCTGCTGCTGCTCACCGACGTCGCGAACACGCTGATCACCAACTACGGCGGCTACCTGGGCGACGTGATGGCGATCCGCCTGCGCTCGATCCTGTCGCGCAACTACTTCGAGAAGCTGCTGCGGTTGCCGCAGCGGTATTTCGACTCTGAGCTCACCGGGACGATCATCTCCCGGTTGCAGCGCTCGATCACCGAGACCACCGGCTTTCTGAACATGTTCGCCAACAACTTCCTGCCGATGCTGCTCACCGTCGCTGCGGCCCTGGTGATCATCGGCTGGTACTCGTGGTGGCTGGCGCTGCTGATGCTGGCGGTCTACCCGGTGTTCACGTGGCTGACCATGATCACGTCCAGGCGTTGGCAGCGCCTCGAGGTGGCCAAGAACGCCGAGTTCGACATCGCCGGCGGACGGTTCGCCGAAGTCGTCGGCCAGATCCGGGTCGTGAAGAGCTTCGGTGCCGAACCGCGCGAACTCGAGCACTTCGCCGCACGCTACGAAGCGACCATCGCGCTCACCCGTGAGCAGTCGGCGTACTGGCACCGCATGGACGTGGCCCGCCGCGGCGCCCTGAACCTGATCTTCTTCGGCATCTACGCGATCATCTTCGTCGCCACCATCTCGGGCTCGTTCACCCTCGGCGTGATGGTGCTGCTCATCCAGCTGGTCAGCCTGGCCCGGCAGCCGGTGCAGTCGATGAGCTACCTGGTCGACGCGTCCCAGCGAGCCATCACCGGCTCGCGCGACTACTTCAAGGTGATGGACGAGCAGACCGAGACCGCCTCGATCGAACTTGAGCCAACGTTCCCCGAGGCTCGTGCGGACGGGATGGTTGAGCCCACGGTCCCTGAGGACGCTCGTGCGGAACGAGTGGTTGAGCCAACGGTCCCTGAGGACGCTCGTGCGGAACGAGTGGTTGAGCCAACGGTCCCTGAGG
>DAORUI010000015.1:301-17593 GCA_035433085.1 Propionicimonas sp. | reverse complement strand
GCTCGTGCGGAACGAGTGGTTGAGCCAACGGTCCCTGAGGAGGCTCGTGAGGAACGAACGAGCCGTCACGAAGGGCCGCCGACCGCTGCTCGGTTGGTCGAGCCTGTCGAGACCCCCTCCAGCCCGATCGTCGAGTTTAGGGACGCCTACTTCGGCTACACCGAGGCCACCAACGTGCTCAGCGGGGTGAACTTCCAGGTGTTCCGCGGCGAGCGCGTGGCGTTCGTGGGCGAGAGCGGGGTCGGCAAGACCACTCTTGCGAGCCTGCTGCTGGGGCTGTATCCGCTGACCAGCGGCACTTTGCTGGTGGACGGGCGCGACGTCGCGTCCGTGCCGTTGGCCGAACTGCGCGCCAAAGTGGGCGTGGTGTTCCAGGATCCATCGTTGTTCTCGGGCACGATCCGGGAGAACCTGGCCTACGGGCGTCCGGACGCGACCGAGGACGACATCGTCACCGCGGCCAGGCGCGCGCACGCCCACGTCTTCATCAGCGCCCTCCCCGGCGGCTACGACGCCGAGATCGGCGAGCGCGGGGTGAAGCTCTCAGGTGGCCAGAAGCAGCGCATCGCCGTGGCCAGGGCGTTGCTCAAGGACGCGCCGATACTGGTGCTGGACGAGGCCACGTCCTCGCTGGACTCCAAGGCCGAACGCCTCGTGCAGGATGGCCTGGAGGAATTGATGGCAGACCGCACGACGCTGATCATCGCCCACCGGCTGAGCACGATCAGCTCGGTCGACCGCATCATCACGCTGCGTGAGGGACGCATCGACGAGATCGGCACCCCGGCCGAACTGGCGCGCACCGGTGGCATCTACGCCGAACTGCTGGCGCTGCAGTCGTCCTCGACGAAGGCCGCCCGCAAGCTGCTGCAGCGCTACGAGATCCTGCGCTGAGCGTCCGCCTGCCCACGCTCCCAGGCCTCACCGAGCAGGGTGCGCAGCAGCCCTGAGTCGAGTGCGTCGAGCCTCTTCACGTACACGCAACTCTTCCCGGTCGTGTGCGGACCGAGGCCGGCGAACCGCGGGTCGGGGTGGTAGGCGTCCCAGATGCCGTAGACGGTGAGCGCGGCGGCCCGGGGCGAGCACCCGACGATGAACCAGTCGTTGGTGCCGAGAGAGTTGGTGTAGGGCTCGGCGCCGAAGCCGATCATCGTCGGTCCCCACAGCTGCGGCTCGACGCCGGTGACCTCGCGCATCAGCTCGACCAGCGCACGGCCGTCGTTGCGGCGTCGCTCGTTCGGAACCGCGGCGAGGAATGCCTCCACATCGCCGTCGTGGGGCTTGGTCTTGATCGTCATCCGTCCATTGTCTTGGGCCCGGCCCCAGCCTGGGAGTGCAAGTTCTGCCGGGGTGCGAAAGCGGGGAGGTTCTGCACTCTCGATGCGCCAGATCGGCCCAGATCCGCAACTGGAGGCAATCGTCTGCGCGTTTTGTCCCGGCCTGTGGGCCGACCAACCCGTCGAGCGTTTTGAGTAGCCCGGTAGCAGGCCCGGACGGGCGAGCTGTGTCATGCTCTATTCGAGGAGCAGTACCGGTTGAAGACGGAGCGCGAATGAGCCAAGAGGGTGCCGACACGGACGCGAAGAAGCGCATCCTGTTCCTGTTCTCCGACACCGGCGGTGGTCACCGCTCGGCGACCGAGGCCATGATCGAGGCGCTCGACCTGGAGTTCCCGGGACGGTTCGACTCCAGCAAGGTCGACTTCTTCCGTGAGTACTACCCCAGCCCACTGCGGTTCGCGCCGGAGATCTACCCGCCGTTCTCGCGCATCCCGAACGCCTGGGGACTGTCCTTCAAGGCATCGGACGGAAAGAGCCGCGCCCGGGCGCTGAACGGAATGACCTACCCGTACCTGCGGCGCTCGGCCCAGCGGCTGGTGAAGCAGAACCCGGCCGACCTGATCGTCTCGGTGCACCCGTTGGTGAACACGACCCTGATGCGCGCGATGCGCAACTCCCCGCGTCCGTACATCACGGTGGTGACCGACCTGGTTTCGACGCACGCGTTCTGGTTCGACCGGCGGGCCGATCTGGTGGTGGTGGCCACTGAGCAGGCCAAGGCCAAGGCCATCGAGTACGGCATTCCCGAGGGCAACCTGAGGGTGATCGGCCTGCCTGTCGCCGACCGGTTCACCCACCCGGACCTCGACCGGACGGCTTGGCGCCAGCAGATGGGCTGGCGCACCGACCTGCCGGTGATCCTGCTGGTCGGAGGCGGCGACGGCATGGGACCCCTCAAGCGCGTGGCCAAAGCCATCAACGACGCGCAGTTGCCGGCGACGCTCGTGGTCATCTGCGGACGCAACGCCGAACTGAGAGCCGAACTCGAGCAGGTGGACTGGAAAATGCCGGTGCACTTGTACGGGTTCACCACCGACATGCCGCAGTTCATGGCCGCGTCCGACATGCTCGTGACGAAGGCCGGGCCGGGCACCATCAGCGAGGCCTTCATCGCTCGGCTGCCGCTGGTGCTGTACGCGCGCCTGCCCGGCCAGGAGGACGGCAATGTCACCTACGTCGAGCAGGAGAAGGCGGGCGTGTGGGCACCGCGTCCGCGTGAGGTGGTGGACGCGGTTCGGCACTGGGTCGAGAACCCGGACGCCCGCGAGGCCGCAGCAGCAGCTTCGGCCCGGGTGGCGCGTCCGGACGCGGCTCGGCAGATCGCCAGGCTGATCGCCGACCAGGTGGGCGTGTCAGCGACCGGTTCGACCGCCAGGCCGGCGGCAAGGCAAGCCTGAACGGCTGACCCGGATCCGCTGCTCGCAGGCGGCTCTCAGGCCACCGGCTACCGTGGAGGGTCGGTAAGCGTTTGAGGAGTGAGTGTTGGAGAACCGCAACGATCCGCCGCAGAAGGACGACAAGGAGCCGATCAAGGTCAGCTTCTCGCTGCCGCAACTGATCGGTGGTGCCTTGGCGGCGGCGACCGCGGCCGCCGTCGGTTCGACCCTCGGCGTGGCGGGCACGATCATCGGCGCGATGGTGGCCAGCGTCATCGGTGGTGTCGGCGGCACCCTGTACAGCGCGGGGATCGACCGGACGCACCGCAAGGTGGCTTCGGTGATCACCCGCACCGGAAAGACCGACATCGAGCCTGCGGACGGGGTCGACCTCACCCTGGTGGACACCCCCGCGGTTCCCCATTCGCCGGTGTCCGCGGCCGGGCCTTCGGGCCAGCCGCCGAAGCGGTCGAAGCGGATCTGGAAGGTGGCCGCGATCACCGCTGCGGCGATCTTCGCGGTGTCGCTGGTGATGATCACACTGGTGGAGTTGGGTCTGGGCCGCGCCCTCGGCGGTGGCGACGGCACCACGGTGTCGCAGGTCGTCCGTCCCGAATCCCGCCCCACCCGAACGCCGAGCCCGACCCCGACGCCTTCACCCAGTGCGACCACGGCCAGCCCCACGGCGACCGAGACCCCGACTCCCATACCCACGCCGACGCCCAGCGAGCCCACCGCCACGCCGACTCCCAGCGAGCCGACTGAGTCGGCTACGCCCGCCGCGGCCACCGAGGCCGCGGAAACAACAGTGGCGGTCGAGTCGACCCCGGCCGGCTGAGCCCTTCCGCGAGGGCGCTCACTGGAAGCTGTTGATCATGAAGTGCGCAGCCCGGGTGACGTACTCGCGGAACTCGGCCAACTCGTCCGGCGGCAGGTCGAGTGTGTCCAGGGCAGCGTTCATGTGCCGAAGCCAGCGATCCCGCATGTCGGCCGTGACTGCGAAGGGCGCGTGTCGCAGCCGCAGCCGCGGGTGGCCGCGCGTCTCGGAGTAGGTGTGCGGGCCGCCCCAGTACTGCTCAAGGAACAGCAGCAGCCGCTGCTTGGCCGGTCCGAGGTCGGTTTCGGGGTAGAGCGCCCGCAGTTCGGGATCACTCTCGACCCCCGCGTAGAACTCGTCGATCAGTCTCACGAAGGTCTGGTGACCACCGACGCGTTCGAACAAGGGAACAGACGACATCCGTCCATTCTGCCAAGCCCCGAAACCGCGGCGGATTCTCCCCCGCGAGGTGAACGAGCGGGTGAACGAGCGGGAACGGTTCCTTTTCGTTCAGGTTATCCACAGAACCGGCGGCGGGCTCGGGATTCGGGCTGCGGGCGCGGGGCGGGGGTTGTGGACAAGCTGAACGAGAAGGAACCGTCCCCATTCGTTCAGCGGTCTCGGCGTCGGGAATACTTGGCGGGTGCCCCGGCCCAGATTCGTTCGAAGTGCGCTTGCACTGGCGGCGTGCTCGGCGCTGACCCTGACCGGTTGTGTGCCCGCAGCCGCACCGCCGACCACGTCCGCGCCCGCCACCGCGTCCGCGTCGAGCGGGATGGTGGGCGGTGCCGTCCCGAACGTCAGCGCGACCGCCGAACTGCGCGCGCACCCCGCTGCTGAGGCCGAGCCGACCGAGGGCACGGACGCAGCCAGCCTCGCCGGCAAGGTGATCGTCATCGACCCGGGGCACAACGGTGTCTGGACCAAGCAGTTGCGCAAGCTCGTCCCTGCCGGCAACGGCAGGAAGAAGGCGTGCAATTCCTCGGGCACCGCGACCAACTCCGGCTACGCCGAGCACGCCTACAACTGGGCGCAGGCCAACGCGCTGGCCGACGAACTGCGCTCGCGGGGCGCTGAGGTGCTGCTCACCCGTCAGAACGACAAGAGCCAGGGACCGTGCGTGAACCTGCGCTCCAAGCTCGCCAACGAACGGGATGCGGACGTGCTGATCTCGCTCCACGCCGACGGCAGCTATGCCAGGGGCGCCCGCGGGTTCCACGTGATCATCAGCACCACGATGGCTGGCGGCGCGGAGGTCGAGTCTGCGTCCAAGTCGCTTGCCAAGGACCTCCGGCAGGCCCTCGAGACACAGACCGCAATGCCGCGCTCGACCTACATCGGCAAGGGCACGGCGCTGAGCCCGCGCACAGACATCGCCACGCTGAACCTGTCCAAGCAGGTGGGCGTGATGATGGAGATGGGCAACATGCGAAACGCCAAGGACGCCGCCCTGCTCAAGTCCGCGAAGTTCCGCGACCAGGTCGCCAACGCACTGGCGGACGGAATCGCAATGCACTTCGGCTGAGGGCCTCGGTGCGAGATGCTCCGGACGTCGGGACGCCCGCGTTGGGGCCTCCGCCTATGGCAGTTGCCGAGTTCTCGGCGTATTTGGTTGACGCCGAAGGCATGGCTCGGTGCCTGGCGGCCGAAGCCTTCTGGTGCGGTGACAAGCACAAACGCGCGAGTCTCCGGAACTCGCTGAGTAATTCTCAGGATTCTCTGGGTTTTCACTCAGATTTGGTCTATGCTCTTGTACGGAAGCACTGACAACGTCGCCCACTCCCACGAACGGGCCGGTCGCGTCCCCCCCGACACGATTCGACCGGTCCCACCCCCGCGTAAGCTGTGGCTTCTCCGCGGCACAACATCGGAGAAGCCACAGCTTGCGCGTTCCCCCACCGACGGGAATACCGTCCGCGCAGCCCTGGTTGGCCGAATCAGCGGACGAAGGGACAGCAGATGAACGAAGAGTTCAGCCACAATGAGACAGCGGGCCAGTTCGAGCTCAAAATCGACGGCGAACTCGCGGGAGTGTGCCACTACACGCTCACCGGTGACGTCGCAGTGTTCGACCACACCGTGGTGCCGCCGGAGTTCGGTGGCCGTGGCATCGCTGGACGCTTGGTCACCTACGCGATGGACTCCGTACGCGCCGCCGGCGCCTGGAAGGTTCGGGCCGTGTGCAGCTACGTGTCCGCCTGGTTCACCAAGCACCCCGAGTACGCCGACCTGCTCGCCTGAGCGAAGGGGCTCCCCACTTAGAGCCACCCCTCCCCACCGAGAGCCACCGTCTCGGTCATCGGCTCGTACGAGCGCACAGGCCCTCGACCGAACTGGAGGCTCTCGGCACGGAAGACGGGCTCTCGGCGAAGGCCCCCTCCCCGGGAATAGCGATGGGCAATTCTGGCGATTGCCCCGCATGCGGACCAAATGAGACAATCGGCCACAGGAGCGATTGCCGGGGGGCCAATTGCTGGACCAGCAGAGCACCATCCAAGACGCTGAGCGAGTGCGGCGCCGGGCTGAGGAGTGCCTGGCCGGCGGTGACTTCAAGGCAGCGGACGCCGGCTACGCCGAGTTGCGAAAGCTCGGCGGCTTGGCTCCAACGGACGCAGGAAACTGGCTCCGCGCGCTCCGTTCGTTGGGCCACAGCGACCAGCGGCCGAGTCTGGAAGAACTGGTCACCGACTTCCCCGACGACCAGGACCTGCTCGAGTTCGTCGCGGCCGAGCTCTGGCAGCGAGCCGAGGCGCACGCCGTCTCCGGCGACACCGATGCCGACTTAGCCGAACGGGCGTGGCAGGCCGCGCTGCGCATGGCCGGGCCGGTGCCCGAGACCGACGCGGGCGGCGTCCGCCTGATCTCCCTGGTCGACCGGTTCTTCCAGGCCGGACGCCTCCAGCGGACCCCGATCGGCAGCTACCCCGAGTACGAGCAGGCCCTGCTCCGCTTCGCCGCGGCCGGACCCGAGTCGACGCTGAGAGCCGCTGACCTGCTGGCGACCGAGAGCCCCGCCCTCGCCATCGAACTGGTCGCCGACAGCGAAGCCAACGCAGCGTGCGTCCTCGTGCGGGCGGTGGCCTCCGCTGAGCTGGACGACTTCAGCGGCTCGGCGCGGTTGTTCGACGAACTCGCGTCGCGGTGGGGGCAGGGGGTAGACAGCCTCGACGTCGAGGACCGCTCTCGCTGGATCCAGGCCATGACCGACGTGGGCCGGTTCGCCGAGGCAGAGGACGCGTGCCGTCGCGCCATCATGGCGATCGAGGGCGGTGCCGACACGATCGCGGGCCTGAACGGCTCGCACGACCACTGGCGCCATGTGTACCGGTTGTTGGCCTACCGGCTCGCCGCCCAGCAGGGAAGGTTCCGCGAGGCCTGGGACCACCTTCGCGCGGCCACCGCGGTCGACGACACCGGGATGCAACCCGAACTGCGACGCTCGATCCTCCGCGTCCGAATCCTGCTGGCCGACCGGGCCGAGGCCAAGCAGATCATCGCCGAACTGGCCCAGCTCGCCACGTCCGACCCGTACGACACGGCCTACGCCGAGGCTTGCCTCTGGGCGGGCATCCATTGGGGCACGCCGGACGTGGACGGCCGGCCAAGGAGCGCCTCCGACGATTTCAGCACCGCGCGCTACACCGGGCAGGCGGCGGCGCGGGCGCTGCTGGCCCAAGCGGGCCCGGACGTGAACAGCCGCCAATTGATCCGCCTCGCGCTGCTCGCCGGCGACGACGATCGGGCGCAAGCCCTGCTCCGGTCCGAGCCGCTGACCGCGTCCGATCCGTGGTCGGCGCAGGTACTCGGGGCGATGGTGGCGCTGCGCCAGGGCGACGACCTCACCGCCAACCAGCTGCTCGCCGAGGTGCTGCCGTCGCGCCGCCACGACCTCGACCTGCGGGTGCTGGACGCTCAGGCGTCCCTGATCAGCGGCGACTACAAGGTGTCGCTGCGCGAGGCGATGGCTATCACCGACGCGGTCGGGGTGCACATCCTCGCGCGCGCGATCCAGGCGGAGAGCGAGTTCGAGTCCGCTCTGGCGATGGCCGAGGACGCGGACGGCTCCCACGCCACGGTGGAGAACGCCCAGCAGTTGATGGCCGCCGTCTCCGACTACCGGAAGGTCGCTGATCTGCACCGCGCCACCCTGGCGTATCTGCGGACGGGAGAGGCCGCGACGAACCCGGAGATCGGCTCCGAGCCTTTGCCGCCCCGGCTGTTCAACGAGGTCTGCCGGCGCGGGTTGCACGCCGCGATCCTCGCTCAAGAGGCGCTCGACCGGCTCGGTCTGCGCGGCGACCGCCAGCTGGTCGCCGACGCCCAGGACCTGATCCAGCACCTGCGCGCGGTCACGCATCCGTGCTGTCGGCGGTGGGGTCCGCGCTGGGTGCGCTTGCTGCACCAGGTGCGGCATCGGCCCGATCGGGACGAGGCCACCCGGCTCGCGCTGCTGTTGATCTCCTACCGTTGGTCGAGGTGGCGTCGCCGGCTGCAGAACGGTGCCTTCATCGGGCTCGGCGCGCTGGTGACCTGGGCCGGACTGACCAACGTCCTGCCCGGGCCCCAATCGGACACGATCCGCGCCCTCGTGCTCGGTCTCGGCGTGTTGCTCCTGCTGATGCCGTTCGCGCGCAGCCTCAAGGTCGGGGTGGTCGAACTCAGCCGCGACGCTGACACCGCACCGCTGACCGGACGCTCGAAGTCTCTGCGCACCTCCCGGCTGCTGCTGCGCGCCAACCACCTCGGCACGTTCGCGCTCCCGTCCCCTCCCGAGAAGGGACGCCGCGCGCACGCCCAGTCGCGTTCGGATTCCAACTGAGCCCTGAGTCAAGGACGCGGACGAGGCTCAGCCCAGCCGGGTCTCCGGCTGGTCGGCGAGGGCGATGCGCACCTGCTCGGAATGCCGGTGTGACATGGCCGGCAGGTCATCCACGCTGAAGAATGCGGCCGCGGACGCTTCGCCGTCGGCCGGGAACGGCACCCCCGAGACCCAGCGACAACGGAACACGTGGTCGATGTACTGGGTCTCGTCCCCGTTCCCATAGGTGATCACCTCGGTCACGGTGAGCCACACCAGCCGCTCGATCTCTGCCACCACGCCGGTCTCCTCACCGACCTCACGAATCGCGGCGACATGGGGGTGCTCGCCAGGGTCGACAATGCCGGCGACCGGAGTCCAAGCGCCGTCGTCGCTGCGCCTGACCAGCAGCACCTCCGCGCCCGCGTCCGTCTCGCGGAACACGACAGCGGTGGCACCGGAGAGCCACAGCCGGCTGCTGCCGACCTTCTCACGCAGGTCAAGGATGAAGTCGGGTGTGGGCACCGGACGAGCCTACGCCGCCGGCCAGTGGTGTGTGCATCGACGGCGCCAGGGCCGGATCATCGTCCCCCCAGATCAATGATCCGAACCCCGACCGCCTCGATCAATCAGCCCCCGATGTAGCTGAGAACTCCTCGACCTCCCCCCGATCGTCCGGCCACGGTTTCGAGTCGTTTCTGGCCGGATCCTCGTCGAAGATCACTATCCAATGTCCCCGAGCACGTGCCCCCCGGTTCGTGCGGGATGATCGATGAGTGTGGGTGGCTGAACCACCCTGTGAGTAACCGTAGGGGGTAACCGTTGCCCGCGGTAGCCCTCTGACTACTTGTTTCGCTCTACTACACGGCGTAGAAATACCCATCAGTGCCGGATCGGGATTCAAGGGAGCGAGGCCATTCATGGCTATTGGGGTCGTGTTGAGCGAGATGACAGCGTCGGACGGTGGTGAGGCGCTCACCGTCCAGCGCTCAGCCTTCGTGGTCGAAGCACAGCTCTACGCCGAGCCCAGCCTGCCTCCCCTGGTCGAGACGCTTGACGACCTGCTCGCCTGGCTGGACGGGGACGCCCACCTCGGCTTCGTCGCCCGCTACGACGGACGCCTGGTCGGCTCGATCCGCGTGGAGGTGGACGGCGACTGCCTGCGGCTCAGTCGGCTGTCGGTGGCCCCCGACTGGCAGGGACGCGGCCTCGGCGCGGCACTGCTCACCCAAGCCGAACGGGCCGCGCCGGCGGCGGAGGCAAGGTTGTTCACCGGTCACCTCAGCACGGGCAACCTGCACCTCTATCGCCGCCTCGGCTACGTCGAAGAGCGCCGCGAGCGGGTGGACGACCGGGTGACGCTGGTGCACCTGCGAAAGCAGTTGGCCGGCGTTCCTACTCCCCGGCCCATGGCTGGGTGACCGGGGGGAGCCCCGCTCGCGCCTTGGCCAACGACCTGGCGGTGGACTTCACCGACTCCAGCGGGGTGTCGAAGGGTTGCAGGTCGCCGCTGCACACGGTCTCATCCGGCTCGGCGCCTGCCAGCAGATATGCGTCGATCCGATCGGTGACGCAGTCGGACGTGCCGTAGGCGGTGTGTCCCCAGGAGGTGCTGCTGAGCAGATAGCTGTTCGGCATCAGCTGGGCGGTCGTGACGGCGTTGTCGTAGTTCGTCGCCGGGTCGTAGTAGTTGCCGACGATCAGCACCGGCGCCGCAGTCACCGCGCTGAACCCACCGCGGTAGGCGTCCTCGTCCTTGGCCTTCCAGTACTTGGTGGCGCACTGCACGTCCGACCAGGCCCAGACCCGTCCGAAGTACGGCGCGGATGCGTCCGCCTGGTTCGCGGCCGAGACCCAGGTGCCGGGATCGCGCGGCTCGTAGCTGTCGGTGCAGATGACGCCGGAATAGGCGTCCAGTTCGTTGTCGTAGCTGCCGGTGAGCACTGACTGCGCCTGCACCGATTTGCGATAGGACCGCACCAGCGTGATCAGCGCGGAGCCGGCGCGTTCGAGGGTCTGGGTGGTGCCCGGGTTCAGTACGCCGTCCACAGTGGCGGTGAGTTGGGCGATGTACTCCATGCCGCCGGGGTAGTACAGCAGGCCGAGCACGGCCGAGATGTAGTCGCTGTACGTGTAGGTGAACACGCTGTCGCCGTCGGCCACCAGCACCGAGCCGGCGCTGCGCAGGCCGGTCGCCACCCGGTCGAAGTCGGCCTTCGGACTGCTCAGCGGGCAGTACCCGAAACCCCTGGCCGCACAGATCTCCAGGCCTGTCTGCAGTGCCTTCCATGACCCTTCGGCCGACCGGATCCGCAGGGTCGTGGGCGTCGAGCGGGTGGCGTCCGCGCCGGCCCAGGCGGTCGGGTTCACCACGCCGTCCAGCGCCATGGCGCGGAAGCGGTCGGGGAACATGTTGGCGTACACCTCGCCGAGGTAGGTGCCGTAGGAGAAGCCGAGGTAGCTCAGCTTGGCGTCGCCCACCGCCCTGCGGAGCACGTCCAGATCGCGCGCCACTTCAGCGGTCGACATTGCGGACGCGAGTTTGCGACCCTTCTTGGAGCATGCCTTGGCCTCCTTGGCCGCGGCCTTCAGGAAGCGCTTCTCCTCCGCTGAGGTGGTCGGGAACGCTACGTCCATGCCGGCCAGGGCTGTGCTCTGCTTGTTGCTGCTGGCGAAGCAGCGCACCTGGGATGAGGAGTTCGTCCCGCGCGGATCGAAGCCCACGATGTCGAAGCGGTCGAGGACGTCCTGCGAAAGGAAGGTCGTGGCCGACTTGGCCAACGCGACCCCTGACCCGCCGGGTCCGCCGGGGTTCAGGAAGAGCGTGCCGATGCGGTTGGCCGGGTCGGCCGCGGGGATCTTGAACAGCGCGACCTTGACCTTGGCGCCCTTCGGCGAGTCATAGTCGAGCGGCAGCTTCACGCTCGCCGAGTAGCCGCTGCCGTCGGCGACTTCAGACCATTTCAGTTTCGGCGTGGCTACGCGGTCGACGCGCTTGGCCTCCCGCGAACTGGTGGTTGCCGCCGGCGCGGTCACCGCGGACGGGACCGCCGCCTCCGTGGCAACCGGGGACGCCTGCACCGGACCCGCCGGCAGCAGGCTCAGCAGCAGCCCGACAACCAGTACGGGCACAGCCCGGAGGCGGCGTTCGAGGTGGAGCATGCGCCTCCTGAGTAGAGATCCACCGATCGGCTGAAAGAGGTCCACCTGGCGGCGGGTCGAGCTTGTCGAACCACGCTCGCCGGCCGACTTGGCAGCGGGCGTGTTCGGTCAATATAGCCCGCGGGCCCGCGCGGGGCTGCCCGCAGCGAGTTCTCGTCCCCAGGCCGTGGCCCGGCCGAGTTCACCGTCCGCCAGTGGACCCTCCATTCCGGTCACGGCGAAGGATGGCCCGACGGTCGTACGAGCACCGCGGTCCCGCAGCGCGATCGCCGCGGCCCGGGCTGCCGTCCCCAGCTGCTGCCGGGCGGGGATGGACGTGTCGAAGGTGGCCACGCGGATGCCTTCGGGCAGGTTGACGTTCGAGATCCATTCGCGGACGCCGGTGTGCTCGGAGATCACCGCGCCCTGCTGCACAGCGTCCGCCCGGGTGCCGGCGTTGGGCATCGAGAGCGTGTGGGTCGGGGCTCCGATGACGAGTAGGTCCACCTCTGCCGACAGTTGCTTGGGGGCGTCGGACGCATGCACCAGGTGCACCAGTCTTGGGCCGAGAACATCGGCGATGCCATCACCGATGGCCTCGGCGATCGCCAGGGTGTTGCCGAAGATCGATTCGGTGACGATCAGCGCGCTCATTAGGAGGTATCCCTTTCCGGAAGCCACCTTACGCATCGGCGGCGTCCGGCTCCGCGACGGCCAAAACGCGATCACTGGCACCTGTTCCATGGAGATTGCATAGGTTAGGCTGCCCTAATCGGCAAGAACCTTGCCGACCCCCATCGCATAGAGGAGTCCCGCAGTGTCCCAGTCCCCTGCCAAGAGCGGCGGCAAGGTCCGCCTGCTCGGCCTGATCACCATCATCATCGGCGCGGTCATGATCGTTGCCGGAGCCGTCACCTGGGGTGCGGTAAGCACCAAACTCGCGGCTGAGAACATCACCGTCTCGGCCGACGCGCCGATGTTCGCCGGCGCCAAGGTCACCGGCCCGCTGGAGGCCTTCGTGCAGGCCGACGTCATCAACGGTCACGCGTTGAAGGCGACCGGCGGCAAGACCTACGCCCAGCTCGACAAGGAGGACCCGCTGCGGGCCACCGCCATGAACGGCTCCTTCCTGCGTTCGTCGCTGTTCACCTCAGTGATCGCGTTCGGCGTGGCACTGTTCGCGATCGGAGTGGGTGCGCTCGCGATCGTGATCGGTTACGCGCTGCGGCTGGTCGGCGCACCGCGGGTGGCCGCCGTTCCGGTGACCGCCGCCGAATAGCTCAGCAACTCAGCAGGGCCGGGACGGTGATCCGTCCCGGCCCTGCTTGCATGTTGGGCGCCCGCACCTCGGTTGTGGTCTCGACAAGCTCGACCAGCCGTACCCGAACGACCAGCCGTACCCGAACGACCAGCCGTACCCGAACGACCAGCTGTACTCGAACGATCCCTGAGCCTGTCGAAGGGTCCAGCCGTACCCGAACGACCAGCTGTACTCGAACTATCCCTGAGCCTGTCGAAGGGTCCAGCCGTACCCGAACGGTCCCTGAGCCTGTCGAAGGGTCCAGCCGTACCTCAATCAGGTCTCGACGAGCTCGACCGCCCGAATCGACCGACGAGCGGTCAGCGCTCGACTTCGACGACTTCCGCCGCGGGAGCGTTCTTCTTGACCGACTCGATGCCGTCGCGGCAGCTGCGCTCGCTGGCGTAACCCTGCCCGCTGGTCGCGATCACCTGACCGTTGCTCGCCTTGAGGCGCCACCGGTGCTTGCCCGAAGCGTCCACATAGACCTCGAACCTGCCCATGTATCCAATCCTCCTCTGTGCCGGCGGACTCCAGCGTCCGCCAACTGAAGGCTATTGCCCAACCCGGTCGAGGCGGTGGAGAACTCTCACGGAAGTCGCAGCCAGGCTGCGGTGTCGGCCGGCAGGACGCCGTCCACGTCCGGTTCGCTGGCCAGGAGGACCGCTGCGTCCGCGGGCAGGGGCAACGGATCGGGTCCGAAGTTGACCCAGCAGGCGAATCCGGGCTCGCGGGTGAAAGCGAGCGCGTTCGGGCCGGCGTCCACCCAGGTCAGGTCGCCGTCGCCGAGCGCTGTTTGTTGGTGGCGCAAGGCCAGCGCCGCCCGGTACAGGTTCAAGGTGGACGCGGGGTCGGACTCCTGCGCCTCGGCGCTGACCGAGCCCCAGGCGGACGGTTGGGGCAGCCATGGGGGTGCTGCGCCGTCCGGGCTGAAGCCGAGGCTGGACCCGTCCGTTGTCCAGGGCAGCGGCACCCGGCAGCCGTCCCGGCCGAGGTCCTCGAAGTTGGTGCCGGCTACCACGGGGTCCTGCATAGCTTCGAGGGGGATGTCCTCCACCTCGGGCAGGCCGAACTCCTCGCCTTGGTAGATGTAGGCGCCGCCCGGCAGCGCGAGGGTGAGCAGCGCGGCAGCCCGAGCGCGACGCAGGCCGGCGTCAAAATCGGCGGGCAGGTCGATGTAGTGGCTCAGGTTGCGGTCGGTCGGGCCGACGAGCTCTTGTGGCCGGGCGTAGCGCGAGACCGGCCGGCAGATGTCGTGGTTGCCGAGCACCCAGGTGGCCGGAGCCCCGATCTGGGCGTGCGAGGCAAGGGTGGTCTGGATGGTTTCCCGCATCGAGGCGGCCAGGAACGGGCTCATCAGAAACTCGAAGTTGAACGCGGTGTGCAGTTCGTCAGGACGCAGGTAGGCGGTGAGCCGGTGGGTGCGGCCCACCCAGATCTCGCCGCAGAACACCCGTGGCGGGTCGTAGGAGTCGGCGATGCGGCGCCACTCGCGGAAGATGTCGTGCACCCCGGGACGGTCCCAGTGCGGGTGGTCGATGTCGTCGGGGGTGTCGGCCGGGAGCGGGAAGGTGAGCCCGTTGGCGTCCGCCATTCCTGGGTCCTTCACGAGGCCGTGGGCGACGTCGATACGGAAGCCGTCCACTCCACGGTCGAACCAGAACCGCAGGGTCTGCTCGAACTCGGCGTGGATGTCGGGGTGGTCCCAGTTGACGTCGGGCTGCTCGGGGGCGAACAGGCGCAGGTACCACTGACCGGGGCGTCCGTCCGCCTCGGTGACGCGGGTCCAAGCCGGGCCGCCGAACTCGCTCATCCAGTCGTTGGGCGGCTCGTCGCCGTTGGTTCCGCGGCCTTCGCGGAAGATGAACCGCGCCCGCTCGGGCGAACCCGGCCCGGCGACCAGTGCGGCCTGGAACCAGCGGTGCTGGTCGGAGGTGTGGTTGGGGACGATGTCGAGGATCACCTTCAGCCCGGACCCGTGGGCTTCGGCGATCAGCGCCTCGGCGTCGGACATGGTGCCGAAGACCGGCTCGATGTCCCGGTAGTCGGAGACGTCGTAGCCGGCGTCCTTCATCGGGGACGGGTACCAGGGGTTGATCCAGATGGCGTCCACACCGAGTGCCTTCAGGTGGCCCAGGCGCGAGCGGATGCCGCCGATGTCGCCGATGCCGTCCCCGTTGCTGTCGGCGAAGCTGCGCGGGTAGATCTGGTAGACAACGGCGCTGCGCCACCAAAGCGGGTCGGCTGCGAGGGCTGGACGGGTAGCAGCTGCCTCAGCGGTGCTCATCGTGGGTGCCTTCCGGACGCTGGTGTTGGGGCCAGCCCCAGCCTAAGGCCCCCTCCGCCGCCATCGAGGGCCACGCTTCAACGCCGAGAGCCTCCGCTTCCGCCATCGCCCGTACGTGGGTACGGGCTCTGGACGAATACGGAGGCTCTCGATGTTGAGCGGTGGCCCTCGATGGGGGACGGGCGCTGGCTACTTCTTCGGCTTGCCGAAGTCCTGCGTCCAGTAGGTGCCGTACTTGCCCCCCTCGGCGTAGCCGATGCCGAGCTGGGTGTAACCCTTCTTCATGATGTTCTTGCAGTGCCCCGGGCTCTTCAGCCAGGCCTTCACCACCGCGGACGGGGTGTCGTAGCCGGCGGCGATGTTCTCACCGGCGGAGGAGTACCGGTAGCCGGTCGCCTTGATGCGGGTGAACGGGGAGGTGCCGTCGGTCGAGTAGTGGCTGAAGTAGTTGGCGCTGGCCATGTCGGCGCTGTGCGCGGACGCCGCCTGCGCAAGCGGCGCGCTCCAGGTCAGGGGCTTGGCCTTCTTGTAGGTGGTGCCGCCGCACTTGCGCTTGGTAGCGCGGGCCGTGTTCACCAGTCGGAGCACCTCGGCCTCGAGCGAGGCGACGGTGTAGCCGCTGGCACTGGCTACCGCTCCGGCAGGGGTGTTCAGCACGATTGGGTACGTACCGAGCGGTAGGTCCGGGACGTTCGCAACCAGAGCGCCCGCGGAGGCGAGCTTGAACTTGGCGGGGTAGTCGCCGAAGCTCACTGCGGTGACGTCGGTGAAGTTGGCTCCACTCACCGTGACGGTTTCGTACTCGATCGCGAAGCCGGTGGTCGGTGAGATCGCCTCGATCACAGCGGACGGGCCGGCTGCGGTCTCCGCGTGCGCAGGTGACTGCGCGATCGGGAAGGCGATGAGTGCGCCGACAAGAACCGTCAACAGGCGGGTCGGCAGGGCACGCGAGGGGTGGGGGTGCATGCGCGCGTCTTTCTGTGTGCAGTTGTCCGCAGCCGAAACTGCAAACTCCCCCTTGCCCCGCTGCACACTCTGCCGTAAATCTGTGCGTTTTGCGAAGTGATTCTTAGAATCCGGTCAAGCTCATTCCAAGCGGCCCGCGGCGACCGATTTGCGTACGCGGCACAATTGGCGCCGTGGGTGGACGGCGAACGCAGCGTCCCGAGCCGGAGGCTCGGGTATTTGCGCAAGCCAACGCCAGTTTCGTGAATCGCCGGTTGGCTGTCGGCGGTGATCTCTCGCCCAACTTCCGGCGGGCCAGGGCGCAGTTGGACGAGTTGGTGGCCGCCGGGATCACCCACATCGCCGACCTCCGTTCGGAATGGACCGACGAGTCCCTGGTCGCCGAATGGGCACCACAGCTGCACTACCTGCACCACCCGGTGGACGACGCCGGCCAGGTGATCTCGCCCGACTGGTTCGCTGAACTCGCCGATTGGGTGAATGCCGCGCTCGCGGACCCGTCCGCGAAAGTGCTGGTGCATTGTCATATGGGCGTGAACCGGGCGCCGTCGGCGGCGTTGGCGGTTCTGCTCAGCCAGGGGGTCGAGCTGCGCCCGGCGTTGGACGCGATCCGCGAAGCCCGTCCAGTAGCTGTGATCGACTACGCGAGGGACGCACTGGACTGGCACCTGAGCGCCACCGGGGCGGACGCGAAGTCGCGCCGCAACGCGCGGCGCCGGCTGGGTCGGTGGAAGGGTTCGAACCAACTGGACGCGATCGACGTGATCCGAGCAATTCGAGACACCGAGACCCCAGGCAACCGCTGGTGGCTGCGCCTCAGCGACGACGACCTGGACGTGCTGGCGCGCATCGTGGAGACGGCCGCTGACGTCGCCGTCGGGTTGGTGGTGGAGTCCGAGCCGCCGCAGCTGGGCCAGTTCGACGACATCTTCCTGGTGACCCTTCGCGGCCTGGTCGGGCGAGCCTTGGTGGTGGGTCCGCCGCGAGGGGATGAGGACGGACACTTGGTGCTTCCGGTGCTCGTCCAGAATCTCTTCCCGCCCGTGGCGCTCTCGCTGCCCCGAAAGGTGAACACGTGGCTCAAGGGCAGCGGCCCCAACCTGCGCCTGCTGCCCGCACCCGAGTACCGCGCCCTCACCCTGGCCGACTGAGCCGCTGCCCGAGGAGGTTCGCGAGGGACGGACGTCCCCTCCCAACGCTCCCTGAGGAGGTTTCGCGAGGGACGGACGTCCCCTCCCAACGCTCCCTGAGGAGGTTTCGCGAGGGA
>DAORUI010000015.1:0-201 GCA_035433085.1 Propionicimonas sp. | reverse complement strand
CGAGCGTCCCCTCCCAACGCTCCCTGAGGAGGTTTCGCGAGGGACGAGCGAGGCCGTCACGAAGGGCGTCCGCCACACTGTTCGAGCAGGCGGCGGCCCTTCGTGACACCGTCCGTTCGTTCCTCACGGACGGTTCCTCAGGGACCGTTGGAGGGTGGGTCGTTCGTTCCTCACGGACGGTTCCTCAGGGACCGTTGGAGG
>DAORUI010000014.1:23258-30223 GCA_035433085.1 Propionicimonas sp. | reverse complement strand
GGGTTGGTGCCGCCGTATTTCACGTCCTGGTGCTCCAGCTGGGCCAGGACGGTGTCCGCACCAACGATCGCCGCCTTCGAGGCTTCCAGATCGGAGTCATCGAACAGCTCGTTGGCCCCCATGTCGACCACGATGATGTTCGCCCCGGCGGTGTCCTTGATGATCAGGCCGACGCCGGTGTTGCGCTCTGCGGCTACCCGAAGGCCGGTGGTGTCCACCCCTTCGGCAGCCATCAGTTCGCCGAACTCCCGGCCCAGGTTGTCGTCGCCGACCACGCCGATGAAGGACACCTCGGCACCCAGCCGGGCTGCCTGGACGGCCATGTCGGAACCCTTGCCGCCGTAGGTCTCCCGGTAGTCCCGGCCGAGCAGGGTCTCCCCGGACAACGGGATCCGGTCTGCGGTGACCACGAGAGCCTTGGCATAGGAGCCGAGGATGGTCAGTCGAGTCGCCATCGCTCGGCCCTCAGTACGCGTTCGGGTCGCCGACGATGCCGTCGACGATGGCCGGGCCGGACGAAGTGCCGACCAGCTCGGCGCCCGCTGCGAAGAGGTCGGCCATCTTCTCGCGGGTGTTCACCTTGCCCGACACCTTCACCCGGCAGGGCGCCTCGATGTTGGCGGCCAGCAGCGCGACATCATGCGTGGTGGCCTCGCAACCGCCCTTGCCCCACCCGGAGGACTGCTTGACCCAGTCGATGCCGGCCTCGTAGGCCGCCTTGGTGGCGGCGATCTTGAGCTCGTCGGTGGGCAGGAAGCCGAACTCGAGCATCGCCTTCACCAGCATTCCCTCGGCGTGCGCGGCCGCCGCGATCTGGTTCAGCTCGTTGCGGTACTCGGCCTCCATGCCGCCGAGCAGGTAGCCCGGGTTCGGCGGGAAGTCGAACTCGTCCGCGCCGGCCTTGGCCAGCTCGCGCAGCGCGGCGAGCTTCATGCCCAGGGTGTCGTTGGCCATCGGGAAGTTGAGGGTGGACGCCACCCGGACGCCGGTGCCGGCCAGCACCTGTTTGGCCAGTGGCACCCAGCACGGCCCGATCATCGCCGCGTCGAAGCCGTAGCGGACGCAGGTCTCCAGGTGGGCCAAGACGCCGTCGCGGGTCAGGTCGGGGTTCACGTTGGTGTACTGGATCGCCTTGGCGACCTCGGTGGGACTAGTGAAATCAATCATGGTTGCTCTCTTTCGGGTTGGGTTCGGGCTTCGATCGCGGCCGTGGGTCGCGGTGGTGCTATCCGGTGATCGGGCGCTGCAGGGTGAGGGTCACCGAACGTTCGGACGGCTCCAGCCGGACGACGCCGGAGTCGAGGACGCTGCCCGCGGTGGCGGACGCGACATTGCCGGCCATCGCCGGCAGGTCGAGCAGGACCGGGCCGAAGGGGACGTCACCGGCGAGTTCCAGGGTCACCTGATCACCGGCCGACGTGATTGTGAAGTGCAGCAGGCGTCCGTCGTTTACGTTCACGTTGCGCCATTCGATCACCTCGCCGGCGCGCAGCCAGGCGTCCGGCACCCCGCGTCCGATCGTCACCGTGCCGTCGACATGCACCGAGGCGCAGGCCTGCAGGATCGCCTGCTTGGAGAACGAGGTGCCCCAACTCTCGTAGTTTCCGTAGGACTCCTGCGGCAGGTACATGCCGACCCACTGGTCGCGTCCCTTGAACTCGAAGGCCTCCGACCACTGGAAGGGAGCGCACTGGTTGTCGTAGAGGAACTGGACGTTCTTCAGCGACTCGGTGCGGTAGACGTCCGACGCCAGGCACTGCAAGCCGGCGGCTGCGTTGTAGGTGGAGCCGTAGGTGACGTGGCTCCACCAGGCACCCCAGCTTCCGTCCGGGATCACCCGGCGGTCGCGCTCGTGCAGGACGTGCGCGATCGAGGCGTCGAACTTGTCCTTCCAGGTGCCGGCGCGGTCGTAGCCCTTCAGCATCGCCCCCCATGGGAAGGTCGACAGGGCTCCGGCGTAGGCCACCCAGGAGTAGAACGAGCCGCGGGTGTAGCGCAGGTAGGTGAGGTCGTCGAACGCCCCGAGGTAGTGATCGATTCCACGCCGCTCCCGGGTGCGGTCGAGTGCTGCGTTCAGCGCGTCGTTGAGGCTGTCGATCTCGGCCTCCACCCACGCCACCTCCTCGGGCAGGTCCAGTCGGGTGGTGATGTAGCGGTAGGCCTGCAAGCCATGCAGGGCGGCCCAGTTGTCGCAGAGCAGGAAGTCGCCGTCGTCCGACCAGTTCTCGAAGTCCTCACCCTTGCGCATCAGGCCCTCGTGCTCGGGATCGCCGAACACCCGGCAGGCGTGGATGTTGCGGGCCGCCCGGGCCAGGAAGTCACGCAGGTCGGCGTCGAAGAAGGCCACATCGCCGGTGTTCTGAAGGTACTGGGCGTACGGGAGCAGGAACTTCCCGATCGTGTCCATGTAGTTCAGGCCGTCCCAGTCGGCGATGTCGGACGAGTTCAGGACGCGGTAGTACTTCGAGGCGAGAATCTGCTTGCCGAGCTCATAGTCGCCCTCGCGCATGAACTGGTCGACGTAGTTGGGCACGTCGTGGGGGAAGGTGCGGTCATAGCTCTCCAGGCGTCCGGGGTTGAGCACGCCGGCCCGGATCTCGTAGTCATCGCCGAGGCGAACCATGCAGCCCCAAAGCAGGATCTGGATCGCCTTGTACATTTCGGCGATCCCCTGATGCGGCAGCCGGACGGGGTGTGCCAGGCTCTCGATCCGGTCGTTCCAGCCTTCCGCCATCCGGGCGTAGTTCTCCTCGAAGCCGCCGAGCGAGGCCATCGCGTCCGGGCCGAGCCACTCGCCGGTGGCGTGCGAGGCGAACTCGACCGTGGTGGCCTGGCCGGGGTTCAGGTTCATCTCGTAAGCCATGGACGAGGTTTCGGCGGTAGTCGGGTCGGCGACCAACGGGACGTGGACCTTGGGGCTGGCGTTGATCAGCAGCCGCGCTGCCACCGGCTCGGCGCCGGTGTTGGTGACTCGCACGCTGGAGTAGACCAGCGTGGTGGTGTCGTCGGGATTGCGAACCGCGAAGTGCTGGACGTGCAGCTCCAGCGGGCCGGCCGTCCAGACCGACACCGGGCAGGGCTGGTAGCCATCGCGCAGGCCCCACTGGATCCGCGCCTTCCGGTCGGGCGCGAACTCATCGGGGGCGAACACCTGGTGATCGATCTCGACGCAGTACTGGATCACCGCCCCGAGCCCGGGCGCGACGCCGCCACCCATGAACGTCCACGACTTCGGATGGTCGTAGATCGTGCCGATGTGCAGCCACTTCAGCGTGTCGGGCAGGTACTGGGCCTGGGCGACACCGTGGACGCCGTCCGGGCCGAGGACGGGACCGGAACGAAGGTTCGCCGGCTCGGATCGGTCCAGCGCTTCAAGGGTGGGGACGAGTGCTTCCACAGCAGAACTCCTGGGTCAGATCGGGATGAAGTGAGCCGTCACACTGCGGACGGCGGCGCGAAACCGCTCAGCGGTCCTGGTAGAAATCGGCCACGGCAGCGAAGAAGGCGTCGATGTTCGCCCACGGCGTCCGCGGTGGAATGTCGCAGCCGGAAGAGATGATGAAGTTCGGGTAGGCCGAACACTCGGCGAGCAGGCTCAAAGTCGCCTCCCGGATCGACTCCGGGGTGCCGTTGCAGAACTGGCTGGCCGGGTCGACGTTGCCGAACACCGGCACTCCCGCCGGGATCAGCGGCAGCATGTCGACCATCCGGATGGCGTTGCCGAAGTGGTAGCCGGACGCGCCCACCGACAGGATCGACTCGATCGTCTGGATCGTCGACCCGCCGCAGTTGTGGTAGATCACGACGAAGTCGTCGGTCTGGACGGCCTCGATGATCGCCCGCACGTAGTCGGCGGAGAACTCCTGGGCCAGCGCCGGTGAGAGCAGGCCGGCCAGGGGCTCGGCGATCACCACGCCGTCCGCGCCGATCTCGCGGTAGGCCTCGATGTAGGCGGTGAGGAAGGCGGTGGCCTTGGCCAGAACGGTATGCACCATCTCCGGGTCGTCGTAGCAGTAGATCATCGCCTCGGAGACGTCCATCAGTCGCCCGGCCAGGCTGAACGGGCCGATCACTCCGGCGAACACCGGACGGTCGGTGATCCCGGCTTTGGCCTGCCGGATCGCTTCGAGGTAGCGCCCGGTTCGCCCAGCGCCGACCGCAGGGACGGCCAGTGCGTCGGCCTCTTCCGGGCTGGTCACCAGACCGCCGATCACGGTGGGGACGTCCTCGTCGGAGTAGCGGATGAACGAGCCGAAGGCGTCCGCTTCGAGCGAGAGATCCATCATCGAGACCGCCGCTGCGGTGTCGCAGCGCTCGGCGATCCGGATCATGCCCTCGGCCTGCTTGGCCGGGTCCGAGATCAACTCGGTCACCGTGATGCCGAGCAGCCCGACCGAAGGGAACGACAGCACCGGCATCGCCCGCTTCTTCGGTGATTCGACTTGGGCCTGGAGCCAGGAGCGCATATTCATCTCGGAATTCCTATCTGTTGGATGGGGATGGCTGCCGGCTGGAGTTCCAGCAGGTAGCAGCCGGTGTAGGTCACGGTTTCGGGGCCGTAGTAGTAGCCCAGCCCGTTGGCCGAGCAGGTGTCGGAGACGATCAGGCCGAAGGCCTCCATCGATTCGATGGCGCGCTCCGGGAGCCGGCACGGCGCGTCCGGGTAGGTGCAGACCGGGCAGATCGTGCAGGCCCCGTTGCCGAGGGTGAGCAGGTCGGGATAGTCCGGCCAGAGCTCTTCGCGGAACTCGGCCAGAAGCCGCTTCTGCTCGGCGTCGGCGGCCATCATGCCCTCGTAGTCGTAGGGGTCCTCAAGCTCCGCGGTGGTCTGGACGAGCAGGCCGGTTCGGTAGCGGGCCACCGTCCGGCGGTTCTGAGAGAGCGGTCCGCTGCCGGGCGGGCAGGTCCAGGACCGGCCGAACATCTGGCACCGGTCGGCCGCACACATGTCGCGCACCTCCTCGCGCACCACCAGGGTGGCCGGGTCGAGCAGCGCGGCATGGGAGAAGCCGAAGTCGAGCGCGGCGGCGACGAGGTCGGTCATTCCCGGAACCCCATGTTCTCGATGAACCGCTCGGTGAAGACCGGGTGGGTGGCCAAACCGACCTCCTGTGCCTGCTCGGCCAGTTCAGCGGCGCGGACGCGGGCAGCCCGCGACAGCGTCAACAGCACCGCCCCGGTGAGCGCGGTGTTGCCGGCCGGCTCGGCCCGCTCGACCAGTTCTGTTGGGATCAGGCCGATCCCGGCGGCCGGCAGTGGCTGCAGGTAACTGCCGAAGCCACCGGCCAGGTGGGCGACCGCCAGATAGTCGGGCGCCAGGCCGGCCTCGGCGAGCAGCGTGTCGATCCCGGCGGCGATCGCCGCCTTGGCCAACTGGAGCTTGCGGACGTCCGCCTGGGTGAGCTCGATCCCGCTGTCGCCGATCGGCACGGACGGGGACGCCAGCAGGCCGGTGTCATCGATCCGGCCCAGGTCGAGCAGGGCATCCACCACACCGATCAGGCCGGTGCCGCACAGGCCCTTGGCGCGCTTGTGCCCGATCGTCGCGTAACGCAACTCGCCGGCCTCGACCCAGACGTCCTCGATCGCCCCCGGCAGGGCCGGCATCCCGGCGGAGATCTCGGCACCCTCGAAGGCCGGACCGGCAGCAGTGGAGCAGCACCACAGGCGTCCGCCGGCGGCCAGGGCCATCTCGCCGTTGGTGCCGACGTCGATGAGCAGTTCGGCCTCGGTGTGGCTGCCCAAGCCGGTCGCCAACAGGCCGCAGGTGATGTCCGGCCCGACATAGGTCGAGATCGCCGGCGGCAGGTAGAGCTCGGCGGAGCCCAACCGGGGCAGCACCTCGGCAGCGGGAACGGTGGTGCCGAAACGGCTCACGGGGGTGAACGGCGTCACCCCCAGGCTGGCGACCTCCAGGCCGGTGAGGAAGTGCAGCATCGTGGTGTTGCCGGTGATCGTCGCCCTGGTCACCGCGGACGCCTCGACCCCAGCCGCCCCCAGCGCAGCGGCCAGCATCCGGTCGAGCTGGTCGACGATCAGCCGGCGCAGCGGCTCCACACCGATCGAGTTCGCGGCATCGATCCGGCTCAGGACGTCCGATCCGTGGCTGGCCTGGTGGTTGAGTTCGCTGACGCTGGCCAATTGCTCGCGGTCACCCAGACGGAACAGCACCACCGTGACCGTGGTGGTGCCGATGTCGATCGCCACCCCGAGACTGTCCGGCCGATCGCCGTCGTAGCTGGCCAACTCCATGCCCACCTCGGCGACCACCACGCCGGAGATGCTGGCGGCGACGATCGCCACCTCACCGCTGATCCGCGCCAGGCAGGCCAGCCGGTAGCTGTAGCCGGGCAGGTCCGGCTGCCGGTTGCGCGCCAGCAGCAGGCTCTCCTCCGGCGTCGGCTCGGTGACGGACCCGGCCAGGTAGACCCCGCACTTGCCGCAGGAGTGCCGGCCGCGGCACGGCATCGGCAGCTGGTGGCCCGCCGCCGCGAGAGCGTCGGCGAGCAGCCCGCTCTCGGTGGCGGTGACCTTGTCCACGGCTGGCTACCTTGCTGGTTGGTTGGCTGGTTGGCTGGTTCGAACGGACGGATTCAGGCGGCCGGCAGCAGGCTGGTGGCCACCTCGGCTGCCGAAGCGGCGTCCGGGGCGTAGCCGTCCGCACCGATCTCTGCGGCGAACGCGGTGGTGATCGGCGCACCGCCAACCAGGATCTTCACCGAATCGCGCAGGCCGGCTGCGGTGATCGCACCGATCACCGAACCCTGCTGGCGCATCGTGGTGGTGAGCAGGGCCGAAAGGCAGAGCACGTCGGGAGTGTGCTCCTGCAGGGCCACGACGAAGTTCTCGTCCGGCACGTCCACGCCGAGGTCGACGACCTCGAATCCGGCGCCTTCGAGCATCATCTTCACCAGGTTCTTGCCGATGTCGTGCAGGTCACCCTTCACCGTGCCGATCACCGCCTT
>DAORUI010000014.1:19930-23158 GCA_035433085.1 Propionicimonas sp. | reverse complement strand
CCCTTCTGCACGCCTTCGGACAGGTCGTCCACGATCGACATTTCAATCCTCCATCTTGGTCAGCAGTTGTTCGGTGGGCCGTCCGCTCAGGGACGGAAGGTGCCTTCGATGTCGCTCCAGTTCGCCTCGGCGTGCGCCAGCAGCCGCTCGGCCTGTGCCAGCGACATGTCCGGGAAGTGCAGGAAGAGGCTGTGCGAGCCGTACTTGGCGACGATCCGGTCGGTATTGCGCACCCAGTCGTCGAACTCACCGGTGTAGACCTTCACCCAGATCGACTTGCCGGCCGCGCGGGCCTTGTCGTAGATCGCGTCCCAGTCGGGCAGGGTGCCGTCCGGCCCGAAGTCGCCGCTGGTCCACTGCAGCGCGTCGATCTCCTCGATCTCCAGCACCGCGTCCAGGTGGCGGATCGCGTCCGTCCCATCGAGGTGGTAGAGCACCTGGTCGAGCCGCTTGGCCTGGGTGCGCAACGACTCCTGGATGAACTCGCGGAAGTTGTCCGGCGACAGCATCGCCGACAGGTCGCACTGCAGCTTGGCGGTACGGCCGGGCCCCCAGATCTGGAAGACCGTGTAGGCGTTGCCGCCCTCGGGGGTCTTGATCAGCTCGTGGAAGCGGTCGAAGTACTCGAAGTAGACCGCGCCCACCTCATCGATCCGGCGGAGCACCTCGTCGGGTTCGTCGATCATGTCGTAGAGCGAGTTCTCCACCCCGCGCAGGGACGCGAGCACGTCGACGTTCTCCATGATGTCGGGCATGCCGATCAGGTAGTCATCGCCGGCGAGCCGGCTGAGGTCGGCGATCAGCTGGTGGTGCTTGGCCCACCAGTAGGCCTGCGGGTCGAAGGTCAGCGGCGGGTGGCCGGCCCAGTCGTCGATGCAGTGTTCGAACCACTGGGTGTCTTCGCGGAAGACCACATTCGAGCCGAGGTAGGTCGCCATCGACCCCGGACCGAAGTCGGCGTCGATGTTTGGGAAGCTCTCGCCGAGGAAGTGGTGGGTGGCGCAGAAGTGCCGGTAGCGCTGGTCCATCCGGACCGCGTCGGTGTACAGGTCGTCCATGTCCCGCGCCATCAGGTCGGCCGGGATGGTCGGGTCGGTGCCCTGGCAGAGCACCGAGAACGGACGGCTGCCCTCGGCGAGTGCCTGCTGGTGGGCGGCCTCGATGCTCGGGTCGCGGGCGATCACGCACATCAGCGGACGGCCCTCGTTCTTGCGCTGCCAGTAGTTCGTCCACTTGATCCGGGTTTCGTCCCAGTTGTCCTTGCCGATCATGACCTCTCCTCGAAGGTGATGGTGGTCGCTGTTCCGTCGAAGCTGGTTTCCCGGCTCTGGCCGGCGTGGTGCAGTCGCAGTGTCAGTGGGACGGTTCGTGCCCAGGCGTCGGCGCGGACCGTGAGAGTGCGGTCCTGGTCGAGCCAATCGAAGCTCACCAGGGTGTAGCCGCCGGACGCGTAGTCGTGGCTGAGCCCGTCGTCGTCGTAGAGGTGGCCGGCGCCGTTCGCCCCCGGGTAGATCACGATGTCGAACTCGTCGCGGTTGGCCAGCGAGTGATTCACCGGCGCCTGCAGCGGTATCACCGCACCGGCCCGGACGAACAGCGGCACCTGGCCGAGCGGTGCGGTCACCTCGATGGTCTGGCCGCCGGCGAAGCGCTCGCCGGTCCAGAAGTCGTGCCAATCCGTCCCGGCGGGCAGATAGCACTCCCGGGTGGTGGAAACGTCGACGGCAACGGAGGCTGCCAGCACCGGGCAGACCAGGAAGGCGTCGCCCAGCAGGAACTGATCGGAGATCTCGCGGGCGCGGGGATCGTTGACGAATTCGAAGAGCAGCGCCCGCACCATCACCCCGCCCTCGCGGGAGGCTTCGGCGGCGAGGGTGTAGATGTAGGGCAGCAACCGGTAGCGCAGCCGGATGGTGGCCGCGATCGCCTCGTAGCACTCATCTCCCGGCTCGCCGAAGTTCCAGATCTCGCGCGGGGTGTCGGTGCCGTGGGAGCGGAACATCGGCAGGAAGCAGGCGAACTGCAGCCAGCGGACGTACAGCTCGCGATAGCGCGGGTCGGCCACGCCATCGTCGTAGTCGCCGTTCCAGAACCAGACCGGCGCCGCGTCCGGGTCGCCGCACCAGCGCCGCCAGCACTCGGTGCCGCCGACGAAGAAGGCGCCGGCGTCGGTCGTCCACCAGGGGACGCCGCACAGGCCCATCGAGATCGCCTTGGCCACCTCGCCGCGCAGGGTCGACCAGGTCGCCGACACATCGCCGGACCACAGCACGGCGCCGTAGCGCTGGGTGCCCGGGTAGCCCGAACGGGTGAGATTGAGGACGCGGCGGACCGGGCCGGTGCCGGCGCGCTGCTCGGCCAGCTCGTGTTCGTAGATGCCGCGAGCGTGCTCAAGGGCGTAAAGGTTGGCCTGCCGGGCTCCCAGGCAGCGCTCGTGTTCGCGTCCGACCAGGTCGAAGCGCTGGTCTTCGGACAGCAGGACGCTGCCCTGCCAGTCCGGCGCGGAGAACGGCTCGGAGGAGTCGCACCACCAGGAGTCGAAACCCAGGTAGAGCTGCCGCAGCTGCTTCCAGTACAGGTCGCGGCCCTCCGGGCTGAGCGCGTCGTAGGTGGAATGGTCACAGAGCAGCAGCCCGGCCGCAGCGAACTCGGCGTGATCGGGGCACTCCAGGGCCATATTCGGCCAGACCGAGACCATCGAATGCACGTCGAGGGCTTCGAGGCGCGCGCGCATCGCCGGCAGGTCGGGGAAGCGGACGGGATCGACGGTCTTCTGTCCCCACTGGTCGCCGGACCAGGTTTTCCAGTCCTGCACCACCGCGTCGAGCGGCACCCCGAGCTCGCGGTAACGCTCGGCCACGCCGACCAGCTCGTCGGCGTCGGTGTAGCGCTCCTTGGACTGGATGTAGCCGAAGGCCCACTTGGGCAGCATCGGCGCAGCGCCGGTCAGCCGCCGGAAGCCGCGCACGACCTCGTCCGCACCGCCGGCGATCAGGTAGAAGTCGATCGCCGAGACCGCGTTCATGCTGAGCACCTGCTCCTCGGCCCGGCCGTCCCAGGTGAGCAGCGAACCGCAGTCGAACAGCAGGCCGTAGCCGGCGTCCGAGACCAGGCAGGGCATCGGGATGCGCATGTTGTGCTGGTAGAGGTGCACCTTGGCGCCGCGACGCTGGTAGCCTCCGTCCTCCTCCTGGCCGAGCCCGTAGAAGCCCTCGCCGGGCTTGGGCA
>DAORUI010000014.1:18069-19830 GCA_035433085.1 Propionicimonas sp. | reverse complement strand
CGCTCAGCCCTTCACCGCGCCGGCGGTCTGGCCGCCGATGATGTGCTTCTGGGCCACCAGGTACATGACCACCACGGGCAGGCTGGTGAGCAGCACATCGGCGGCGATCAGGTTCCACTGGGTCTCGAACTGGCCGAAGAAGCTGTAGACCGCCAGGGTCATCGGCCACTTGTCGGTCGCGTTGAGGAAGTACAGCGGCACGATGAACTCGTTCCACATGTTCAGGAAGCAGAGCACCATCGCGGTGATCAGCACCGGCTTCATCAGCGGCAGGATGATCGAGAAGAACAGCCGGATCGGTCCGCACCCGTCGATCACCGCGGCTTCGTCCAGTTCCACCGGGATCCGGGCGACGAAGCCGTAGATCAGGAAGACCATGAACGGCAACTGCAGTGCCATGTAGAGCAGGATGATTCCGACCCGGGTGTTGTTGATCGCGAAGGCCTGCATGACCTTCATCAGGGCGACGTAGTTGATCGGCAGCACGATCCCCATCACCAGGAACATGTACCAGAACTGGTTCAACCGGTTCCGGCGGCGCGAGAAGACATAGGCGGCCATCGCCGCCAGCAGCACGGTGAGCACGCTGCCCACGCCGGCGTAGAGAAGGCTGTTCAGGAAGCCGTTGACCAGCCGGCCCTTCTCGATCACCGTGGCGAAGTTGCCCAGGTCCCAGGTCGAGGGCAGCGAGAACGACATGCTGCGGGCGTCGTCATCGCCCTTCAACGCCGTGAACACGATCAGCAGCAGCGGGACGAGCATGATCGCCGAAAGCGTCCAGGCGATCACGTTCTTGAAGATGGCGAGCGGCTTGCTGCCAATGCTGGGGCGGGTCTTCATTCCTGTACCTCGTTGCGGGTGAGGACGCGGATCATGAACACGCCGGTGACCACCATGATGAGCAGCATCACCGTGCTCAAGGCGGTGCCGACGGCGTACCGTCCGCGCGAGAACTCTTCGAAGACGGCGGTGTAGAGCACTTCGGTGCGGTGTCCTGGGCCGCCGTTGGTGAGGACGTAGACGATGTCGAAGACCTTCAGGCCGTAGAGGACGTTGAGAACAATGGTCACCGCCAGAGTCGGACGCAGCAGTGGCAGCGTGATGTGGCGGAAGCGCTGCCAGGCGGACGCGCCGTCGATCTGCGCGGCCTCGTCGTAGGTGGCCGAGATCGACAGGATGCCGACGATCAGGATGGTCATGATGTAGCCCATGCCTCGCCAGATGTCGACGCCGATCACCGACCACATGGCCAGCTTCGGATCGGTGAGCCATTTCTGGGCGAGGAAGTCCAGCCCGACCGCACGCAGCGAAGTGTTGAGCAGCCCGTAGCGGGGATCCAGGATCGCGGTGAACACCATGCCGACGATCAGCACCGACAACACCGCCGGCATGTAGAGGATGGCGCGGTGCCAGTTGAGTGCCTTCACGCCCTTGGCCAGCAGCATCGCGAAGGCCAGTGCCAGCACCGTCTTGGCGATGGTGGTCGCCGCGGTGAACCACAGCGTGTTCCAGATGTAGTCCAGGTAGTCCCGCTTCGGCGAGAAGATCTCGGCGAAGTTGTCCAGGCCGACGAAGGAGATCTCGTCGGAATAGCTGGACCAGTCGGTGAAGGAGTAACCGATACCGACCAGGCTAGGTAGCACGAAGAGTGCGCCGTAAACGACCAGTGCACCGGCTGCGAAGTACCAGGGGTAGAGCTTCTTCTTGTTCACGATCACTTCCAGAAATCGGGGTGGGACCCTTCGACAAGCTCAGGGAACG
>DAORUI010000014.1:0-17969 GCA_035433085.1 Propionicimonas sp. | reverse complement strand
GCTCAGGGAACGTTAGCTGGGGGCTCAGGGAACGTTGGCTGAGCCTGACGAAGCCTCAACGATGGCTGAGCCTGACCAAACGTTGGCTGAGCCTGACCAAACGATGGCTGAGCCTGACCAAACGATGGCTGAGCCTGACGAAGCCTCCAAGGACCCTTCGGCAAGCTCAGGGAGCGTTGGCTGGGGGCTGAGGGAACGATGGCTGAGCCTGACGAAGCCTCACCAGCGACCCTTCGACAAGCTCAGGGAGCGTGGGGGCCGCGCCCTTCGACAAGCTCAGGGAGCGTTGGCTGGGCTCAGGGAGCGTTGCTGGGCTCAGGGAGCGTTCGGGTGGTGCCGGTGGCCGCGGAACCCAACACCCCGCGGCCACCGGCAGGCCCATCACCAGTTGGCGTCCTTGGCGGCCGCGGCCTGGTCGGCCCTGCGCTCGTCGATGTTGGCGATCACTTCGTCGGCGTCCATGTCGCCGGTGAGGTAGGCAGCCAGGTCGGAGCCGAAGTCCATCCACTGCGGGTTCAGGTAAACGACCGCGTTCTGGTAGACGGTTGAGGTGCCCGGCTTGAAGGCCTTGATGGCCGCTTCCATGGCAGCCGGGTAGGTCGTCTTCAGCCCGCTGAACGGCAGTGCGTTGAAGGACGGCTCTTCGTCGATCATGTACTGCAGGTTCGCCGGCTCAGCGAGGAAGGCCAGGTACTTCTTGGCCGCGTCGGTGTTCTTGCTGCCGGAGTAGATGAACTTGGACGGGCCGCAGGGGGTCTCGGCGATGATCTGGTTGTCCAGGTAGGGCGCCGGGAAGATCCCGAAGTCGTCCTCGGTGTACTTCTTGCCCGCCGCGACGATGTCGGCGATCCGCCCCATCATGTTGGTGGTCATGGCGTAGTCGCCGGTGGCCATCTCGGCGGCCAGGTTCGCGTACTCGTTGGAGAAGGCGTCCTCACCCCAGTAACCGGCGTCGTAGACCTCCTTCATCTGCTCGATCATCTGCTTGAAGATCGGGGTCTCGGCGAAGGTGGCCTTGTTCGCGTTCAGGTTCGCCACCAGGTTCGCGTCCGACTTGTCGTAAGCGGCCGAGACGTCGAAGAAGTTCAGCTGGTGGTGCCAGCCGTCCTTCACGGGTTCGTAGATCGGCGTGATGTCGGCCTTCTTGATCGCCTCGGAGACCGCCTTGAACTCCGCGAAGTTCGTCGGCGGGGTCAGGTTGAGCTCAGCGAAGATCAACTTGTTGTAAATGTACGCGTAGCTGTCGGACTGGTCCCAGATGGTGATGCCGTAGACCTTGCCGTTGGCGCTCACCTGGTCCTTGACCGCTGCGTCGAAGGTCGAGACCCACGCCTGGTCGGTCAGATCGGTGCCGTTCTTCTCGATCTGCAGCTGCGAGACGATGTCGAACTTGCCCGACTGGTTCATGAAGATGTCGGCGGCCTCGCCGGAGTTCAGCTTGGTGGTGAGCAACGCCGGGTACTGGTCGGCGGGCACGATCTGGTAGTCGACCTTGATGCCGGTCGACTCCTCGAACTTCTTGGCCAACGCCAGTTCCGGGTCCTTGACCCAGTCCTGACTCGCCATCACCGAGATCGATCCGGTGGCGGCCGCGGGCGTGCTGGCTGCGGTGCCGGCGGCGGTTCCGGCGGGAGTGCTGGCTGCCGGCCCACCGGATGAGCATCCGGCGACCAGCAGTGCCGCGAGCAAAGCGGTCAGTGTCTTCTTCATCGTTCTACTCCTTGCCAGCTTCGATGCTGGTAGCTAGTGGTGAGTGGGCAGACCCGGCATCCGCACGGTGAAACGGTGAACCCATGTCGCTCTCCCTTGAGGATGGTTCGGTCCAGTGCCCAGGACCCTCCGACGCCTGATCGAGCTGGGCACTCCATCGATCCGGTGAGCCTGATCATACGTATTACACACTCGGTGTGCAATACGTATTAGGATAATCTCTGAAAAGATCCCGCAGAGCTGCTGGGGTACCTACCATGAGCATTGCCGGCACACCTAGGAGGAGCCATGGCCAAGCTGCCGACGAGTAACGACGTCGCCCGGCTGGCGGGTGTGTCCCAGACCACGGTCTCCTTCGTGATCAACCGGAGCCGGCCCGTCCCCGACGCCACCCGCGACCGCGTGCTGGCTGCGGCGGCGGAACTCGGCTACCAGCCGCATTCTGGTGCCCGAGCGTTGAAGAATCGGCGTTCGAAGCTGTTCGCGCTGGTGACTCCCCACCGTCCCGGACAGGACGCGGCCAGCCAGATGCGCTACATCGACGCCATCGCCCGGGCCTGCCGGCGCAGCGACTACGACGTGATGCTGGTGACGGCAGACGAAGGCACCGACGGCATCGTCCGGGTCGCCAGCACCGCCTTGTGCGACGCCGTGCTGGTCGGCGAGATCGAATCCAGCGAGCGCCGGATCGCGGCCCTCTCCCAGATCCCGATCCCGGCGGTGATGATCGGCGTCCCGGATGAGCACGAGGGGCTCACCTGCGTCGACTTCGACTTCGAGGAGGCGGGTCGGCGCTGCACGTCCCTGCTGGCCGACGCCGGACATCGGCGGATCGGCGTGGTCTGCGAGACCAACCCGACCATTCTGGCCGCGAACTACACCCACCGCTTCGCCCGCGGCGTCGAAGAGTCGGTCGCCGAGCGCAACCTCGAATTGGTCTGGATCCCTGCCGAGGCCGGTGCGTTCGAAGCGGACAGCGCCGTGAAACAGGCGATCGCCGCCGACGCGCTCGGAATGATCGCCATGCCGCCCTACCCGCTCTCGGACCTGCTCCAGGCCATGGTCGCCAACGGGATCCAGCCGGGCGTGGATGCTTCGGCGATCGGGTTCACCGAGAAGGCCGACCTCGACAGCGCCCCGGTGGCGCCCACCTACCTCAGCATGAATCGAGAGGACGCGGCCAGCCTGATCGTGAAGCTGGCACTCGCCGCGGTCGAGCGGACGGCCACAGCGCCGCACGCCGTTCACCTGATCCCGCCCACCTTCGTGGCCGGGGAGAGCCTGATCGGCGCCCGCCACGATGCGTCCGAACCGCAGGCCGCCGTCCACTGAGCCGGACGCCACTCGCGGGTCACCGGCAACCCCAGGTCGCCGGATTCGCTCAGGCAAGCGCTCGTCGCACTACTCGGCTGCGGTGCTGCCATACCCCGTCCAGCCTGGGATGGTGCCGTCGACGTCCCACAGATCGAGCCACGAACCGGAACCCTCCCAGAGGAACACCTGACCCTTGATCAGGCGACTGTTAGCCTCCACGGAACGGATCGCGTCCAGCATCTGAGGGGTCAGCGGCTTCTCGGTCACGGCCCTCAGGTTGGCCGCGATCTGCGCCGGCTTGACCGAGAACGGGATGGCGACGTGGCCGCGCTGCGCGGCCCACTTCAGGCACACCTCGGCCGGATGGACGCCCAGCTCTTCGGCTGCGGCGACGATCACCGGGTGCTCCATGTCCGCGACGTCGCCGTCGAAGCGGTCCCGCTCGGGACGCCGGGGCGAACCCATCGGCGAGTAGCCGATGACCACCATCTGGTGGTCCAAGCTGTGCTGGTACAGCTCGCCCTGCTGGAACGCCGGGTGCAGTTCCAGCTCGTTGATCGCCGGCGCGATCCGGGCGTCCCGCAGCACCAGCCGCAACTTGGGAATGGTCATGTTGGACACACCCAGGTGGCGGACCAGCCCCGCGTCCACCAGTTCCTCCAGCGCGTGATACAGCGCCATGTACTCCGCGTGGATGTACGGACGCGAGCGCGGGTTTCGCGCGTCGGGGGCGGCGAACCGCTCGTGGGTGTTGGGAAACGGCCAGTGGATCAGCACCGCGTCCAGGTAGTCCAGGCGCAGGTCGGCCAGGCTCTTGCGGACGGAAGCGACCGCGTCCGCCGGGTCGTGGGCGTCGTTCCACACCTTGGAGATCACGAAGACCTCCTCGCGGGCCAGGCCGAGGTCGGTCATCGTCTCGGCCAGCACGGGACCGATCAGGTGCTCGTTGGCGTACACCGAGGCACAGTCGACCAGGCGGTAGCCGGTGCGCAGCGCGACCCCCACCGCCTGCGCGATCTCTTCGAGGCTGAACCGGTCGGAGCCGAAGGTGCCCAGCCCGATCGCCGGAATGGACGCGCCGGAGGCGAGGCGGAATGCCGGCACCAATGCCGGATCGATGGCGGTGATGTCGGTGGTCATGTCGCTCCTGGGACGGGTTTGGACGGCGGTGAGCTCAGCAGGGACGCGGTGAGCTCGCGGAGGACGCGGTAACGCTGGTAGCGCTCGGCGAGCTGATCGACCCGCCAGGGACGGGGCAGGTAGGTCGCGGCGATCCTGGTCATGTGAGCGCTCGCGGTCGGGTAGTCGGGGTAGAGGCCGGTGCCGACAGCCGCGATCATCGCGGCCCCCCGAGCGCCGACCTCCTCGGTGTCGGGTGTCTCCACCGCGCGGTCGAGCACGTCGGCGAAGAGCTGCAGCCAGGCCGGGCTGCGCAGCACCCCGCCGGCGACCCGTGCGGGCGCTCCGGCTGCCACGCCGGGCAGCCGCTCGATCAGCGTCCGGTGTTCGAAGACGATCCCCTCGTAGACGGCCCGCAGCACCTGGTTGGCACCCACGTCGGCGGTCAGGCCGAACACCGCAGCGGTGCGCAGCGGGTGCCGCGGGCTGCCGTAGAGATGGGGCAGGAAGGTGACCGCGTCACCGGCGGCCGATTCCTGGGCGAGCAGGCGCTCGTCGCACTGCGCGTAGAGGCTGGCGGCGCTCCGGCCGGCCGAGCCGACGAAGTTGCGGACGAACCAGTCGAAGTTGCTCATCGAGTTCGGACTGGACTCGACCAGCACCTGCAGGTCGTCGCGGTGCGACCCGAAGCTCTGGAACACGCTGCGGTCGGTCACGTGGGCGCTGCTCAGCGCCTGGTTGATGCTCCAGGTGCCGCCGATCACCGACAGCCCGCCGGCTTCGGTGACGCCGGAGCCGAGCAGGGCCGAGAGGTTGTCGGTGGCGCCTGCCACGACGGGGACGCCGATCGGCAGTCCGGTGGCCTCGGCCGCTTCCTTGGCCAGGACGCCGACGATCTGCGCCGGCTTGGCAACCCCGTCCTCGGGAAGGAGCTCGCCGACCTGGCCGAGCCCGATCGCCTCGAAGAGCTCGTAGGCCGGTCGTCCGACGAGGGGGTTGAACAGGCCGCCGGAGCCTAGGTCCGTCCGGTCGTTCCAACCGGAACCGGTCAGCCGCAACCGGAGAATGTCCTTGCAGGCGAGGATTCGGCGGGCCCGGTCGAGTGCGTCCGGGTCGTGGCGACGCACCCACTCCAGGAGCGGTAGCGGCTGGCCCGACCAGAAGGGCTGCAGGGTCGCGTCCCACATCAGGTCCTCAAGACCGGCCGCGCGCCACTCGCCGACGATGCCGGCGGCTCTGGAGTCGAGCGAGGCGATCCCGGGACGGGTGGGCCGTCCATCGGCGTCGACCATGAAGAGCCCGTTGCCGAAACCGGTGACGCCGATCCCGGCGACGGCTTCCGGGATGACCGCGGGGTGGCCGAGCACCTGACGGATCGACTGCACCGCCGAAGTCCAGATCGCCTCCGGGTCACGTTCGGCATGCCCTGGGGTGTCCGCCACGATCAGGCTTCGCGCCGAGGCTTCCGCGAGCAGGCGGCCCGAGGTGTCGAAGACCGCTGCCTTGGTCATGCTGCCGCCGATGTCGATCCCGAGAAGCTGCGGATCCATCATCGGCCTCCGGTTCCGTCCAGTCGGTGAACCGATCCCCGCAGCATCGCCGCTTCGACCGCCTCGGGGTCGACGCACCCCTGCCGCGTGCTGGTGGCATTGACCGCACCCGCCGCTGCCGCGTACAACACCGCGGTTGTGACATCGCGACCGGTGTGGATGGCGGCAACCAGGGCACCAAGGAAGGTGTCCCCCGATCCCACGCCGCTGACCGCAACGACGGGCGGCGGCGTCACCTGCGCGACCTCCGCCGCGGTGGCGAAGACCGCACCCGCTGCACCCATGGTGATGATCACCACCCCCTCGACCGTGGCCAACAACTCTCTCGCGGCGATGCCGGCGTCAGCCGCACTCTCGATCGGTCGCCCGAGGAGGGCAGCCACTTCGTGGTGGTTGACCTTCGCGCACCAGGGCTGCCCCTGCAGCAACGCCTCGAGTGCCCACCCGTGGCTGTCGACGAACACCGGCACGTCCCGCTCTCGCAGCGAGACCACCAGCTCGGTCAGCTGGCCGGCCTGGACGCCCGCGGGCATCGATCCGCTGATGCAGACCGGGGTGCCGGGTTGGCTGTGTAACCGGAGGCTCTCGGTGAGGGCACCCCAATCGGCCGCAGTGAGAGTGGGCCCCGGCTCGTTGAGGATGGTGTCTGGGCTGCCGTCCGCGGCGACGACGGTGATGTTGGTGCGCGTCTCGCCGTCCACCCAGCGCCAGTCGCCCTTCAGGCCCTCGGCCGTGACCAGCCGGACGAAAGCCTGGCCCACCTCGCCGGCGACAGGGCCGACCTGGATCGCATCGAGCCCCAGCCTTACGATCGTGCGGGCGACCGTGGCCGCCTTTCCGCTGGCGGTGACGATGGTCTTGGTCGTCCGGTTGACCTCTCCGGGCGCGAACCGATCCACGATGCAGGTTCGCTCCACGGCGGGGTTGACGTTGAAGCAGACGATCGGCACCCGCTTAGGCTTCGTCGCGGAGAGCTTGGAGGAGGGCAGCCCGGTCACCGGGAGTCCTCACGATCCGCGGCAGCCGGGGCCACCAGGACCTCCAGTCCGAGTTGCTTGAGTCTGGTCAACACCTCGACATCGGCGTCGGCAGAGGTGATCAGCGTGTCGAACTCGCCGACACCATTGACCAGAACGCTGGCGACCTCCCCCAACTTGGAACCGGCGGCCAGCAGGACCGACCGGTCGCTGAGCCGTCGCATCTCCTCCTTGATGTCCGCCTCGGGCAGGTTGGTCGTGGTGACCCCATGCACCGGGTCGACCCCGTCGCAGCCGATGAAGGCGAGGTCGGCGTGGAATCGCCGCAGCCCTTCGATCACGCCCGACTGCACCAGCGAGTGCTGCATCGGACGCAGGACTCCGCCGGTCACGTAGACCTCGTTGCGGGGCATCGCCGGCTCCAGGCAGGCGGCCTGGCGCAGGCCGTTGGTGACGACCCTCAGGCCCGCGATCCCGTCGTCGTTCGCGATGCGTTCGGCGAGTGCGAGGGTGGTGGTGCCGACGTCGAGGACGATGGTCATCCCGGGCTCGAGGAGCGTAGCGGCCAGAGCGGCGATGGCGGCCTTCTGGGAGCCGTCGACTTCCCCGCGGTCATCATGGCTCGTCTCCAGGACGTGGCTGGCCGGCACCGCGCCACCGTGGACGCGGCGGAGCCGTCCGTGCTCCTCGAGAAAGCGCAGATCGGTGCGCACGGTCACCGAGGTGACCCCGAGCTCTGCACTCAGCTCCTTGGTGCTGACGTGCTCGTTGACCGACAGGCGATCCAGGATCGCCGTCCAGCGCTCTTGCGGCCGCATCGTGCCTCCTCCCCTACTTTCTATAACGAAAGTTGCGGCTTGTCAATAAGATAAGTTATCGTGAGGGAGTGCCAGCAGAACTCGCCTGGCTTTCGAAAGGGAAACCGATGGTGCACAACGGCACTCGGAAAGCACTGATCGTGCTCGACCACCTGTTCACCGAGGAGCTCGCCGAGCTCGCCGGCGGACCCCTGGTAGCGAACGGCTGGCAGGTCGACCGCGTGAACTGGGACGTGGCGTCCATCGAAGAACAGCGCGCGCAGGTGCGCCGCCTCGAGAACGAAGGGCCGGGCGACTCCGACACCATCGCCGCACTGGAGGCACCGCACGACTACGAGGTGATCATCACCCAGTTCGCGCCGATCTCAGCCCGCGCGATCGCGAACGGCACCAAGTTGCGGCTCATCGCCATCAATCGCGCCGGACTGCAGAATCTCGACACCGCGTCCGCGAGCGAGCACGGCGTAGAGATCTTCAGCGTTCCCGGACGGAACACGAACGCCGTCGCCGAGCACACCATCGGGCTGATGCTGGCCCACCTGCGGTTCATCGCGGTCGCCCACGCCGCCCTCAAGCACGGCGAGTGGATGGAGGACTTCCCCGCACCAGGCCCGCGCGAACTCGCCGAGGTGAGGGTCGGGATCGTCGGCTACGGCCACATCGGACGGCGCGTGCACGAACTCCTGCGCCCCTTCAAGCCCGAGGTCGAGATCTATGACCCTTTCGTCACCGACGGTCCGGCGGACGCCGAACTGGTGGCACTCGACGAGTTGCTGCAGAACTGCGACGTGGTGACGATCCATGTGCCGCTCAACGACCGCACCCGCAATCTGATCGGCGAGCGCGAACTCGCCCTGATGGCGCCGACAGCGATCATCGTCAACACCGCCCGCGCCGAGATCGTCGACCAGGCGGCGCTCCGTGCCGCGGTCACCGCGGGCACCATCGCAGGCGCAGCGCTGGACGTGTTCGACAGCGAGCCCCTCGCTCCCGCGGACCCGTTCGTGGTCTCGGATCGCACCACCATCACCCCACACCTAGCGGGCACGACCCGCCAAGCGTTCCGCCAGGGCCCTATCTGGATCGGCGAGAAGCTGCGATCCCTGGGCCAGAACGATGCCCCGAGCCTCGACGAGGGCTAGCAGTTGCGTCGAGGACTGGCCATTGAGCGGCAGTCCTCGACGAATGCGCTAGCCCTCAGCGGGAACGTGCGGTTGCTGGACGGGTTCCCGCTGATCCGACCTGTCCGGACGGGTTGTCTCGCGCAGTCGGCGGCCCTTCGTGACGGCCCGCTCGTTCCTCACGGGCCTCCTCAGGGACCGTTGTTGGAAGCTGCTCGTTCCTCACGGGCCTCCCCAGCTCAATACACCGAGTGAGCGCGGTCTCGACAGGCTCGACCAGCCGATCGGTGGATCAGGGCTCAGGGACCGTTGCGGCTAGCCGGTCGTCCCTCACGGGCCTCCTCAGTCCGAACGGGTGGTCGAGCCTGTCGAGACCCCGCCGTACGGTGGATCGAGGCTCAATGGTCGTGGTGTAGTCCCCGAGCCGGTCCGGCTGGTGCACGAGAACGAGAATTCGATCTTCTCCGCGCGGCGCGATGAGGCGGTCCTGCCTGGTGAGCCTGGGCGTCCGCATTCTGAGCGGGGGCGCGAAGTCGCTATGGGAAACGTTGGTTACAGTTTCCTAACCAAGCGGCTTGCGCCCTCTGGATTCCGCCTGTGGCGTGCTATCTTTCCCAAGCGCCTCATTGGGTGGCGAATTGCCTAGTTACCGTCCGGACGCCTGAGAAAGAAGGGCTGGATGCCTGAAGCCAGCGCGGTTGCCGCACGCGACGGTTCCGTCCAGCATGTCGCCGGCGCGCTCGCCGAGATTGCCGGCCGCACGCCGTGGCAGATCACCCGTGCACGCCTGGCGAAGGACAAGGTCACCATGGTCGCCATGGGGGCGGCGCTGTTCTTCATCGTGCTCGCGCTGCTCGCACCGGTGCTCACGCATTTCGGCCTGATTGACCCCTACGGCAACCACACCGAGTTGGTCGGCGGCCTCGGCTCGCTGCCGATCGGTCCGCTCGGCGGCGTCTCACCACAGCACTGGATGGGCGTCGAACCGGGCACTGGGCGCGACATCTTCTCCCGCGTCATCTCCGGACTCACCGTCTCACTGGTCGTGGCCACCTTGGCCGTGATGGTGTCGTTGATCCTCGGCACCATCATCGGCATCGTGTCGGGAACAGCGGGCGGACGCGTCGACTGGTTCTTCTCGCGCATCACCGACTTCGTGCTCAGCTTCCCGCAGACCCTGATGCTGATCGCGCTGTCGACCATCGTCATCGACATCCTGCAGGCCGCGCTGAACATGGATCGGACGATCCCGTCCATGATCTTCATGATCCTGGTGATGGGTTTCTTCGGCTGGCCGGTGTTCGCCCGCGTCATTCGCGGGCAAGTGCTCTCGCTGAAGGAACGCGAGTTCATCGAGGCCGCGCGTTCCCTGGGCGCCCGGCGCGGTCGCATCTACTTCAAGGAGCTGCTGCCCCACCTCTGGGCGCCGATCCTCGTCTACACCACGCTCGTCATGCCGCAGAACATCGCCACCGAGGCCGCGCTCGGCTTCCTCGGCGTCGGCATCCAGGCACCCACCCCGTCCTTCGGCTCGATCCTGAACGACTCCGTCCACTACGCCACGTCCGACCCGGCCTACTTCATCTTCCCGGGCGTCACGCTGTTCCTGGTCGTCTTGTCGTTCAACCTGCTCGGCGATGGTCTTCGGGACGCCCTGGACCCGAAGGCCGACCGGCAGTGAGCCCCACCACAGATTTCTCCCTAACAACGAACAAAGGAGAGCGCGAATGAAGCGCACACAAATAGTCGCCGGTGTGGCGACGACCCTGGCGTTGGGCTTGGCCCTCGCCGCCTGTGGGTCCAGCCCCACAGCCACCTCGACCGCTGGCGGCGCCACCTCTGGTGCGGCAGCGGGCGGAGCGGCCGGAGGCACCCTGAACATCCTGTCCGGCACCGCCACCGAGCACTGGGATCCGCAGCGCGTCTACGTGGGTGTGAACATCGAGTACGGAAACCGGATGTTCACCCGCACGCTGACCACCTTCGGTCCGGTCGCGAAGGACGGCGATCCCGCCACCCTGGTCGCGGACGCCGCCACCGACACCGGCACGGTCAGCTCCGACGGCAAGGAGTGGAAGTTCACCATCAAGGATGGGATCAAGTGGGAGGACGGCAAGGCCGTCACCTGCGAGGACTTCAAGTACGGCATCTCGCGCACCTTCGCCGTGGACGTGATCACCGGCGGCCCGAACTACGCGATCCAGTACCTCGACATCGCGAAGAACGATGATGGCTCGTCGAAGTACGCCGGCCCGTACAAGAAGACCGGCCAGGACCTGTACGACAAGGCCGTCACCTGCGACGGAAACACCATCACCTTCAAGATGGCCAACCCCGCCGGCGACTTCAACATGGCCGCCACGATGACCGCTTTCGGCGCTTTCCGTGCCGACAAGGACCAGGGCGAGAAGTCCAACTACGCGATCTTCTCCGATGGCCCCTACAAGCTCGAGGGCAGCTGGACCGCCAACAAGGGCGCCACCTTCGTCCGCAACGAGCACTGGGATCCGGCAACCGACGGCTTCCGCAAGGCCTACCCGGACAAGATCGTCTGGGACGAGTCCCTGACCCAGGAGACGATGTACGAGCGCCTCATCGCCGACCAGGGTGATGACAAGAACGCCATCGCCATGGACAACGCTCCGGTGACCGCAATGTCGAACGTGGCCAGCGCGGAAGGCCGTTACACGGTCGTGGCCTCGCCGTACACCCGCTACCTGGTGCCGAACTACAAGTCCAAGGTGTTCAGCAACGACAAGGCCCGCGAGGCTCTGGCCCTGGCCACCGACCGCAGCGCCTACGTCACCGCCGCTGGCGGCGACCAGGTCGTGAAGGCGACCAACTCGCTGATCAACCCGGCACTGCCGGCCTTCCCGAACACCCCGCTGCTGGCGGGCGACAAGGGTGACTCGGCCAAGGCCAAGGAGGCCCTGCAGGCCGCCGGTCTGACCCTGCCGGTCAAGATCAACGTCGCGTACCGCAAGAACGACACCCTCGACAAGGCGTTCGCCGGGTTGAAGGCCGGTTGGGACGCGGCTGGCTTCGAGACCAACCTGATCGGCATCCCGGCCGAGCAGTACTACGGCACCCTGCAGTCGCCGGAATCCGCCACCAAGTACGACGCGTACTGGGCCGGCTGGGGCGCTGACTTCCCGTCCGCCTCCACCGTGATCCCGCAGCTGCTGGATTCCCGCAGCCAGATCAGCGCCGGTGGCCCCGGTCAGGACTACGGCTACTTCGATAACGACGAGTTCAACGCCGGCATCGACAAGGCCTACGCCCTCACCGGTACCGAAGCCGACAAGGCCTGGGGCGCCCTCGACACCGAGGTCGTGACCAAGCTCTTCGGGGTCATCCCGCTGATCAACGACCAGTTCGTGTTCGCTCACGGCAGCAACGTCGAAGGCGCCGTCGTGAACACCACGTTCACCGGCTACTACGACATCGCGAACGTTTCGGTCAAGCACTGATCCAAGGACTTGGGGGGCGCCTTCTCGGCGCCCCCCAGGTTCCCACCTAGGAGCGCTGTGTTCTACTACATCCTCAGGCGACTGGCCTCGGCCGTGGCGATGATCGTGCTGATCACCGCCACCACCTTCGCCCTGTTTTTCGCCTCACCGATCGACCCCGCGCGCTACACCTGCGGGAAGAACTGCACTCCGACCATTCTCGAAGGCAACCGCAAAGCGTTGGGCCTCGACCAACCGGCCACGGTCCAGTACGCCAAGTTCATGTCCGGTCTGTTCGTGGGTCGTGACTTCCCCGACAACGAAGAGCTCCGGGCCAGCCATCCAGAGCAGATCGTGCACTGCCCCGCCCCTTGCCTGGGCTATTCGACCAACCAGCACCGCACCATCAACGAGATGGTGGCGGAAGGCTGGCCGATCTCGCTCTCGATCGCCATCGGAGCCTTCACGCTGTGGATGCTCATCGGCGTCGGTGGTGGCCTGATCGCTGCACTGAACAAGGGCCGATGGCCCGACCGGACGATCGTCGGTTCGGCCCTGATCGGCTTCTCGCTACCCACCTTCTTCGTCGGCTTGGTGTTGTTGACCTTCCCAGCCATCAAATGGGGCTGGGTGCCCATTCCGGACTACGTCCCGTTCTTCGATAACCCTTGGGAATGGGCCCGGAACCTGATCCTGCCGTGGATCACCCTCGCCTTCTTCTTCGCTGCCAGCTACGTCCGGCTAACTCGGGCTTACATGATCGAGACCATGAGCGAGGACTACATCCGCACCGCGCGCGCCAAGGGCGTCGCCACCACGGCCGTGGTGCTGCGACACGGGCTGCGTGCGGCGCTCACCCCGATCGTCACCGCCGCTGGCCTCGACCTTGGCGGCCTGCTGGGTGGCGCGATCATCACAGAAAGCGTGTTCTCCTTGCATGGGCTCGGCTATCTGGCCGTCCGTTCGGTCACCAACATGGATCTGCCAACCATCGTGGCGATGGTGATGATCGTGTCGGCCTTCATCGTGCTGGCGAACATGATCGTCGACATCGCCTACAGCTTCATCGACCCGAGAGTGAAGCTCGCCTCATGAGCAGCAAGTTCCTTCGAGTCAAGGACCTGACCGTCCACTTCCCCACCGATGACGGTGTGGTGAAGGCCGTGGACGGTCTGACCTTCGACCTCGAGAAGGGAAAGACCCTCGGCATCGTGGGCGAATCCGGCTCGGGCAAGTCGGTGACCTCACTGGCGATCATGGGCCTGCATCGCGGCACCCGCGCCCGGTTGACCGGCGAGATCTGGCTGGACGACCAGGACCTGCTCAAGGTGTCCCATGAAGAGCTTCGCCGGCTGCGCGGACGCAAGATGGCGATGATCTTCCAGGACCCGCTCTCGGCGATGCACCCCTACTACACCGTCGGTACCCAGCTGGTGGAAGCCTTGCGGGTGCACGCGGACGTCTCCAAGAAGGCCGCCCGTACGACCGTGGTCGACATGCTTGCCCGGGTGGGCATTCCCAACCCGGACCGACGCTTCGACCAGTACCCGCACGAGTTCTCCGGCGGCATGCGGCAGCGCGCGATGATCGGCATGGCGCTGATCAACAACCCCGAGTTGCTGATCGCGGACGAGCCGACGACCGCGCTCGACGTGACCGTGCAGGCGCAGATCCTCGATCTGATGCGTGACCTGCAGAAGGAATTCGGCTCGGCGATCATCATGATCACCCACGATCTCGGCGTGGTCGCCGAGATCGCCGATGACGTGCTGGTGATGTACGGCGGCAAGTGCGTCGAGTACGCCGAGGTCGACGGCGCCTTCCACCAGCCCGACCACCCCTACACCTGGGGACTGCTCACGTCCATGCCGCGACTCGACCGGGTCAAGTCCGAACGGCTCGTCCCGGTGGCCGGCAACCCGCCGTCCCTGATCAACATTCCGCCGGGCTGCGCCTTCAACCCGCGCTGCGCTTTCCGGGAGTTCTCGCCGTGCGCCTGCGACGAGGTGGTGCCCGCGCTCGTCGAGTCGTACCCGAAGCACGACTCGCGCTGCCACATCCCCGTCGTCACGCGCGCCGAACTCTTCGCCGACCGCATCGCCCCCAGGCTGTAGGAGTTGCCGTGAGCCTGCTTGAAGTCACCGACCTGAAGAAGCACTTCCCCACCTATCAGCAGAAGCTGATCCGAACCGAGGGCGATCCGGTCAAGGCCGTGGACGGGCTGACCCTGACCCTTGAGTCCGGCGAGACGCTCGGCCTGGTGGGCGAGTCGGGGTGTGGCAAGTCCACCGCCGGACGCACCATCCTGCGTCTCCTCGAACCCACCGGCGGCAAGATCGTGTTCGAGGGTGAGGACGTCACCCACGCCGAGGGTCAGGGCCTGCGCGACCTGCGCCGCGACATGCAGATGGTCTTCCAGGACCCGTACGGCTCGCTCAACCCCCGCCATCCGGTGGGCGCGATCATCGCCGCCCCCTTCGAGATCCAGCGGGTCAAGCCCGAGGGCGGCGTGAAGCGCGCCGTCCAGGAGTTGATGGAACGCGTCGGCCTGAACCCCGAGCACTACAACCGGTACCCCCACGAGTTCTCCGGTGGCCAGCGGCAGCGCATCGGCGTGGCCCGAGCCATCGCGTTGAAGCCCAAGCTGGTGGTCTGTGACGAGCCGGTCTCCGCGCTGGACGTCTCCATCCAGGCGCAGGTGATCAACCTGCTGGAGGACATCCAGGCCGAACAGAACCTGGCCTACGTCTTCATCGCCCACGATCTGAGCGTGGTGCGGCACATCTCCGACCGGGTGATGGTGATGTACCTCGGCCGCACCATGGAGGTGGCCGACCGCAACGCGCTCTACGAGAAGCCGCTGCACCCTTACACCCAGGCCCTACTCTCAGCCGTCCCCGTGCCCGAGCCCCGCCGCGACCGCGAGCGCATTCTGCTCAAGGGCGACCTGCCCAGCCCGCAGAACCCGCCGTCCGGCTGTGTGTTCCGCACCCGCTGCCCCTACGCCACCGACAAGTGCGCCGCTGAGATCCCTGCGCTGGTGGAACTTGAGATCGGCCACCAGGTCGCCTGCCACTATCCCGCCGTCCGGACGGTGCTGTAGCACCGGTCCCGGAGGCCTTGCTGCTTCAGGTAGCGCTTGCCGTAGACCGGGTCAGCGGGATGACGGTATGGTCAGGCCGCTCGCCGGGGGACAAGACCGGTGACCTCCGAAGAGGAGATCAGACCGCCCTGCTTGCTCAGCCACCAGGCGTAGCCGGTGGCGCCGAGCGCGATCACCAAGCCGAGTAGTCCGGCGGTCAGGGAACTGCCGCCGAGCACCGTCCAGCGATTCAGTGAGCCGTAAGTCACCGCCAGCAGCACCGCGTGGGCAACCGCGGACGCGAGCAATAGGGGCACCGCGACCCGGCGCCGGGAGAGCAGGAACAGCGCCCCGGCCACACCCGTGAACACCGCGATCGCCCAGACCGCCGCCGCGAGCCAACCGAGGTCAGTGAAGTAGTCGATCTGGCTACGGCCATAGCCCAGCTGCTTGAAATACCAGGCGTTACCGGTCAGGCTGAACACCGCCTCGACGAGTCCGGCAAGGCTCGCCAGCAGTGCCGCACCGCCGACGGCCCACAGATGCCAGGGGATCTCGGCTGGCGTTGCGCTCTCCTGGTCGAGAGCTCGCTCCGGAGCGGTCTCGAGATTGCTCGGTTCGGTCACCTTCTACCTCCAACGAATCGCGTCCAGCGTAGAGGGCGCGCTCCCCCAGTCGCAGCCGGCGCTCGTCCGAGGACAACTTCTTGTCCACCAGTCCCGATGATCAGTCGCTGATCTGGGTTTCGCGCCGCACTCGGGTGGAGATCGGCGCATTCCGATCAGTCGCGCGCAAGCACCGTGCAGCCGTCGGGCGCTAAGCGAACCCCGAGCGTGGCGGGGGTGCGTCCGTGCGCGGCGATGTCTGGAATCAGCACGCTGGCCGACTCGCCGGCGGGAAGTCGCACGCTCAGTTCAGTGCCGCCACGTCGGGGCTGGGAGTCGAGCACCTCGACTTGGGCGCCAGCGGGGTCGGACACCAGCCCGGACGGACCGACGGCAACGACCCCGTCCGGAGTGCCGGGCCAGCCGAGCGCAACCGCCTGCTCGGGAGACAGGAACGGACCGTAGCCGAGGAAACTGGCCACCTCGCGTCCGGCGGGATGGCGCCAGAGCGTGGGCGGGTCGGCCAGCTGCAGCAGGTGCCCGTCCGAGAGGACGGCGATCCGATCGGCGATGGCGAAGGCTTCGTCCTGGTCGTGGGTGACGTAGAGCGCGGGCGTGCCGGTGGCGCGCAGGGTCGCGTCCAGTACCCCGACCAGGTGCTCGCGAAGCCCTCGATCGAGGGCGGAGAGCGGTTCGTCCAGGAGCAGCAGCTTCGGTTCCGCGGCCAGGGAGCGAGCCAGCGCCACCCGCTGCGCCTGTCCACCTGACAGCGCCGTGATCGGACGCGGTCCGTAGCCGGGCAGCCCGACCAACTCGAGTAGTTGCTCGACGCGCTCGCCCTTCGACAGGCTCAGGGAACGTTGCGGGGAGCTCAGGGAACGTTGCGGGGAGCTCAGCCCGGATCCACCAATCGGCTGGTCGAGCCTGTCGAGACCACACTCCGTCGATGGACTCAGACTCACCGAAGGTTGCTGGCGGCTCAGGGAAGGTTGGTTGAGCGCATACCCAACGTTCCCGGCCACCGACAAGTGCGGGAAGAGCTGGCCGTCCTGGAACATCACCACAAATCCGCGCTTGTGGACGGGCACCTGTGCGAGATCGGCGCCGTCCCAGCTGACTGAGCCCGCGGCCAGGGGTTCGAGGCCGGCGATCGCCCGCAGCAGCGACGACTTGCCCGAGCCGGACGCGCCGAGCAGCGCGACCACCTCGCCGGGCGCGACGTCGAGCGAGACGCCGGCCACCGCGGTGACGGGGCCGTAGCGCACGACCGCATCCCTGACTTCGAGGCCGCTCACCATGGGTTGACCTCCTTGGGTCCGATCCACTCCGCCAGGCCCATCACCGTCGCGGTGAGCACCGCCAACACCACGGACGCGGCCATCGCCATGCCGAAATTCTCCGCGCCCGGGCGTCCGATCAGGCTGAAGATCACCACCGGAAGTGTCGGACGGTCGGGCCGCGCCAGGAACGACGTCGCACCGAACTCACCCAGCGAGGTGGCGAAGGCGAAACCGAGCGCCAGCCCGAGGCCGCGCAGCGCGAACGGCAGGTCGATCGTGGCGACGATCCTCGCCGGGCTGGCGCCCAGGGTTGCGGCGGCCTCGTGCAGCCGGGGATCGATCGCGCGCAGGGTGGGCAACAGCGTCCGGACCACCAGGGGCAGCGCGACCATCGCCTGCGCGATCGGGATCAGCACCCAGCTGGAGCGTAGGTCGAGCGGCGGACGGTTCAGCGTGATCAGGAAGCCGAAGCCGACCGTCACCGCAGAAACCCCTAGTGGCAACATGAAGATGTGATCGAGCGTCCTCAGGACGCGGGTGCCTGCCAAAGAGGCTGGGCGGCGGGAGAGCACGTAACTGACCAGCAGGCCCAGCAGCAGGGCGATCGCGGTGGCGGTGGCGGCGATCGCCAGCGAGTTGGCCAGCGCCTGCCAAACGCTCACCGTGAACGGGCCGGCGTGGCCGGCGAGCGCCGCGTAGTTGCCCAGGCCGAGGCCGTCCGCGGTGACGAGCGAGCGCCAAGCCAGCGAGCCCATCGGCAGCAGGAGCAGACCGAGCACGACCATTGCCGTGACTGCGACAGCCGGCCAGTCGGAGGCTCGCAGGTTGGTGTCGACCGGGTTGCCGGAGAGCCGCAGCGCCCGCTCCTGCCGCGCGCGGGTGGCATTGGCGACCACGAGCGAGGCGCTGACCACGATGAGTTGCAGGATCGATAGCGCCGCCGC
>DAORUI010000013.1:0-30837 GCA_035433085.1 Propionicimonas sp. | reverse complement strand
TCCGGGACAAAGCTGCCGCGCAACCGACCTCCCCCAGTCGCCAGCCGAAGCATTCTGCATCGCCTGGCGGTTTTGTCCCAAGGTCTGCCGGTGTCGCACGCCGCGGTCGGTGACCGCTGGATCGACCCGGCTGCGAATCTCCGCCAACACCCCGCAGGAGCCCCTGACCGGATTTCGGGACAAAGCTGCCGACAGCAGCAGGATTGTCGCCCGCAGCCGCTCGCGGCGGTATTGGGCGGCAGTTTTGTCCCGGAATCCGGGCGACCGGGATCGGCCGGGGCCATCACCTCACGGCCGGGGCCCTTACTTCGGGATCGCACTCAGACCCTGGCGGGTGAGCTCAGTCCTTCTTGGCGGGATCCTTGCCGCACACCACCGGGGTGAGGGAGTTGTAGCTCCACTTGAAGGGCTCCTTCTTCACGAGCTTGTCGCCCTCGTAGAAGAGCCGGTTGAACCGGACGTCGAAACCGCTCATCGCGCTCTGGGCTATGCAACCGTCGGAGTCGTCGTAGACCACCTTGCCGGGCGCCCGGTAGTTGGAGCGGATTGATGCGCTGGACTTGATCGTGTAGCGCTTGGTCGACCACACCTTCACCGTCACCGAGCCCTGCGCGCCGGTATGGCCGGTGATGGAGGCCTGCAGCAGCACCCCGTACGGCGAATCGTTCTTGAACTTCATGTCGACGCTCTCCCAGTCGAGCGTGGCTTCGCGACCGACCGGGTAGCGGTTGAAGTAGAGCGAATGCGGTTTGTGGTAGATGTCCTTCAACCCGGCGAAATAGATCGCGTTGAACGTGGTCGTCGTGGCCTGCGAGATGCCACCGCCCATCCGCTGGACCACCTTGCCCCCGTCGATCGCCCCGCCGGACATCCAGCCGGCCGCGGTCGTCCGTTTGCCGAGGGTCTCGTTCATGCTGAATGTCTCACCCGGCATCAGGAACGTACCGTTGATCAGCTTCGCTGCTTTGCCGATGTTGTTGTAGCGGTAGGCCGTGCCCGGGAAGTACGTGGTGAACTTGCCGATCACCTTCTTCACACCGAGCTTCTCCACGTCGGCCGTGGTCACTGCGGCCGGCTGGGTGCTCACGTCCACGGACGCGGTGCGTCCTGACGCCTTCGCCAGAACTGGGACGAGCGCCGTGCCCAGCTTCTCCGGATCGACTCCCGCACCATCGACGGCCGCCACCACCTTCGGCTTGCCTTTGCTGATTGTGTAGCTCGCGTTCTTGGGTTGCTTGAGCCCGAGTTCGGCGAGCTGCCCCGTGAGCTGCTTGCCCAAGGCCGAGCTGTCGAACTTGGGGCTCAGGGAGCCGTCGTCGGGCTCGAACCTGAGGCTGGCCGCGATGGCCTTGGGCGCGAGCACGAGCTTGCCCTTGTCCGCCACGCTCACGCTGATCGAGTCGGCGATCGCTGTCTTCGCCAGACCGTCAGCGACCTGTTGCGCCTCCGCGGTGGTCACTTCGGCCTCGGCGGTCGCAACCGAAGCGGTCACCGGTTCATCGGTGAGGTAGGCGGCTTTGATCGCAGCCACGGTGGCCGCCTGGTCGAGTGCCACTCCGTCCTTGGCTTCGGTCGTCACCGGCTTGAGGTCGGCGTAGCTGACCCCGGCGTTCACGGGCTCGACGTCGACCTTCTTTGCGAGTTCGGCCACGGCCGCGTCCAGCTTGGTGTGGTCGACCTTCAACACGGCCTGGTGCTCCGAACCGCCGAACAGCACGGTCAGGATGCGCACCGGGTTCCACGTGGAGCCGCCTTGGGCCTGCGAGACGGACGCGGTGTAGTCCACCGCTAGGCCGACGTCCGCCGGTTCGAAGGCAACCGCGTCGCTGCCCGCGGACACCTTGATCGGTTGCGCGGACGCCGCAGCCAGTCCGTCCTGCAGCTTGGCGGTGGCCTGTTCAGCGGTGAGACCGCCGAGCTGGATGCCGCTGACCGAGGTTTTGGCGGGCAGGTTCTCGCCGGCCAGGAAGTGACCGGCTACGTAGCCGCCCCCGAGGAGCGCGACCAGTCCAGCTCCCACCCCGATGCCGATCTTGGCGGTCGTGGACAGCTTCTTGGATGGGGGCACGTCAGGATTCCTCTCGGTCTGGCGCAGCCAATGCTACGTGAGCGCCTCGACCGGCTCGTCAAAGGTGTCCAGTCGCTGCGACGGTGTGCCCAACTGGGCGACCACGATGCCGACGATCATCAGTGCCGCGCCGGCGTAGCCGCGCAGCCCCATGAACTCACCGAGGATCAACGCTCCACCGAGCGCGCCGAACACCGACTCGGTCGCCATGATCAGGGACGCATGCGTGGCCAGCGCGTGCCGCTGGCCAACCACCTGAAGGGTGTAGGCGATGCCGACCGAGACCAGGCCGCCGTACAGCAGCGGGACGAAGGCGTCCGCCAGTCCGGCGAACGGCGTCGGTTCGACCATAAGCGCGATGAGCGAACTGAGCACTGCGCAGGTGAGGAACTGCACCATCGCGAACCGCAACGCCGCGAGATGCCCCGCGACGTGCTCGATCACGAGGATCTGTACCGCCCAGAACACCGTGGAGATGATCAGCACCAGTTCGCCGCGGCCGATGGTGAGGTCGTCGGTGACGCTGATCAGGTACAGCCCTGCCAGCGAAGCCAGCACGCCGAGGACTGTCGCAACGTTGCTGCGGTGGCCCCGGAAGGCCGCGATCACCGGCACGAACACCATGTACAGCCCGGTGATGAATGCGGCGTTGCCGGCCGGGGTGTCGACCATGGCCACCTGTTGCAGGTTCACCGCGATGGTCAGCAGTACGCCGACCGCGATCCCGGGCACCACCACCGCCCGGCTGGCCCGGCGGCGCTTGGCTACCGGCACCTTCCGGATGCGGTCGCGGACGACGACCAGCGGCACAAGCACCAAGGCGCCCAACCCGAACCGCACCGCGGTGAAGGAGAACGCCCCGACATGCTCGGCGCCCACGCGCTGAGCGACGAAGGCGAACCCCCACAGCGCGGACGCGAGCAGCAGCAACCCGTTGGCCCGCAGCCGCTGGGACGGGGTGCTGTTCAGCTGGCTGGCGGCCAGGGCTAGACCAGCTTGGCGATGGCCGTGCGGGCGTGCGCGGCGACGTTCTCCGCGGTGAACCCGTATTTGGCGAACAGGACTGAGCCGGAGGCGGATTCGCCGAAGTGGTCGATGGCGATGATCTCGCCGGCGTCACCGACGTACTCACGCCAACCCATCGGCGAGCCGGCCTCAACCGACACCTTGGCCACCCCGGTGGGTAGGACGGAGGCTCGGTAGTCATCCGATTGCGCGTTGAACCACTCCTGGCAGGGCATGGAGACCACGCGGGTGCCGATGCCGTCGGCTTGGAGTAGGTCGCGGGCGGCCAGGGCCACTTCGACTTCGGAGCCGGTAGCGATCAGCACGACCTTCAGGTCGGTGTCGGCGTCGATCAGGGTGTAGCCGCCCTTGGCCAGTTCGGTGGCCGGTGCGACGCCGGGCTGGTCACGGTCGACCACCAGCAGGTCCTGGCGGGACAGGATGATCGCCGAAGGCCGATCGGTGTGGGCCAGGGCCTGGGCCCAGGCCTGGGCGGTTTCGTTGGCGTCGGCCGGGCGGATCACGTCCAGGCCGGGGATCGCCCGCAGGCTGGCGAGGTGCTCGATCGGCTGATGGGTCGGGCCGTCCTCACCGACCCCGACCGAGTCATGGGTCCACACGAAGATGCTGGGCACCTTCTGCAGGGCGGCAAGGCGCACCGCACCACGCATGTAGTCGGCGAACACCAGGAACGTGCCGCCGTAACAGCGGGTCAGCCCGGACTGGGTGATCGCGTTCACGATATTGCCCATCGCATGCTCACGAATCCCGAAATGCAAAGTACGACCGGTGTAGTCGCCCTTGAAATCATGCGAAGACTGCTCCGGCGGCAAGAACGACGGCTGGCCCTTCATCGTGGTGTTGTTCGAACCCGCCAGATCAGCCGAACCACCCCACAACTCCGGGACCGCGTCGGCCAACGCAGTCAACACCTCACCCGAAGCTGCCCGGGTCGCCTTCTTCCCCGGCACGAACACCGGCAGCGCCTGCGCAAGAGCCTCCGGCAGCCGCCCTTCGACCAGCCGGTCGAACAGCTCGCCCTGGCTCGGGTTCGCCGTCCGCCAGGCGTCGAACTTCGGCTGCCAGTCGGCCTTCGCCTCGGCGGCGCGGTCGGCGGCCTGCTTGCGGGTGTACTCCAGCACCTCTGGCTCGACGGCGAAGTTGGCTGCCGGGTCGAACCCGAGTTGCGTCTTCAGGGCGGCGATCTCGTCGGCGCCGAGCTTGGCGCCATGGACGGAGTGGTGCCCGGCCTTGGTCGGCAACGGCCAACCGATCACCGTGGTCAACTTGATGAACGACGGCCTATCCGTAACCGCCTTCGCGGCCTGGATCGCCTCGAACAGGGCCTGCACATTCTCGGTGTAACCAGTACCCCCATTGGTCCAATCCACCTGCTGCACATGCCAGCCATACGCCGCATAACGAGCCGAAACATCCTCAGTGAACGCGATCTGGGTCTCACCCTCAATCGAAATCCGATTGTCGTCATAGAACAGAACCAGATTCCCCAACTTCTGCGCACCCGCCAAAGACGAAGCCTCCGAAGCCACCCCCTCCTGCATACAACCATCACCGGCGATCGCATACACGGTGCGATCGAAGACCGACGGCTCATCCAGCGGCGTGGCCGGATCAAGCAAAGCCCGCTCCCGGCGAGCCGCCATCGCAAACCCCACCGCGTTCGCCACCCCAGCACCCAACGGACCCGTCGTCGCCTCCACACCCGCGGTATGCCCGAACTCCGGATGCCCCGGAGTCAACGACCCCTCCGTCCGCAAAGCCGCCAAATCGTCCACCTCAACGCCGTAGCCGGCCAGGAACAACTGGCAGTACTGAGTCAACGAAGAATGCCCGATACTCAACACGAACCGATCCCGACCCACCCACCTCGGATCGGCCGGATCACCCTTCAACACCTTCTGATACAACAGGTAAGCCAACGGCGCCATCGAAATCGCCGTACCCGGATGCCCGTTACCCACCTTCTCCACAGCATCCGCAGCCAACACCCGCGCAGTATCCACCGCGCGCTCATCCAGCTCAGTCCAAGTGAAATCGGTCATCGTCGGCCTTCCTCGATCTGCTCTTTGAAACGATACAGCAATCGCATCCCCATTGTCGGGGCCTAGTTTTTCACACGGCTCACCCACGGCCGTCCGAATGCCATCTGTTGCCAGATCGAGAAGAAGGCGAACCTCCTGACCAGTCGCGCGACACATACCCTGCCCGGTATCGTCGCAGGCAGTCCTACTTACAGGAGTTCAACGATGAAGCGCCTGGTAATCCTCGGCGGCGGCACCGCCGGAACCATGATCGCCAACAAGCTGCGTGCGGCCCTCGGCAAGCACGAGCTGCACATCACCGTCGTCGACCGCGACGACGCGCACCATTACCAGCCCGGCTATCTGTTCATGCCGTTCGGCATCTACAACACGTCCGACATCGTGCGGTCGCGGCACAAGTTCATCAGTGACGGCGTCGACCTGGTGCTCACCGAGATCGACCAGGTGGACCCGAACTACCGCGTGGTGCACCTCGCCGATGGCCGGACGCTGAGCTACGACGTGCTGGTGATCGCGACCGGCGTCTCCCCGCGTCCGGACGCAACCCCGGGAATGCAGGGCAAGCTGTGGGGCGAGAAGGTGCACGAGTTCTACAGCCTGGCGGGCGCGCAGGCGCTCACCGAGGCGATGCGCCGCTTCCGTGGCGGACGACTCGTGGTGCACATCACCGAGATGCCGATCAAATGCCCGGTGGCTCCGATGGAGTTCACGTTCCTTGCCGACGACTGGCTGCGCAAGCACGGCATCCGGGAGCGCACCGAGCTCAGCTATGTCACCCCACTCGACGGCGCTTTCACCAAGCCGGTGGCGTCCCGGGAGCTGGCGACAGCGCTCACCGATCGCCAGATCACGCTCGAAACCGACTTCGCGGTGGAATCGATAGACAACGATGCCGCCGAACTCGTCTCCTTCGACGGACGGCGGATCGGCTTCGACCTGCTGGTGACGGTGCCCCTGAACATGGGAGCGGACTACATCGCCCGTTCGGGCCTCGGCGACGAGCTGAACCTGGTGCCCTGCGACCAGCACACCATGGTGAGCCTGGCGCACCCGGACATCTACGTGCTCGGGGACGCGGGCACCCTGCAGACCTCGAAGGCCGGCTCGGTGGCTCACTTCGCCGCGGACGTGTTCGTGCAGAACTTCCTGGCCGAACACCGCGGCGAGCCCGCGACGCACGGCTTCGACGGCCACGCGAACTGCTTCATCGAATCGGGCAACCGCAAGGGCATGCTGCTGGACTTCAACTACACCACCGAGCCGTTCACGGGGAACTTCCCGATGCCGGTGGTGGGACCGTTCAAGCTGCTCAAGGAGACCCACCTCAACCACCTCGGCAAACTGGCGTTCCGCTGGATCTACTGGAACATGCTGCTGCCCGGACGCCCGATCCCGATGATCCCGACCGCGATGAGCCTGGCCGGCAAGCGCGTGGAGAAGCAGGTGAGCGCCGAAGCCACCGGAATGCCGTCCATCGGTGCGCCGTCCAGCCCGCCGCCGCCGCGTGCGACTGTCGCGTCTCCGACCCCTGAGGAACTTCGGACGCGCGACTCCACTACACCGACCCCAGAGGAGCTTCCGACCCGCGACTCCAGGACACCGGCCCCTGAGGAGCTTGGTGAGCGCGACTCCCGGACACCGGCCCCTGAGGAGCTTCGTGAGCGGAGCGAGCGAAGCGTCACGAAGGGCCGCGCGCCGGCGCGTCCCAAGGCCGCCCCAATTGCCAAGCCGAAGGCTGCTGCGACCCCGTCCGCGACCAAGCCGAACCCCGTCCCTGGCGGCGGCTACGTCGACCGTCCCGGCGTGGATTCGACGGCAGACCCGGCCACCGTTCTGCCTGACCCGATCATCCCGAAGTTCTGAGGAGCACGATGCCAACCACCATGATCGCCGGTCGTCCGATCGACGTGAACGAAGAGGGCTTCCTGGTCGCGTACGACCAGTGGGACGAGAAGCTGGGCGCCGAACTGGCCAAGCTGATCGGCCTGGAACTCACCGACGCGCACTGGGCCGTCGTCCGGTTCCTGCGCGCTGACTACCCCGCTCGCAACGAGACCGCGACGCTGCGGCGGGCCAGCACGGTCGGGGGCTTCCCGATCAAGGAGCTGTTCGAGCTCTTCCCGGGCAAGCCCGCCAAGAAGATGGCCTACGTGTCCGGGCTGCCCAAGCCCAAAGGCTGCGTCTAGCCGTCCATCGACTCACCCGAAGGAGAACGAAAATGACCGATACGACGGACGCACCGCTCGTCCCCGATTTCAGCGGACCGGACTGCCCGCCCACTGCCCCTGCTCAGCGCAAGCTGGTGATCATCTGCTCGAAGGGCAACCTCGACATGGCCTACCCCGGGCTGATCCTGGGCTCGGCGGCGCTCGGTGAGGGGATCGAGACCCACCTGTTCTTCACGTTCTGGGGCTTCGACATGATCACCAAGGGACGCATGGACGACCTCAAGTTCACGATGCTCGGAAACACGGCAATGCACCTGACCCAAGCGCCCGGCATGCCCATCCCGGCGATGCTCGGCACCCTGCCGGGCATGACGCGGATGGCGACGAAGATGATGCAGAAGCAGATCGCCGACCTGGAGATCCCGACTGTCCCGGAGATGCTGGAGCAGATCCACGAGATGGGCGGTCACATGTGGGCCTGCCGGATGTCCTTCGACATGATGCAGCTCAACGAGGCCGACCTCTACGAAGGCGTCGAAGCGGTGATCAGCGCGACCGACTTCATGGAGCTCTCCGAGGGCGCGCAGATCATTTTCATCTAGCGCCGCCGCATCAGGCGAACTGCGGACCGGCCTGCTCGGTGACGGCCGCAACCAGTTCCTTGATGCGCTCCGCGTCCTCTGTTCTGGCGACAAGGGTGGCCCGCGGCGTCCTGACGACCACGAGTCCAGTCACCCCGAGCAGGCCGATGACCGAGTCGTCATCGTCGTTCACGATGATGTTGTCGGTCGAGTCCAGCGCGACGCTCAGGCCTGAGATGGCATTGCCGGATGCGTCCGAGTGCAGAATTTCGGCAAGACTGGCGTAACCGCCGACGTCACGCCACTTGATGGGCAGCGAGACCGCGACGACATGACCGCTGCCATGGCCGAGCGATACCGGCTCCATCACCCCGTAGTCGACCGAGGTCTTGGCAAGACCGGGGAAGATGTCAGCGAGTCGCTCCGGATGTTCGGCCAACTCGGTGACCGATGCGTGAGTGGCGGGCAGCAGCAGGCGCAACTGGTCCAGCAAGGTCGCGGCCCGCCAGACGAACATCCCGGCGTTCCACCAGTACTCCCCCGACGCCAGGTAGCCCTCGGCCACCTCAAGCGCCGGCTTCTCGGCGAATTGCACCACCCGATGAGCGCCCGGAAAGCCGTCGATGCCTCCACCTCGGTGCAGGTAGCCGTAGCCGGTGTGCGGGGTAGTGGGCACGACGCCCAGCGTGACCAGCGCGGACGCGTCCGCCTCGGCCAAGGCGTAGGCGGTCTCCAGGCACTCGGCGAACACTTCGACCGGCTCGATCACATGGTCGGCGGTCACCTGCGCGATCACGGCGTCCGGGTCCTGGCGAGCCAGCACCGCGGCCGGCCACGCCACCGCGTTCAGGGAATCGCGACCCACAGGTTCGCCAAGGATGTTGCGCGCCGGCACCTCGGGCAGGTCGGCTGCCACAGCGTCGGCGTAGGCGGCACCGGTCACCACCCAGACCCGCTCGGCAGGCACGGACGCGAGCGCCCGCTCGAAGGCCAACCGCAACAGGCTCTTGCCGTTCACCAGCGGCAGCAACTGCTTCGGCGTGCCCTGCCTCGACAAGGGCCACAGTCGTGTGCCCGAACCACCGGCCATGATCACCACGTAGCGCATGGCAGGAGCCTACGGCCTCCCTGAGCTCACGGGCTCGGCTGCCGACGGCAGGACGGAGACTGTCCGAACGGCGCCGACCAGTGTTTCGGGACAAAGTTGCCACCAGTGGCCTTCGCCGCGGGCCGTCGGGGCCGAACGCGTCACTCCGCGTCGGGTTTGTCCCGAAACGGCCTTGGGCTGGCCCGCCGCCGGGCGCATACGTCAGCATGTTGCGGGTGGAGAACCCGATCATCGCCGCGCTGACGGCTCGCGTCCGCAGGGCTGGTTCGGAGCCGCTGGTCACCTGGTATCGACCCGCCGAGGGAGACCGCACCGAGCTCAGCGTGAAGAGCTTCGCGAACTGGGTGGACAAGACCGCGAACCTCCTCGAAACCCTGGGTGTGGATGGTCTGGTCGCCGGACCGCTGAGCGCGGCGCACCCCGGCCATTGGATGAGCCTGATCTGGCCGCTCGCGGCCTGGCAGCGCGGCTTGACCTATCGCGGCGAGACGGCGGCTGACGCCGAGTTGGTGGTGACCGGTCCCGAGCGACCCGAGCCGACACCCGGTGTGCTGACCATCGCGTGCTCCCTGCACCCGCTTGGACTCGGCCTGCGCGGTCTACCCGACGGTGTCCTTGACTTCACCACCGAGGCCCTGGCTGAGCCGGACGCTCACTGGGCCGCGCCCGTGGCCGCGTCCGCGCCTGCATGGTCGGAAGGCGGACACACCCTCAGCCACGCCCAACTGGCCGAACTCCCGTCACAGGCCGCGCGCGTCCTCGTCCGCCCCACGACGGCTTGGGAGACCCTCGTCGCGGCATTGCTCAGCCCGCTGCTGGGTGGCGGGTCCGCGGTGGTCGTCGAGGGTGAGGTGGACGGCGACACCCTTGAACGGATCGCGCTTACCGAACGGGTCTCCAGCCCTTTGGCATGATGGCAGCGGCCAATCCGACTACCGACGGGCATGCAGCATGAACCACCTGAGTCGCCGATCACTGTTGCTCTCGGCCACGGCACTGGCCGGCGGCGCATTGCTGGCCGCCTGCTCTGGCACCCCGACCATCCCGAGGCCGACCGCTTCGCCGACCGGGCCGATCAAGGACCAGCTAGACGAAGTGCTGAAGGTCGTCTCAAGCGGCAGCGAGAAGTTCGGTGTGTATCTCCAGGATGTCCGCAGTGGTGGCACCTACAGCTTCAATGGCGACTACGCCAGTCAGAACGCGTCCATGGTGAAGGTGATGATCGCCCTGATGGTGCAGCGCAAGGCTCGCACGGACGGCGGCACCCTGAGCCAGGAGAATGTCGAGCTGACCACGAAGATGATCACCCAGTCCGACAATGATGCGGCCGAGAAACTGTGGGCCTACGGCGGCGGTCCGGACGCCTATCAACAACTGGCCGACGAGCTGAAGATGACTCACACCCGCCGCGAGACCGGACGCGACGATTGGAGCTGGACCTGGACCAGTCCGTCGGACCAGGTTGTCCTGCTGAACCACCTCGTCGACGGCGGCACCGACGCCTTCACCCCGGCCGAGGCCACCTTCGTCTACGACCTGATGGGCAAGGTGCAGGACGACCAGACCTGGGGCGTCGGCGCCCCGAAGTCGAGCGCGGTGGCAGTGCACCTGAAGAACGGTTGGGTGCAGTTCAAATCGAGCGACGGCCTATGGGCGGTGAACTCGATGGGAACGGTGGCCGGGGCGGGTCGCGACTACCGGATGGCCGTGATGACCCGCGTACCCGACTTCGCGACCGGCCGCGAACTCACCTCCGAGGTGGGCCGGCAGGTCTTCTCGATCCTGGGCTCGGGCACGCTGTAGCCCGACTCGCGGTAGCACGCCGAGGGTCTACTCAGATTGGCCTGCTCCCGAAACGGGACAAAGTTGCCGCCAGTGGTCGGATCGAGCGGCCCGCCGGCGATTCCGGGTGCCTGCTGGCCGGTTTGTCCCGTTCGGTTCAGCGTTCACGGACCGCAGTGGCTTCGTCAGGCTCAGCCACCGTGTGCGTCAGGCACTCACCTTGCAGACCGAATCGAGGTCATCGGTTTGGGTGGAGGTCTTCTTCGCCTTGGGCGAGGCCGAGCCGGACGGACTTGCAGTCGACTCCGGATGAGCGTCCAGCGCCTCTGAGTCGGCGATCTTGTCGGCGACGACCGTGCGGATCTTGGCGAAGTCGGGGTCCATGGGCACGATCAGCGGCGGGGTGAAGCTGACCGAGGCCATCGGCACCGCCTTGCCCTTCATCGCCAGGTCGAGAGCGGTGCCGATCTGGTCGGACGGCAGGTTGGTGGCCACGATCTGCTCCCCGGCAGCGGCGATGTCCTGGAACTTGGTCAGCACCGTGGTGGGGTTGAGCTGCTTCAGCATCGCGTTCATCACGCACTTCTGCCGGATCATTCGCTCGTAGTCGGTGGAGTACTCGCGCGACCTGGCGAACCAGAGGGCGTGGAAGCCGTCCAGCTTGACGTTCTTGCCCGGCTGGATCCAGCCATAGACGCCCTTGGGCCCGTGCAGGCTGCCGATCGGGACCTTCTTGCCGATGTCGAGCCGGATACCGCCAACGGCATCGATCAGCTGCTGGAAGCCCTTGAGGTCGATCATCGCCCAGTAGTTGATCTTCAGTCCAAGGGTCTCACCGACCACTGCTGCGGTGGTCTCAGCGCCTGGGTACTTCACACCGGGGAACAGCTTCTTGTTCTGCTCGGCCAGGGTGTAGACACCGTTCAGCAGGCAGGCGTCGGCGAGGTCCTCCACGTGGCAGAAGTAGCCGTTCGGGTACTTGGCGTGCAGCGGGTGGTCGGCCGGGAACGGGGCGTGCTGCAGGTTGCGGGGCAAACTGAACAGCACGGTCCGACCGGTGTCGGCGTCGATACTGGCCACGGTCATCGAGTCCGGACGCAGGCCCTGCCGGTCGGCGCCGGCGTCCCCACCCATCAACAGGATGTTGAGCCGTCCGTTCTCGACCTCGGCGGAACCGCCGCCGGTGAAGATGTTGCTGACCAGCTTGGACTGTGCCGCGAAGAGTCCAGAGACCGCCCAGGAGACCGACCCGCCGGTCACCATCAACGCCAGCGCCACACCTCCGGAGACCAGCTTGCCGATGGTGGACATCGAGCCCGGGTTGGCGATCAGCCATGCGTCGAGCACGAGCAGCACCCAGCCGACGCCGAGTGCTAGGACGAGCCAACGCAGCACGGTGAGTGTGATCGGGTTCGCGTACAGCCCGATCACCTGGGTGCGGAACGGGATCAGCAGCAGCAGCGCCACCACCACAAGCGCCAGCAGGGTCAGCCAGACACGCAGCGCGATCCGTCCGACGTTGCGCTTTCCGACAGCCAACTGTGCCGAGCCCGGAATCAGTACCGACATGCCCAGCAGGGTGAGCCCGCGGCGCAGGGCGATGCCCTGGCTACGGCGCTTTGGGGACGGCAGGACCGAGCCGGCGGGCTGAGCGGACGCAGTCATCGGACTCCTGCGGGGAAGACGTCAGGTGCCTTCCAGTATTACCGGACGGTTCCAAGCCGCGGCCTAGGCACGCCGCTGAGGCCGGACGAGGGGTACCGCCTGCCCGCTAAAACCGCATCAGGGATCTTGTCCGGTCGGTTCCGCGCCAATGCCCATTGGTGAAGAATGAGAACTTGTGAACCACCTGAGCAGGGCCTTTGTCGCAGGATCGGCCGCGCTGGCCCTGGCCTTCACTTCTGCCCCCGCCGCGCTGGCCGCAGAAGAGCAGTTCCCCGACCTGGCGCTTCGCGCCTGCGTGCAGCGCAACCTCGTCGCGGCGGAGTTGGGTGTGACCGAGTACGCGAAGCTCGTCACGCTGTCGTGCAGCGCTGAGACGGACGCAGCGGTCACGAGCCTGGCCGGTCTGGAAGCTCTACCCGGCGTGAAGTCGGTCATTCTGCACGGTCACGAGGTGGCGGACTTCAGCCCGCTCCACTCGCTGCCAGCACTGATCGACCTGGAACTGGAAGTCGGCGCTGACTCTCCGGTTGATTCGCTGGCGAGCCTTAACCTGCGGGAACTCGAGCTGCACGCCCTGGGAGCCCGGCTACCTACGCTGCCCGGTCTGGACGTTCGGGTGCTGGTGCTTCGAGGCGCGGAACTGACCAGCCTCAACGGAATCGCCGCGGCCAGGGTCAACGTGCTCTATGTCCAGAAGGCCCCGGTGGTCGATCTCTCCGGGTTGGCCGGATCAACCGCCAAGCAGATGTTCCTGTATGGCTTGGGACGCTTGGCGAGCCTGGACGGACTATCCGCGAACACGCAGCTGCAAGCGCTGACGATAGACGCCGCGAGTCTCGTCAGCGTCGATGATCTCGCCGCCATGCGCGAGCTCAAGACGCTGCGGCTGACGGCTCCCGATCTAGCCGATGTCTCCGTCGTGGCCGGGTTGCCGAACCTGGGGTTCCTTTCGCTCTACACCAAGCAAACGATCGATCTCGGCCCAACCGGCTCGTTGCCGACCTTGAAGAACCTGACGGTGAGCGGTGGGGATCTCGACTCGTTGGAGGCACTGCGCGGCAACGCCGTGCTCACCAATCTCACCGTCACTCACAACCAGCTCACTGATATCTCTCCCCTGGCCGATGTGCCGGACGGCGCCAGCCTCAACCTCTACGGCAACCGCATCCCCGACTTCTCACCGCTGGCCGGGTGGACTGGCACCTTGAGCGCGAACTACCAACAGATCAGCTTGCCCGACGCAGTGGCGGAGGTGCCCTTCTCGCTGGGGTTCGACCTTCGCGATGCCGAAGGGGACGACCTTCAACCGAACGACCCAAGCTGCGCGACCTACTCCGGGGGCCACCTCAGCTATGGGCCGGCAGCTACAACGTCGGCCCTGCGGGGCTGCCTCTACCGAGACGCCGCCCCCGGCGAGGACTCCCGCGTCAGCGTCCGAATCACCCAGCGGGTCACGGCCTCGGCTCTCGATTCGACACCCGAACCGCAGATCGCAACGGCTCCCGAGATCGGCGTCCCGCTGGAAGCCGGCATCGGCGGTTGGAGCCCGGTACCGGAGCATCTCAGCTACCAGTGGTTCCGCAGCGGCTCCCCGATCGCGGGTGCGACAACGACGACCTACACCCCCACCATGGACGATGTCGGCAAGGGCCTATGGCTGGAGGTGACCGGGCGACGCACGAGCTACGTCTCCGAAGTGAGGCGGTCCAATGTCGTCCTCGTTCCGCTCGCCAAGCTCCGCTCCACCCCCACTCCGACCATTCAGGTCAACGGGCCACTTGACCCGACCGGCACTCTCACCGCCGTCCCAGGAGTGTGGGACGAAGGCGTAACCCTGCAGTACGCATGGAAGAACGGCCCGGTCACGGTCGCCGGCGGCCCGACGTTCGACATCCGGTCCGAGGACATCGGGAAGAGCATCGAACTTTCAGTCACCGGCAGTCGCCCCGGCTACGAGCCGGTGACCCGATCCTCGACACCGGTCGTCCCGGTACAGGCCAGATTCGCGCTGGCGCCAAGAATCACCGGCGTGGGGGCGGTCGGCCAAACGCTCCAAGCGTCTGTCACCGCACCTGCGGATACCAAGTTGCAGTACCGGTGGTACCGCAACGGCAAGGCGGCGTGGGCTGGCACCAACTCCCATTTCGCTCTGAACTCCGGCCACCTGGGCGCGCGGATCACGGTCAAGGTGACCGCCCGAAGAGACGGCTACCCGACCGCCACCGAGACCTCGGCCACACTCAAGATCGCCAAAGGCACCCTCGGCGCCCGCCCGGTCCTGATCACCGGGACCCCGTCGGTCGGCCACAAGCTCAAGGCGAAAACTGGCAACTGGAAGCCGGGCTGGCTGATCAAGTACTCCTACCGCTGGTATCGCGACGGGCGCCCGGTCGCGAAGGCGACCGCCAAGAGCTATCAGCTCAAGGGCAAGGACTCCGGGCACAGCATCAGCGTGCGGATCACTGGACGGAAAGTGGCCTACAAGACGCTCACCATAGCTTCCGATCCGGTTCGGGTCAGCTGAGCAGCACTGACCCTTCGACAAGCTCAGGGAACGTTCTAGACCCTTCGTCAGGCTCAGGACCCTTCGTCAGGCTCAGGACCCTTCGTCAGGCTCAGGGAGCGTTGGCTCGGATTGCGGCGCCCTTCGCCAGCGCGGTGTCGCGTAGGGACGTCTGGAAGGCGAGCATCTGCTCGGTCAGCGCAGGATCGGACGCGGCCAGGATGCGGACGGCCAGCAGGCCGGCGTTGCGGGCGTTGCCGATCGCGACCGTCGCCACCGGGACGCCGGCCGGCATCTGCACGATCGAAAGGAGCGAGTCCATGCCGTCCAAATACTTCAAGGGCACCGGGACGCCGATCACCGGCAGCGGGGTGAGCGCGGCGAGCATTCCGGGAAGGTGTGCGGCCCCGCCCGCGCCGGCGATGATCACCTTCAGCCCGCGGGTGTGGGCCTCGCGGCCGTAGCGCACCATGTCCTCAGGCATGCGATGCGCCGAGACCACGTCCGCTTCAAAGGGGACGCCGAACTCGGCGCACGCCTGCCCGGCGGCCGACATCACCGGCCAGTCGGAGTCCGAGCCCATCACGATGCCAACCAGCGGCTGCTCACTCATCGGTCACTCCCATCAGATAGTCGGCGGCGGCATGCGCGCGCCGCCGGGCAACGGCCAAGTCGTCGTCGAGGACGGTGACGTGGCCGACTTTGCGTCCGGCCACGACGGTCTTCCCGTAGAGCTGGGGACGCAGGCCCGCATCGCGGGAAAGGACGTGCCCGAGCCCCGCGACGAGGTCGGTCCGCGATCCGCCGAGTACGTTCACCATCACCGTCCAGCGCGGGTCGTGCGCGGGCGAACCCAGCGGCAGGTCGGCGACCGCGCGAAGGTGGTTCTCGAACTGTGAGGTCGCGGCGCCGTCGATCGTCCAGTGACCGGTGTTGTGCGGCCGCATCGCGAGCTCGTTCACGACGACCCGGCCGTCTCGGGCCTGCATCAGCTCGACAGCGAGGATGCCGACCACGTCGAGTTCGGTGGCGATCAGCTCGGCGATCTCGATGAGTTCGAGCGCCTGCTGGCCGTCCGCGAACCAGGCCGGGGTGGTGGTCTCGGTGCAGATGCCGTCGGTCTGCACGGTCTCGGTGATGGTGTAGCCCACCATCTCCCCTCCTGGACGGCGCGCAACGATCGCGCTGAGCTCGCGGGTGAAGTCGATGAACTCCTCGGCGATGATCTGCACTCCGGGACGCAGTCCGTCGAATGGCAGGGTCGCGTCCGCTGGGCCGTCCAGCTTGAAGACACCCTTGCCGTCGTATCCGCCGCGGGAGGTCTTCGCGATCACGGGCCAGCCGTGACGTTCGGCGAACGCGGCCAGCGCCGCTGCGTCCGGCACCACCTCGAAGGCGGGGCAGGGCACGCCGAGTTCGGTCAGGCGCCGGCGCATCACGACCTTGTCCTGGGCGTGCAGCAACGCGTCCGGGCCGGGACGGACGGCGATGCCGCGATCCATGAGCGCATGCAGGATGTGGGGCGGCACATGCTCGTGGTCGAAGGTCACCACGTCGCAGTCCGCTGCGAAGGCAAGGACGGCGTCGAGGTCGGTGTAGTCGCCAACGGTGACGTCGTGAACCACCTGGGCCGCCGAGACGCCGGGGCCCTCGGCCAGCAGCTTGAGGTTCAGCCCCAGGCCGATCGAAGCGGTGTGCATCATGCGGGCCAACTGGCCCCCGCCGATCACGCCGATGCTGTGCGCGGGAGTCTTCACCCGGGCGAGCCTATTGGAACGGGGAGCCCCCACGCAGGGCGGATCCTTCTGCCAAGATGAGCCCATGACTGCGCACATCGTCGCAATGGGTGGCGGCGGCTTCTCGATGTCGCCCATGGGCGCCCCCACCAATCTCGATCGCTACCTGGTCGAACTGACCGGCAAGGCGTCCCCGCTGGTGTGCTTCGCACCGACCGCGTCGGCGGACGATCCGCAGTACATCAACCGGTTCCTGCTGGCGTACGGCACCCTCGGCGTGCGGACGATGATCCTGACCCTCTGGGAGGGTGGCTCGGCCGGATCGGTGGCCCGAATCGCCAATGCCGACCTGGTGCTGGTGGGCGGCGGCCACACGGTCAACCTGCTCGCGCTGTGGCAGGCCCACGGTGTCGATCGGGCCATCAAGGCGCGCTACGAGGCCGGTGATGTGGTGCTGGCCGGGGTGTCGGCCGGCGGCTCGTGCTGGTACGAGGGCTGCATCACCGATTCGTTCGGCGACTTCCGTCCGTGGCGCGGCGGGCTCGGCCTAGTGCCGGGCAGCTTCTGCCCGCACTTCGACGGCGAAGCCGAACGCGCGCCCACCTACACCGACGCGATCGCCACCGGCGGGCTGCCAGGCGGCTACGGCGCCGACGACGGCGCCGGCATTCACTACGTGGACGGCAAACCCACCCACTTCATCAGCGAGGCCCGCGGGAAGCGCGTGTACCGCGTGATGCCCTCCGACCTCCCTACCGCCTCCGGCGTGCTGGTCGAGCCCCAGCAGATGACCATCCTCTAGGTATCGGACGCACGGCCGGACCGGTTCGCGGGGTGGCGGCGGCCCTTCGTGACGGCTTGCTCGTTCCTCGCAAGCCTCCTCAGGGACCGGTTAGGTGCGCTCACTCGTTTCTCGCAAGCCTCCTCAGCAGCCCGGATCCACCGATCGGCTGGTCGAGCCTGTCGAGACCGCGCTCACTCGTGGATCAAGGGGCTCAGGGACCGGTGGAGGCGGTCCAGGCTCAGCGAAAGATCAGGCCTCGCTGGACGATGAAGTTCACGGTCGTGGCTACGCCCTGGGCGATCACGAAGCCGACCACCTGGGCTGCCGTCTGGCTCGCCGTCCAGGCCACCACCAGAGGGAACAGCCAGGCGAACAGGCCCACCTGCACGGCGAAGGTCACCGCGTAGAGGCCCACCACCGCGGCGAATCTGCGCTTGGAGGGATCGGCCTGGAAAGTCCAGCGGCGATTGATCAGGTAAGCGGTCGTCGTGCCGGCGATGAACGACAGCGCCTTGGCGGGGGTGTGCTCCAGGCCGGCGAGGTTCATCAGCGCCACCAACAGACCGAAGTCGACGACGGCCGACAGCCCGCCGGAGATCACGAAGCGCACTAACTGGGTGCGCAGGTCGAGGCGGTCTGTTCCAGGATCGGCGTCCGTCACCGGGCGGGTCACTCGTCCTTCAGGACGGGACGCTCGATCGGATCCTCGCCGCCGAACAGGAGTTCGGTCATCACCACGTGGACCTTCTCGACGTCGGGGATGTCGTTCAGCGTCACCGGCTGCTCGGCGGCGGTCGTCATCACCAGGGTGCCGCAACCAAGCATCTGGTCGATCGGACCACGGCGGTAGGAGACGTTGTTGATCCTGGCCAACGGCAGGTCGTGGCCCTTCTTGACCAGGATGCCGCTTCGAGTGATGATCCGCCGGTTGGTGAACGTGTAGGTCGTGGTGAACCAGGTCAGGAACGGCGCGATCACCCAGATCGCGAGCACGACCAGCATGATGAGCAGCACCGCCCACGTCGCCCACGGCTGCCAGGTCGACGGCAGCAGCGCGAACAGGAAGCCGCTCACCACCGCCGTCAACAGCAGCAGCATCGCAGGCATGATCAGTGCCTTCACGTGCGTGCGCAGGTGCAGCACCTGCACCTCGTCCCTGCCCAATTGGTCAGCCGGCAATCCCATGGCGCAATCCTGACATACGGCATGGACATAGCTGCGAGCCCGGTCTCGACAAGCTCGACCAGCCGAACGGTGGATCAGGGCTCAGGGCTTCGACCGGCTCAGCCAACGGGGAGGGCAGCTCAGCCGACGTGAGACCAAAACTCAGCCGGCGGCGGCGCCCTTCGTGACGCCTTCGTTCGTTCCTCACGAAGGCTCCTCAGGGACCGATACCCCAACTCAGCACAGACGCACCACGTCGCCGCCGGCGAAACCCTCAGGGACCGATACCCCAACGCAGCACAGGCGCACCACGTCGCCGGCGACGAAAACCCTCAGGGATCGTCACCTCACTCAGCGCAGGTGCACCACGTCGCCGGCGGCGAAACCCTCAGGGATCGTCACCTCACTCAGCGCAGGTGCACCACGTCGCCGGCGGCGAAGGCGCGCTCGCGGCCGGCCACTTCGACCAGCAGGCAGCCGTTCGGGTCGATGCCGGTAGCCCATCCGGTGACCGAATCAGTGGCCGACAGCTGCACCCGCACCTCACGACCCACCGACGTGCACCGCTGGGCGTACGCCTCCCGCAGGTCCACGCCGCCGAGCCAACGTTGGTACCAATCTCCCAACGCCGAGAGCACGGACGCCGCTACCACCCCGGTTTCGACGTCAGCGCCCGCGAGTGCCAGCGAGGTGGCGGTCGGCACCGGGAGCTGGTTCTCGCCCAAGGTTGTGTTGATGCCCATCCCGATGATGACCACGTCCTCGACCCGCTCGGTCAGGATGCCGCAGACCTTCCGGCCGCCGATCAGCACATCGTTGGGCCACTTCAGTTCGGCGTCCACACCGCAGGCCGCGCGCAAGCCATCCGCAACAGCGAGACCGGTGAGCAGCGGCAGCCAGAGCCAGCGGCGCAGCGGCACCGCAGCCGGTGGACGCAGCAGCGCAGAGATCGCCAGCGAAGTGCCCGGCGGCGCCTCCCACACGCGGGTGAAGCGGCCGCGTCCGGCGCTCTGGTGGTCAGCGACCCGCACGAGGCCCGACCCAGCCCCGGCCCGAGCGGCCACGGTGAGGTCGGCATTGGTCGATCCGGTGGTGGCTACGGCACTCACCGCCGTCCAGGGTGCCCCTCCCCGCACCACACGCCGGGCGAGCCATTCGGCGTCAACGCTGGGATTCCCACCCAGACCTTCTGCCGCGGACATACCCGCAACGCTATCGTCTGCTCATGGAGCTCGAGATTCACACGACCCGCGGCAAGATCGCCCAGCTCGGCGAGCGCATCGAGCAGGCGAAGAACCCCTCGCCGCAGGCCTCGGTCGAGAAGGTCCATGCCCAAGGCAAGATGACCGCTCGCGAACGCGTCCTGCAATTGCTGGACGAAGGCAGCTTCACCGAGTTCGACGAGTTCTCGCGACACCGTTCAAGCATGTTCGGGCTGCAGGAGAAGCGGCCCTACACCGACGGCGTGATCACGGGCGTGGGTTCGATCCACGGCCGTCCGGTCTGTGTGTTCAGCCAGGACGTGACCATCTTCGGCGGCGCCCTCGGCGAGGTGTACGGCGAGAAGATCGTCAAGATCATCGACTTCGCCATCAAGACGGGCTGCCCGATCATCGGCATCAACGAGGGCGGCGGCGCACGCATCCAGGAGGGCGTGGTCTCCCTCGACCTGTACAGCCAGATCTTCCGCCGCAACACCCTCGCGTCCGGGGTCATCCCGCAGATCTCGCTGATCATGGGCGCGGCGGCCGGCGGTCACGTCTACTCCCCCGCGCTCACCGACTTCGTGATCATGGTCGACCAGACCTCGCAGATGTTCATCACCGGTCCAGCCGTGATCAAGACGGTCACCGGCGAGGACGTCTCCATGGAGGATCTCGGCGGCGGCCGGACGCACTCGACCAAGTCGGGCAACTCCCACTACCTGGCCGCGGACGAGAACGACGCGCTCGAGTACGTACGGCAGCTGATCACCTACCTGCCGCAGAACAACCTGGAGGACGCACCGGTCTTCGAAGAGGAGGAGGCCGACCTCACCATCACCGAGCACGACCTCAAGCTCGACACGATCATCCCGGATTCACCCAACCAGCCCTACGACATGCATGACGTCATTCGGTGCGTGCTCGACGACGACGAGTTCCTCGAGGTACACGCCCTGTACGCGCAGAACATCATCTGCGGCTTCGGACGCGTGGAGGGCCGCTCGATCGGCGTGATCGCGAACCAGCCGATGGTCTTCGCCGGCTGCCTGGACATCAAGGCGTCCGAGAAGGCCGCGCGGTTCGTCCGCACCTGTGACGCGTTCAACATCCCGATCCTGACCTTCGTCGACGTGCCCGGCTTCCTGCCCGGCACCGACCAGGAATGGGACGGGATCATCCGGCGCGGCGCCAAGCTGATCTACGCCTACGCCGAGGCGACCGTCCCGCTGCTCACCGTGATCACCCGCAAGGCCTACGGTGGCGCCTACTGCGTGATGGGCTCCAAGCCGCTGGGCGCGGACGTGAACCTGGCCTGGCCGACCGCACAGATCGCGGTGATGGGTGCGGAGGGCGCGGTGAACATCCTCTACAAGCGCGAACTCGCCGCGGCGGACGATCCGGCCAGCCGGCGCACCGAACTGATCGACGAGTACAACGACGAACTGGCCAACCCTTACGTCGCGGCCGAACGCGGCTACGTCGACAAGGTCATCTACCCGCATGAGACCCGGGCCCAGGTGATCCGCGTCCTGCGGTTGCTGCGTACCAAGCGCCAGCAACTGCCCCCGAAGAAGCACGGGAACATCCCACTATGAGCACGCCCCAGGCCGAGCGACTGCTGCAGGTCGTCACCGGCAACCCCAGCGATGAGGAGATGGCGGCCCTCGGCGCGGTCATCGTCGCGCTGCGGCGAGCACGTCCAGAGCCGCACGCCCCGGTGACGGGTACCCTTGCCGGCGGATGGCGTTCGTACTGGCACACCGTGCGCAACCCTCTGCTGCCCGGCCGTGAGGCCTGGCGGAGTAGTTTCCGAAGTTGAAGCCGGCGGGCAAGGAAGCCCGTCGCGTAGAAAGGATCGACATGGGTGTCATCGACGAAATCCTCAGCAGTATCAACCCGGAGCAGTTGGCCGCGGCCGTCGGCACCGACCAGCAGACCGCGATGGACGCGGCCGCTGCGGCGATCCCGACACTGATCAACAGCCTCCAGGCGAACGCGACCTCTCCCGACGGTGAGTCCAGCCTGCTGGCGGCCCTCGGCCAGCACTCGAACGACCTGTTCGGTGATCAGGTCGACCTCGGCAACGTCGACACCGAAGACGGCCGCAAGATCGTGGCGCACGCCCTGGCCGACGACCCACAGCGGTTGCAGGCCCTCGGCGGTTTCGGCGGCGGGCTGCTCAGCAAGCTGCTGCCGCTGCTGGCTCCGATCGTGATGAGCTACCTCTCGAAGAAGCTCCTGGGTGGCGGCGCATCGTCCGGATCGGGCAACATCCTCGGCGATCTGCTCGGCGGCCTCCTCGGTGGCGGCGCCGCGCAGCAGTCCTCCGGCGGCGGCCTGGGTGACCTGCTCGGTTCGATCCTCGGCGGCGGCTCCGGCCAGGCTTCCGGCGGTGGCGGTCTGGGCGACATCCTCGGCCAGGTGCTGGGCGGCCAGGCCGAGCCGGCGACCGTGCCGGCCGGCGGCGGGATCGACACCAGCGGCCAGGTCTTCAACGCTCCGGACGGCTCGCTGCAGATCGACACCAACGCCGCGACCCAGACCTATGAGCAGCCCCCGCAACAGCAACAGCAGCAGGGTGGCGACATCCTCGGTGACCTGCTCGGGCAGATCCTTGGTCGCTGACCCTCGTCCGGCCCTGGTGCTGGCCTCCGCTTCGCCCGCGAGGTTGGAGACCCTCACCAGGGCCGGGCTGCGTCCGCAGGTGATCGTCTCGGCGGTGGACGAGGACGCGTTCACCGCGGCCGAGGTGACCGAGTTGGTCGCGGTACTGGCGAAAGCCAAAGCCGAGGCGGTCGCGAGCGTGCTGCCGCCTGGTGGGGACGTCCTGCTGGTCGCCTGCGACTCCCTGCTGGAGCTGGACGGCCGTCCGCTCGGGAAGCCCACCACGCCGGCCGAGGCCGTCCGCCGCTGGCAGGAGATGCGCGGCCGGACCGGTCACCTGCACACCGGCCACCACGTGATCGGGCGCCTGGGCGGCGACCTACGCGTGGCGTCCGCAGTGGCGACCACCGGGGTGACCTTCGCCGAGCTCTCGGACGCCGAGATCGAGGCGTACGTGGCCACCGGGGAGCCGCAACAGGTCGCCGGCGCGTTCACCATCGACGGACTGGGCGGGGCGTTCGTCACCTCGATCACCGGCGACCCCCACAACGTGGTCGGCATCAGCCTGCCGTTGTTGCGCCAGTTGTTCGAAGGACTCGGCATCCCTTGGCACAGCCTCTGGGCGCCTGCAGCCAGCGGCAGCAGCATTGTCGGCGACGACCGGTAGCCTTACCTGCGCTATGTCGAATCCTGCGAACCTGCCCGAAGTTGCTCCGAAGCCCGCGTTGCTCCCGGCTTGGCTGCGTGCCATGCGGCCGAAGCAGTGGGTGAAGAACGTCCTGGTGCTGGCCGCACCCGTCGCCGCCGGACGCCTCTTCGAACCGGCGGTGTTGGTCGCCACGCTTTGGGCGTTCGTCGGGTTCAGCCTGGTCAGTGCGTCCATCTACCTGATCAACGACAGCCGTGACATCGAGGCCGACCGATTGCACCCGACCAAGCGGTTCCGTCCGATCGCGGCCGGCGAACTCACGTCCAACGTCGCCTACGTGCTGGCCGCAATCACCGCGGCCGCTGCGTTTGCGCTCGGATTCTGGGTCGCGCCCATGCTCGGCGTCACTCTCGCCGTCTACTGGGTACTGCAGGTGCTTTACTCCCTGTTCCTGAAACACCAGCCGATCATCGACCTGTTCATGGTCGCGGCGGGCTTCCTGCTGCGTGCGGTCGCCGGTGGCGTGGCTTCCGGCCTCGCGCTCTCCCAGTGGTTCCTCCTGGTGGCGTCCTTCGGCTCGCTGTTCATGGTGGCCGGCAAGCGCTATTCAGAGCTCAGTGAGTTGGGCCACGAGGCGGGCACGCGGGCGAGCCTGGAGCGCTACACGCCGTCCTACCTGCGTGAAGTGTGGTCGGTCTCGATCGCGGTCGTGATCATGTCCTACAGCCTGTGGGCCTTCGAGCAGCAGGGCGGGTCGGCCTGGGGGGTGCCGTGGGCGGCCATCTCGATCGCCCCGTTCACCCTCGCCGTGCTCCGCTACGCGATGAAGATCGACCAGGGCTTGGCCGGCGAGCCCGAGGAGGTCGTGCTCGGCGACCGCATCCTCCAGGTGCTGGCCGTGGTGTGGGTGATCCCGCTGGCGATCGCAGTGTTCGCATGAGCACCCCATGAACACCCCATCAGAGCCACGCATGAACCGACCCGTTGCGCTGGTCACCGGCGCCTCCAGGGGCATCGGACGGAAGATCGCCGAGGCCCTCTCCCCTACCCACCACGTGCTGGTCGGCGGCCGCGACGCCGCCGCGGTGGCCGAGGTGGTCGCATCGTTGGATTCGGCCGAACCGTTCGTTGTCGACCTCACCGACGAGGTCGGCCTGGGCGCTGCCGTGGCCGGCATCGATCGGGTGGACGTCCTGGTGCACTCCGCCGGGTTGGTCGCCTTCGGCCCCTTGGCCGATTCGAGCACCGCCGAGTGGCGCTCGCTGCTGGAACTGAACGTGATCGCTCCGGCTGCCCTCACCCGGCTGCTGCTGCCGGCGCTGCGGGCGGCGAACGGACTGGTGGTGTTCATCAATTCAGGTGCCGGACTGACCGCGAACAAGGGCTTCTCCCTGTACTCCGCCTCGAAGTTCGCACTGACCGCACTCGCCGACTCGTTGCGCGCGGAGGAACACGGACGCGTCCGGGTCACCTCACTGCATCCCGGACGGGTGGCCACCGACATGCAGGCTCAGCTGGCCGCGATGGAAGGCCGCGAGTACCGCCCGGAGGTACATCTCGACCCCGCGGCCGTCGCCCACGCGGTTCGCCTCGCCGTGGACCTACCGGACGCTTCGCTCGACGCCGTCCGGATCAACCCGGCCTGAACAAGCAGGGACGGTTCCTTCTCGTTCAGGTTTTCCACAGGGCGAAGCCCCACCTCGATCTGAGCGACCGGCGCGGTCACGATGGACGGTCATCGCTCCAGACCGAGGACCAACGAGAACCCGAGCATGGCCGTACCCGCTGCACCGTCGATGATCCGCGGACCCCGTCCGGAGGTGAGGAAGCCGCGCAGGGCGTGGGCACTCAGGATCACCAGGGTGAACCAGGCGATCCCAAGCACCGCATGAATGCCCGCCAGCATCGCGCCGACCAGGGCCGGCGGGTAGCCGGCCGGAAGGAACAGCGGCAGCACAGTCACGTAGAAGATCGCGATCTTGGGGTTCAGCAGGTTCGTGAGGAGACCTTTGGTGAACGCGTCCCGGGCGCTGTCGGGGGTGCCTGCGGAGTAGTCGTAGTGCGCGTCCCCGCGGATCGCCGAGCGTAGGTAGCTGTAGGCCAGGTAGAGCAGGAACGCCACACCGGCCCACTTCAGTACCGTGTGCGCGGTCTCGGATGCCACGAACAGCGCGCCCAGTCCGGTCGCCGCGGCCACTCCCCAGACGAGCGTGCCGAAGCAGATGCCGACGGCCGCCGCGAACGCGCTGCTCCGGCGACCGCGCAACGCCTGCCGCAGCACCAGGACGGTGTCGAGGCCGGGAGTGATGGTCACCACCGCGGCCAACAGGGCGAAGCCGAGCAGGGATTGGGCGAGCGTCATTGCCGAATGGTAGGGCATGGCCCCTCGACAAGCTCGGGGAACGTAAGCGGCTCACCCCTCGACAGGCTCGGGGAACGTTTTCGGGCTAGATCCAGTCGACCTTGCGGAACAGGATGTAGAGACCGACCGTGCCGATGAGCATCAGTGCCACGCTCTGCAGGAGCCCCCAGTCGGCCATGTATCCGGGGTAGGGGATGTTCTGCCCGAACCAACCGGTCACCGCGGTCGGCACCGCGATGATCGCGGCCCAGGAGGCGAGCTTCTTCATCACCTCGTTCAGGCGGGCGTCCTGCAGCGACAGGTTGGTCTCGAACACACCGGAGACCATGTCGCGCAGGCTCTCAGTCCACTCCGCCGCTCGGATCACGTGGTCGTAGAGGTCGTTGAAATGACCGTCCATCTCGGTCGACATCGTGCGCGTACCGTCGGTCCGGAAGCGCATCACCGCGGTGACCACCTCACGCATCGGCAGCACCACCCGGCGCAACTGCACCAGCGCCTTTCGCAGGCCGAACACGCGCTGCTGGATCTCGCGGGTGTTCATCGCCGGATCGAAGAGCAGGTCCTCCAGGTTCTCCAGCACGTCATCCATGCGCTCGATGGTGTCGAAATGCCCGTCCACGAGGTGGTCCAGCATGCCGTGAAGGAGCGCGGCCACGCCGTTGCCCAACAGTCCGTCGCCCGTCCATCGAGCGAGGATGGCCGAGATGTCGACGCGGACGTCCGGCCGCACTGTGATCAGCGCGTTCGGCAGCACGAACGCCGAGATCCGTCCCACCTCCAGCCGAGCGCCGGCGTCGGTGAGCTCGGGGAAGTCGGTCGAATAGCAGGTCAGGAAGATGTGGGACGCGTGCACCGTCGCCTTCGGACGTTCGCGCGGCTCCATCGCGTCCTCCACCGCCAGCGGGTCGAGGTTGAGTTCGAGCGCGAGCGCGTCCAGCACCGCCGGGTCGGGCGCCAGCAGGTCGAACCAGATCAGCACGCCAGGAGTCGCCAGCCAATGGTCCAGGTCGGCCAGTGGAAAGTCGGCCGCCAGTTCGACGCCGTCCCGCCAGACCCGGCTATGGCTGTTGCTCACCCGCTCAGCATGGCACCGCGCGCCGCCCGCACGACGTAACCGCACCGGAAGCGGCCCGCACTCCCGGCCCGTGAGGAAACCGCTCACTGCCGCCAATGCCGCGTCCACTTGGCAAGTCGCTCGGCCGATACCTCCACGTGGCGACTGTCCGGTCACTAGACTCCGCAACAGTCCCCTGTACAGGGCCCGAGGAGGAGTCAATGCCGATCACCAAGGTGCTGGTGGCCAACCGTGGCGAGATCGCCGTCCGGGTCATCCGGGCAGCCCGCGACGCAGGCCTGGGCAGTGTCGCGGTCTATGCCGATCCCGATGCCGATTCACTGTTCGTCAAGCTCGCGGACGAGGCGTTCGCGCTGAACGGCCAGACCCCTGCCGAGACCTATCTCGACGTGCCCAAGATCCTCGAAGTGGCGACCCGCTCAGGGGCGGACGCGATCCATCCCGGCTACGGCTTCCTCGCCGAGAACGCGATGTTCGCCCAAGCCGTGATCGACGCCGGCCTGATCTGGATCGGGCCGCCGCCAGCGGCCATCGAATCCCTCGGCGACAAGGTCAAGGCTCGCCACATCGCCCAGAAAGTGGGCGCCCCGCTGGTGCCCGGCACTTCCGATCCGGTGGCCGGCGCGGACGAGGTCGTCGCTTTCGCGAGGGATCATGGCCTGCCGATCGCGATCAAGGCGGCTTTCGGCGGTGGCGGACGCGGCCTGAAGGTGGCCCGCACGCTCGAGGAGGTGCCCGAACTGTTCGAGTCGGCCACCCGCGAGGCGGTCACCGCCTTCGGCCGGGGCGAGTGCTTCGTGGAGCGCTACCTGGACCGTCCAAGGCACGTCGAGACGCAGTGCCTGGCCGATTCGCACGGCAACGTCGTGGTGGTTTCGACCCGCGACTGCTCGCTGCAGCGGCGTCACCAGAAGCTGCTGGAGGAGGCCCCCGCACCGTTCCTCACCGACGACCAGCTGGGGCGGCTCTACCAATCGAGCAAGGCGATCCTGAAGGAGGCCGGCTACGTCGGTGCGGGCACGTGCGAGTTCCTGGTGGGCCAGGACGGCACCATCTCGTTCCTCGAGGTGAACACCCGACTGCAGGTCGAGCACCCGGTGTCGGAGGAGGTGACCGGGATCGATCTGGTGCTGGAGATGTTCCGGATCGCCAACGGCGAGGAACTCGGCTACACCGACCCGCCGCTGCGCGGGCACTCACTGGAGTTCCGCATCAACGCTGAGGATGCCGGCCGCAACTTCATGCCGGCGCCCGGCACTCTCACCGCTTGGGTGCCCCCGTCCGGCCCCGGCGTCCGCGTGGACGCTGGCTACCTCGCCGGGATGGCCGTACCGGGTTCGTTCGACTCGCTGGTGGCGAAGATCATCGTCACCGGTGCCGACCGGGCGCAGGCCATCGCGCGAGCGCGGCGGGCGCTGGCCGAGACGACGCTCGAAGGTATGCCGTCCGTCATCCCCTTCCACAAGGCCGTCCTGAACGAGCCGGCGTACGTGGCCGCGGACGGCAATTTCGCGGTGCACACCCGCTGGATCGAGACCGAGTTCGTCAACGAGATCGACCCGTACGTCGGTGACATGGGCGAGAGTGAACCGGCCGAGCGGAACACCTACGTGGTCGAGGTGAACGGACGCCGGCTCGAAGTGCGGCTGCCCAGTTCGCTGTCCGCGCCGGTGGTCAAGCAGGCGACCGCCAAGCGTCCGGTCAAGCGGAGCACCGGCGGGGCGAGGGCCAAGGCGCCGTCGTCCAACGAGCTGTCGGCACCGATGCAGGGCACCATCGTCAAGGTCTCGGTCGTGAACGGGGACGAGGTCGCCGAGGGCGACCTGATCGTCGTGCTGGAGGCGATGAAGATGGAGCAGCCGATCACCGCGCACCGCGCCGGAATCGTGGCGAACCTGGCCGCGTCCGTGGGCGAGTCGGTGTCCTCGGGCCAGGTGCTCCTGGAGATCATCGACCCGACCTGATCACCCGCAGGAGGCCGGCGGCTCGGCGTCCTGACCAGGCGCAGCCCCGAAACGGTCCCTGAGGAGTCTCCAGGTGAGGAACGAACCTGGAGACGTCACGAAGGGCCGTCCGACGCATCCCTGAAACCGTCCCTGAGTCGACGTCACGAAGGGCCGTCGGGCACGAGCCGATCAGTCGCCAAACTGCTACAAGTAGCGGGACGCCGCCGCGGCATACTGCTCGGCGATCAGCGGACGCGGGTCGGGCTCGGGGGAGCCGATCAACTCGACGGGCCAGGCCGGGGCGACGCCGGTGAGGGCCCAGGCGGCCTGCCGGGCTGCGCCGTCGGCGACGTACTCCCCCGGGGAGGGCATCTGGACGGGGGCGTCGAACAGCTGCGCGGCGATCGCCTGCACCGCCGGACTGGCCGCGGCACCACCGATCAGCAGCACCCGATCGACTCTCGCGCCCTGTGCGCGGACGGCGTCCAGGCCGGCTCCGAGCCCACCGAGCATGCCCTCGACCGCTGCGCGGGCCAGATTCGCCCGGGACGTGTTGGCCAGGGTGAGCCCGGACAGGGTCGCCGTGGCGTCCGGCAGGTTGGGGGTGCGTTCGCCCTCGAAGTAGGGCACCAGCACGACCCCGCCCGCTCCTGGCTCGGCTTCCAGTGCGAGCCGGCTCAGCTCGTCGTGGTCGACACCGAGCAGGTTTGCCACGACGTCCAACACGCGGGCGGCGTTCAGGGTGCAGACCAGTGGCAGGAAGCCGCCGGTGGCGTCCGCGAACCCGGCGACCGCGCCGGAGCGGTCCGCTGCCGGCACGTCGGCCGCGGCGAACACCGTCCCGCTGGTACCCAGCGAAACCACCACATCACCGGCGCGTGCCCCCAACCCGAGGGCCGCCCCGGCGTTGTCGCCAGCGCCCGGGCCAACGATGAAGCCCGGACCGGGCACACTCTCCGCGGGGCCGAGCACGCGCGGCAGCACCGCATCGTGGCCGAGCGCCCGCACCAGCAGGTCGCGGTCATACGCCTCGTCGGCGGGTGACCAGTAGCCCGTGCCCGAGGCGTCCGATCGGTCGGTGACCAGCTCGTCCAGGTCGGGGCCGAGTTCGGACTCCCCCGCCGGGCCGTACCCGCGCAACCGCCAGGTGAGCCAATCGTGCGGCAGCGCCACGGCAGCGACGCGGGCAGCGTTGTCGGGCTCGGCATCTCGCAGCCAGCGCAGCTTGGTGATGGTGAACGAGGCCACCGGCACCAAGCCTGTCCGCCGGACGAACTCGTCGCGTCCGACCTCTTCGATCAGGTCGTCCGCCGCGTCCGCCGAACGGGTGTCATTCCACAACAGCGCCGGACGGATCACGCGTCCGTCCGCATCGAGGGCCACCATGCCGTGCTGCTGTCCGGCGACACTGATCGCGGCGACGCCGTCCAGGCCGCCCGCCTGGGAGAGTGCCGCGGTCAGCGCCGTCCACCAGTGCGTCGGGTCGACCTCGGACCCGGCCGGGTGCAGCGCCCGGCCGGATCCGAGGAGCTCACCGGTGTCGGCGTCGCGGACGACGACCTTGCAACTCTGGGTCGAAGAGTCGACCCCAATCACGCGCGCCATTGGAAAACCTCTTCACTCTTCCCGACTTGTCAGAACTTCACGGCGTTATAGCACCGTGAAGTTCTGACAAGTCGGTGGGGGGACGTGGGAGTCAGCGGGCACCCAGGAGGTGCTCGGTGGCCAGCTGCTGCAGCCGGACGAAGCCGAAGCCGTGGCCGTTGTAGTAGGCGCCCGTTTCGAACTCTTCATAGGCGGACGCGTCCGCGAGCAGCTCGGCGTAGCCCTCACCCTCAGCGAGGGTCGGGACGGACAGCTCGGCGACCTTCGCGTCCGCCAGCGCCTGCTGCACCTCGGGGTCGGCGCGGAAGGCCGCGGCGCGCTCCTTGAGGAGCAGGTAGGTGCGCATGTTGGCCTGCACCGAATCCCAGACGCCGGTCTCGTCCTCGGTGCGCGAGGGCTTGTAGTCGAAGTGCCGCATGCCGTCGTAGGCCGGGCCACCGTTGGGGCCGCCGTTCTCCAGCAGGTCGACGAGGGCGAACGCGTTATGCAGGTCGCCGTGGCCGAAGACCAGATCCTGGTCGTACTTGATGCCCCGCTGGCCGTTGAGGTCGATGTGGAAGAGCTTGCCGTGGTACAGCGCCTGCGCGATGCCGGCCTGGAAGTTCAGGCCCGCCATCTGCTCGTGCCCCACCTCGGGGTTCAGGCCAACCATCTCGGGGTGCTCGAGGGTCTCGATGAACGCCAGCGCGTGGCCGAGGGTCGGCAACAGGATGTCGCCGCGGGGCTCGTTCGGCTTCGGCTCGATCGCGAACTTGAGGTCG
>DAORUI010000012.1:0-33380 GCA_035433085.1 Propionicimonas sp. | reverse complement strand
TCACCCGCGCACCTCGCCTTCACCCGCGCACCTCGCCTTCACCCGCGCACCTCGCAAGCTGGACAGTTGCGTCCCGTCACGGGGCATAAGTGACCACTTTGTGGTGGTGGACGTGCGACTCCGTGACGCGACCTGAGTCCGCCGCGCGATCCCCGTCCGCGATCCGTCGCAAGCTGGACAGTTGCGTCCCGTCACGGGGCATAAGTGACCACTTTGTGGGTGGGACGCGCGGAACCCGTCAGGGGGCCAGCCTCGTCGGGCGACTCCGGCGGGCGTGTCCGTCGTGTGGTTCGTTGCCTCCGGTGGTGGGGGACAGTGACCACCTTGTGCGGTGTGGAGGCGCTTCGCGGGCTGGGTGACCATCTCCGACACGGCTGACGCTACCGGTAGGATGTCGGAGTTCCCGAACCGTGAGGCACCACCTTGTTCGACACCCTTTCCGATCGGCTCTCCACAGCCTTCCGCAACCTGCGCGGCAAGACGCGGCTGTCGGATGCCGACATCGACGCCACCGCACGTGAGATCCGGCTCGCCCTGCTGGAAGCGGACGTCAACCTGGGCGTGGTCAAGGACTTCATCGCCGCGGTGAAGGAGCGCGCACACGGCGCCGAACTCCATGCCGCGCTGAACCCGGCGCAGCAGATCGTCAAGATCGTCAACGAGGAACTGATCGGCATCCTGGGCGGAGAGGCCCGGCCGTTGCGTTTCGCGAAGCGTCCTCCGACGGTGATCATGCTGGCCGGTCTGCAGGGCTCGGGCAAGACCACGCTGGCCGGCAAGCTCGGCAAATGGCTCAAAGACCAGGGCCATTCGCCCCTTCTGGTGGCCGCCGACCTGCAGCGTCCGAACGCGGTCACCCAGCTACAGGTGGTCGGCGAGCGCGCCGGCGTCCATGTCTTCGCACCGGAGCCGGGCAACGGCGTCGGTGACCCGGTAGGAGTCGCGCGCACGTCGATCCTGCACGCGATGAGCAAGCTGTACGACATCGTGATCGTCGACACCGCCGGACGGCTGGGCGTGGACGCCGAACTCATGCAGCAGGCTGCAGACATCCGCGATGCGGTGAACCCGACCGAGATCCTGTTCGTCGTCGACGCGATGATCGGCCAGGACGCGGTGAACACCGCGCGGGCCTTCGCCGACGGCGTCGGTTTCGACGGCGTCGTGCTGTCCAAGCTGGACGGCGATGCCCGCGGCGGTGCGGCACTCTCGATCGCCCGGGTGACCGGCAAGCCGATCATGTTCGCGTCCAACGGCGAGGGCCTTGGCGACTTCGACGCTTTCCACCCCGACCGGATGGCAAGCCGCATCCTGGGCATGGGCGACCTGCTCAGCCTCATCGAACAGGCCGAGAAGACCTTCGACGCCGAAGAAACGGCCAAGGCCACCCAGAAGCTGCTGCAGGGCAAGGGCGGCGAGTTCGGCCTCGACGACTTCCTCGCGCAGATGCAGGCCGTTCGGCGAATGGGCCCGCTGTCGAAGATCCTGGGCATGATGCCTGGGATGGGCCAGATGAAGGACCAGATCAACAACATCGACGAGCGTGAGATCGACCGCCTGGAAGCGATCATCTACTCGATGACCCCGGCCGAGCGGGCCAACCCGAAGCTGCTCGACGGCTCCCGCCGGGCACGCATCGCGAAGGGCTCGGGCACCCAGGTCTCCGAGGTGAACTCCCTGGTCAACCGGTTCTTCGACGCCCGCAAGATGATGCAGAGCCTCGGCGGCGCGATGACCGGCATGGGCGGACGGCGTCCGGCGGTGAAGCAGCAGGCGAAGAAGAAGAAGGGCAGCCACAAGGTGTCCGGAAACCCGGCCAAGCGGACGGGTGCCCCGGCCGTTCCGGCGCCAGTGCCGACTTCGACGTCTGCTTTCGGACTGCCCGCACAGCCGAGCGAGGCCGACCTGACGAAGGCGGTCGGGGAGTTCCAGCTGCCTCCTGAGCTGCAGCAACTCTTCAACCCGAAGAACACAGGCCCCCGCTGACGCCGGGTCGGGCTTGGCGATAATGGGGCGATGAGCCACCGCCACGCGCCCCCGGGACTGGGGGAGGCCGAGTTCTTCGCACACGGTCACGGCGCGACCGTGTTCCCCGCCGCGCCACCTGGCGCGGCGCGACTGCACCTGCAGGGCGTCCTGCTGCCGGACGGTGAGCCGCGCGACCTCTGGGTGGTGGACGGGCTACTTCGAACCGAAGCGGTCGCCGACGCGGTCACGGTCTGCCGCGGTGCCTGGATGATGCCCGGCCTGGTCGATGCCCATTGCCACATCGGTCTCGGCCCGGACGGCGGTGTGCCGGACGACGTCGCCGAGCGACAGGCCATCACCGATCGGGACGCAGGCACCCTCCTGATCCGGGATGCCGGCTCACCGGTGGACACGCGCTGGATCGACGACCGCGACGATCTGCCGCGAATCATCCGCGCCGGCCGGCACATCGCCCAGCCGTTGCGGTACATCCGCAACTACGCGGCCGAGGTGGAGCCGGACGAACTGATCGCAGAGGTGTCCAGGCAGGCCGTCCGCGGCAACGGCTGGGTGAAGCTCGTCGGCGACTGGATCGACCGCGGCACCGGCGACCTAGCGCCTCTCTGGCCGGCCGAGGTGGCGGCGTTGGCCATCGAGCGGGCGCACCAGCTCGGCGCCCGGGTGACCGCACACTGCTTCGGCGAGGAGTCGGTGGCACAGTTGGTGCGCGCAGGCATCGACGGCATCGAGCACGGCACCGGTCTGGACGCGGCCACCATCGAGTTGATGGCCCAGCGCCGGGTGGCGCTCGTGCCGACCCTGATCAATCTGGAGAACTTCCCCGACTTCGCGGCCGCGGGTGAGGCGAAATTCCCGGCCTATGCGGCACACATGCGCGCCCTGCACGCTCGGCGGCTCGAGACCATCGGTGCGGCGATCGAAGCCGGCGTCCCGGTCTTCGCCGGCACCGACGCCGGGGGGACCGTCGGCCACGGCCTGATCGGTACTGAGATCGGCCTACTCGCGAAGCTCGCCGGAGCCGAGTACGCGCTAGGTGCCGCGTCCTGGCGCGCCCGGGAGTGGCTCTGCGCCCCGCCGGTCACCGACGGCGCCTGGGCCGACCTGGTGATCTACGCCAACGATCCGAGACTCGATCCCGAGATCACGAAACACCCGAGCCTGGTGATCCTGCGCGGCCGCGTGGTGTCGGCCTGAACACGAACGACTCGACGGGCCTGTGGGCGCAGAGAGCGCTCAGCTCAGCCGGCGCTGGACAGCGACCACCAGATCATGACCACGTTCAGCGCGATGATCAGGCTGACGATCACCCAGTTCACGGCCCTTTGCCACGGACGGTCGACGTACTCGCCCATCAGCCGCCGGTCGCCCGTCACCAGTGCCAAGGGCGCAGCGGCCAGCGCCACGCCGAAACTGAGCACGATCTGGCTCCAGATCAGCACCTCGGTGGGGGAAACCCCGGTGAGCAGCAGCAGCACCGCGGGCGCGATGGTGATGGCGCGGCGAAGCGTCGGCTCGACCTGCCAGACCTGCATGTCCTTCAGGATCCGCGAGCCGGCGTGCGTCCCGACCACCGCAGACCCGATGCCGGACGCGATCAGTCCGATCGCGAACACCGCTGCCGGCCAAGGACCGAGATCGACTCCCAGCGTGGCGTGCACGCGCTCAATCGGGTCGCCGCTGACACCGGCCAGAACAACTGCGCCGAGCAGCAGCATCGAGATGTTCACCGATCCGGAAAGGATCAGCGCCAGGCCAACGTCCAGCTTCTGCGCGCCGAGCAACTGTTTCAGCGGCCGGTCCAGAGTGCCGTTGGGTCGGTGCCGGTCGATCGCCAGTGCCGAGTGCAGGTAGATCGCGTGGGGCATCACGGTGGCCCCGAGCATGGCCGCGACCAGCGGCCACGCGTCCCGGTCCGGCACGGACGGCCAGAGCCCGGCAAGCGTCGCCGACCATTGGGGCTGTTTGAAGAACAACGCCCCGATGAAACCGAGTGCAACCACCGCCAGCATCGCTGCCACGCCGGCCTCGAACACCCGCTCGCCGCGCGAACGCAGTGCCCAGAGCAGCACCATGGCGACCACGCCCACCACGATGCTGCCCGCCCACAACGGCAGCCCGAACAGCAGGTAGAGACCGAGCGCACCGCCCACCACCTCGGCGAGGTCGGTGGCGATCGCGATCACGAAGGCCTGCAGGCCGTAGCCGACGGTCAATCCACGCTGGAACCGGTTGCCTTGGAACCGGTCGGCCATGGCCTGCGGCAGGGTGATTCCGGTCACCAGTCCGAGTTTGGCCGACTGGTACTGGATCACCATCGCCATCAGCGATGCCACCGCGAGCACCCAGACGAGGGCGTATCCGTACCGTGCCCCGGCGCTCAGGTTCGCGGCGACGTTGCCCGGGTCGACGTAGGCGACGCTGGCCACGAAGGCCGGTCCGAGCATGGCCAGCGAGCCGAGCCGGAGCTTCCAGCGCGGCCGGCCTGCCGAGTCGGGACGGAACATGATGCGCGCAGGCTATCCCGGTTGGCCGGGTGTGGACACGTTCTGGCACACTAGTAGGCGCATCTGGCTCGGTCGGCGCCCTCTAACTCCGGCAGTTCCGGATCCATCCGAACTCACGCGTTCGTGGCCCCACCACGGAAGCCAGGTTCACCCGCCCGGGCCGGTGGCGTCACCGTCCCAAGTTCCAAACAGGAGAACCCACACTCGTGGCTGTCAAGATTCGACTCAAGCGGCTCGGCAAGATCCGCTCCCCGCATTACCGCATCGTCGTCATGGACGCCCGCGCCAAGCGCGACGGCCGGGCGATCGAGGAGATCGGCCTCTACCACCCGAAGAACGACCCCTCGGTGATCCGGGTCGACTCCGAGCGTGCGCAGTACTGGCTCGGCGTCGGCGCCCAGCCCACTGAGGCCGTCGTCGCGCTGCTCAAGCGCACCGGTGACTGGCAGAAGTTCAGCGGCGACACCTCGCCGTCCGGTGTCGACCCGCAGCCGGAGCCCCGGGACAAGGTGGCGTTGTTCAACGCCGCTCTGGCCGAGGCCGACAGCGAGCCCGCCACTTCGGCGTTCTCGAAGTCCAAGAAGAAGCCCGCCGAAGCTGAGGTCGAGGCTCCGGTCGAGGCTGTCGAGGCCTGAGCATGTTGGCCGAAGCGCTCGAGCACCTGGTTCGGGGACTCGTCCCCAATCCTGACGATGTCCGGGTGCGCGAGTCGGATCGGGGTCGCGTTCGCACCATTGAGGTGCGCGTCCATCCCGAGGACATCGGTAAGGTCATCGGTCGCCAGGGACGCACCGCTGGTGCCCTGCGCACGGTGATCGCCGCATTGGCCGGACGCGAGCAGGTGCGGGTCGACTTCGTCGATGTCGACCGCCGTCCGCGCCGTCGCAACTGAGCCGAGCTCAACCGTTTCGCCCCACCGCATTCGTGGTGGGGCGAAACGCGTTTTCGCGCTACCTTCCCTGAACCCCAACCCACCCGTCATCCCGGCGCAGGCCGGGGTCCACGAGCGCACGCGGTGGATCCAAGCTGAAGCGGAGAGCAAGTGAACGAGCAGTTGATCGTGGGCACCGTCGGACGGGCGCACGGACTGCGTGGGCAGGTCACCGTCCGCCCCCGCACCGACAGCGTGGCCGAGCGGTTCGCCCCGGGCACGAAGGTGGCCGCGGGCGACCGCGTGCTCACGGTCAACGGGCACACCTTCCAGGGCGGACGCCTCGTGGTCGGCTTCGATGAAGTCGCCGACCGCAGCGCGGCCGAGGCACTTCGAGGAGTGGATCTGTGGGTCGAGGGCGCGCGGGTGGCGATCGCCGAGGACGAGTTCCACGACCGCGCACTGATCGGGCTGCGCGCCCACGACCCCGCCGGCAACGATCTCGGCGAAGTCGTGGCGGTCGAGCACAACCCGGCCCAGGACCTCCTGGTGATCCGCACGCCTGACGGTGACCGCCTGGTTCCGTTCGTCGCCGAACTCGTGCCTGAGGTCGACCCGGACGCTGGTCGCGTCGTGATCAACCCAATCCCCGGACTGCTCAGCGAGGTCAGCGATGCGGATTGATCTGGTCAGCATCTTCTGCGACTATTTCGCGCCGTTGCAGCTCTCGCTGGTCGGCAAGGCGATCAATGCCGGGATCGTGAAGATCGGTGTGCACGATCTGCGTGACTGGACCGAAGACCGGCACCGAACCGTTGACGACACCCCGTACGGCGGCGGCGCGGGAATGGTGATGAAGCCCGAGCCGTGGGGCGAGGCACTGGACCAGCTCGTGCCGCAGGGAGGGCCGACGCCGTTGCTGGTCGTGCCCACCCCGTCGGGGAAGCGCTTCACCCAGGCGCTGGCCCAGGAGTTGGCCGGCCGCGAGTGGCTCCTGTTCGCATGTGGACGCTACGAGGGCATCGACGCGCGCGTCATGGAGCACGCCGCCTCCAGGATGGAGGTACTCGAGGTTAGCCTCGGCGACTACGTGCTCAACGGCGGCGAGGTGGCCGCCCTTGCGATCATCGAGGCCGTCGTCCGCCTGCTGCCTGGAGTTCTGGGTAACCCCGAGTCCCTGGTGGAGGAGTCCCACGGCGACGATCTCGACGGCCTACTGGAGTATCCGGTCTACACCAAGCCGGCGTCCTGGCGGGGTCTGGACGTGCCCGCGGTGCTGCTCTCCGGGCACCACGGGCAGGTCGCCGCCTGGCGTCTGGAGCAGTCCCGTCGACGCACCGCGGAACGGCGTCCGGACCTCCTCGATGGGTCGAATTAGGCAACGCCGATTTTGCCTAAAAGCGCTTTTCGGACGCCTCGTCCAGTACGCGTCCGAATCCTGAGACCGGCTTCACTCAAAACGCGCTGACAGCACGAAACGCAGTCATTTTCTGGTTAGTGTGGGCCCGTGGCGACAACACTTACTCCTCATCAGAGGGCTCTGCGATCCACGGTCACGCTGAAGGTCATGATGGCTGTGACCGGTCTGCTCCTGATCGCGTTCCTGCTGATGCACATGTTCGGCAACTCCAAGATGTTCCTCGGTGAGCATTCCTTCAACCACTACGCAGAGTGGCTGAAGGGGCAGACCGAAGATGGTGGCATCCTCTATCCGCTCCTGCCCGCCGGTTGGTTCATCTGGGTCTTCCGGGCGGTGCTGCTGGCGGCCGTCGTGCTGCACATGTACTCGGCGGCGACGCTGTGGAAGCGGGCGCTGGCGGCGAACCCGTCCACCTACGAGGCGAAGCGAACGCTGGCCCGTACCTACTCGGCGCGCACCATGCGCTGGGGCGGCATCATCCTGGCCGGCCTTCTGATCTTCCATCTGCTCCAGTTCACCGTGCACTCCGCGCTACTCGGCGGGGACTACGGGACGGACTACGCCAACTCGCCCTACAAGATGGTGATCGGTGAGTTCAGCAACTGGTGGATGGTGGTCGTCTACGCGATCTGGATGGTGGCCGTCTGCATGCATATCCGGCACGGGTTCTGGAGCGCGTTCGCGACCCTGGGCGCCAACACCAGCGCCAAGGCCCGCTCGGTGCTGAATGCCTGCGCCTGGGCCGTAGCCCTCATCCTCTACATCGGCTTCATGATCATGCCGGTGGCCGTTCTCTTCGGATGGATCAACTGATGACCACGACCAAAGCACCCGCCGCCCCCGCGGCGAAGGCCGCACTGCCGGGCGCCGATTACTTCACCCTCGGCGCCGAGATCGCAGACGCCAAGGCGCCGGCCGGTCCGATCGAGAAGAAGTGGGCCACGCGCAAGTTCGAGGCGAAGCTGGTCAACCCGTCCAACCGGCGCAAGCTCACGGTGATCATCGTCGGCACCGGTCTTGCCGGTGGCGCGGCGGCCGCCTCGCTCGGCGAAGCCGGCTACAACGTCGAGAACTTCTGTTACCAGGACAGCCCGCGCCGGGCCCACTCGATCGCCGCCCAGGGCGGCATCAACGCGGCCAAGAACTACCGCAACGACAATGACTCGACGTTCCGGCTCTTCTACGACACGGTCAAGGGCGGCGACTACCGCGCCCGCGAGACCAACGTGTACCGCCTCGCTGAAGTCAGCGCGAACATCATCGACCAGTGCGTCGCTCAGGGCGTCCCGTTCGCGCGCGAGTACGGCGGCCTGCTCGACAACCGCTCCTTCGGCGGCGTCCAGGTGCAGCGCACGTTCTACGCCCGGGGCCAGACCGGCCAGCAGCTGTTGATCGGCGCCTACCAGGCGCTGGAGCGCCAGGTCGCGGCCGGCACGGTGAAGATGCACACGCGTCACGAGATGCTCGAACTGATCGTCGTGGACGGTCGGGCCCGTGGCATCGTCACCCGCGACATGGTGACCGGTGCGATCGAGAGCTGGACGGCCGACGCGGTCGTCCTTGCCACCGGCGGCTACGGCAACGTGTTCTTCCTCTCCACCAACGCCATGGGCTGCAATGTGACCGCCGACTGGCGGGCGCATCGCAAGGGCGCCTACTTCGGCAACCCCTGCTACACGCAGATCCACCCGACCTGCATCCCGGTGCACGGCGAGACCCAGTCGAAGTTGACCCTGATGTCGGAGTCGCTGCGTAACGACGGCCGGATCTGGGTGCCGAAGCGGGCCGAGGACTGCGAGAAGGATCCCCGCCAGATCGCCGAGGAGGATCGCGACTACTACCTGGAGCGGATCTACCCGGCGTTCGGCAACCTGGTGCCGCGCGACATCGCGTCCCGGCAGGCCAAGAACATGTGCGACGACGGACGCGGTGTCGGTCCGGCGGTCAAGGAGTTCGACCACGACGGCAACGAGCGGTTCGTCCGACGCGGGGTCTACCTCGACTTCGCGGACGCGATCGGCCGGCTCGGCCAGGAAGGCGTGGCCGCGCGCTACGGCAACCTGTTCGACATGTACGCCCAGATCACCGGCGAGAACCCGTACGAGACCCCGATGCGGATCTACCCGGCCGTGCACTACACGATGGGTGGCCTGTGGGTCGACTACGACCTGATGTCGTCGATCCCGGGCATGTACGTGACCGGTGAGGCCAACTTCTCCGACCATGGCGCGAACCGCCTGGGCGCGTCCGCGTTGATGCAGGGCCTGGCCGACGGCTACTTCGTACTGCCCAACACCATCAACGACTACCTGGCCGGTGCGGCATCCTTCGAGAAGGTGGACGACCAGCATCCGGCCGTGCAGTCCGCGCTGGCCGATGTGAACGAGCGGATCAACAAGCTGCTCGCCGTCGACGGCACTCGCACGGTGGACTCCTTCCACAAGGAACTCGGCCACATCATGTGGGAGTACTGCGGTATGGAGCGCACCGAGGAGGGCCTGAAGACCGCGATCGCGAAGATCGACGACCTGCAGGCCGAGTTCTGGCGCGACGTCAAGGTGACCGGCGTGAACGAGGACTTCAACCAGACTCTCGAGCGGGCCGGCCGCGTGGCCGACTTCTTCGAGCTGGGCCGGCTGATGTGCGTGGACGCACTGCACCGGCGCGAGTCCTGCGGCGGTCACTTCCGGGCCGAGAGCCAGACCGAGGACGGCGAGGCACTGCGCCACGACGAGGACTTCCTCTACGTCGCGGCGTGGGAGTTCACCGGGACCGGCGAGAAACCGGTCCTGCACAAGGAACCACTGGTTTATGAGGCCATCGAGTTGAAGCAACGGAGTTACAAGTGAACATCACCTTGCGCGTATGGCGCCAAGCTAACGCCCAGGCCGAGGGGCGCATGGTCACCTATCAGGTGCAGGACGTCTCCTCGGACATGTCCTTCCTGGAGATGCTCGACCTCCTCAACGAGGACCTCACGCTCAAGGGCGAGGAGCCGGTGGCCTTCGACCACGACTGCCGCGAGGGTATCTGTGGCATGTGCGGCGTCGTGATCAACGGCACCGCGCACGGCCGTGGCGACTCGCCGGTGCCGACCACGACCTGCCAGTTGCACATGCGGTCCTTCGAAGATGGCGCGACCATCGACGTCGAGCCGTGGCGGGCCGGACCCTTCCCGGTGATCAAGGACCTGGCTGTCGACCGGACCGCCTTCGACCGGATCATCCAGGCCGGTGGCTTCATCTCGGCGAACACCGGTGCCGCACCGGACGCGCATGCCGCGCCGGTGGGCAAGCTGAAGGCCGACCGGGCCTTCGACGCGGCCACCTGCATCGGTTGCGGCGCTTGCGTCGCGGCGTGCCCGAACTCCTCGGCGATGCTGTTCACCGCGGCGAAGATCACCCATCTGGCCATGCTGCCGCAGGGTCAGCCGGAGCGGTACAGCCGGATCAAGTCGATGATCGGTACCCACGACGCCGAGGGTTTCGGCGGGTGCACGAACATCGGCGAGTGCGCTGAGGTCTGCCCCAAGCAGATCCCGTTCGACACGATCAGCCAGCTCAACCGAGACCTGATCGCCTCGCTGTTCAAGAAGGACGGCAAGTAGGACCGACCGCAGCGGCGGCGTCACCTCGACCGGTGGCGCCGCCGCTGCGGCGTTCCCCGGAGCCGAGGTGGCATGGGGGGCTCGATTTCCGGCCGGACTGCCCGCTGTGGCAGACTTGAGGACTGTTGTGCCGTGGACGCTCCTGCCACAGGGGGAAGGTGGCCACGACGATCCCGACTTACTACACGAAGTGGCCTGTGGCACTGGCGAGGAAAACATGAATCAGTTGGTTGAGCAGGTCGCGAAGGCATCGCTGCGCGACGACATGCCGGACTTCCGTCCCGGCGACGGAGTCAAGGTGCACGTGCGGGTCATCGAGGGCAACCGCTCCCGGATTCAGGTTTTCGCCGGCGCGGTGATCTCGCGTACCGGTTCTGGCATCGGTGAGTCCTTCACCGTGCGCAAGGTGAGCTTCGGCACCGGTGTGGAGCGTACGTTCCCGCTGCACAGCCCGATCATCGAGAAGATCGAGGTCGAGCGCCGCGGTGACGTCCGTCGCGCCAAGCTGTACTACCTGCGCGGGCTTCGCGGCAAGGCTGCGAAGATCAAGGAGAAGCGCGACCGCTGAGCCACCGGACTCCGGCGTCACCTGTGTCTGGGATACTGGGGTCTGAGAGGGGACCGTGATGAGCGCACCAACGGCCACCGGCAACGGCCGCAAGGCATGGTCGGCGATCGGCAGTTGGCTTCGCGAAATCGCGATCGTCGTGGTCGGCGCGCTGATCGCGTCCACGCTGCTGCGGCTGTTCGTCGTGCAGATGTTCGTGATCCCGTCCCAGTCGATGGAGAACACCCTGCTGGTGCACGACCGCGTGGCCGTGCAGAAGATCGTCGGCTTCCAACGCGGCGACATAGTCGTGTTTCGTGACACCCAGAACTGGCTGCTTCCCGTGAAGGCGAAGGACGATCCCTTCCAGAAGGCGCTCATCTTCATCGGTTTGGCCCCCGACGAGAGCACCGGGCACCTGATCAAGCGAGTGATCGGCGTCGCCGGTGACCACGTGACCTGCTGCGACGCACGCGGACGGGTCACCGTGAACGGCTCGGCACTGAACGAGGCCGACTACCTGTTCACGGATCCGACGACGGGCAAACAGGTCGATCCGTCCTCGGTGGCCTTCGATGTGGTGGTACCGGCGGGGCGGGTGTTCGTGATGGGTGACCATCGCAACGACTCGCAGGATTCGCGGTGTCATCTCAGTGACGAGACCGACTCAGGTGCAGCCGGAAGTGCTGCCTTCATTCCGACCGAGAACATCGTCGGCACCGCGGTAGCGGTGGTCTACCCGTTCGCTCGTATGCACACCATCACGCGTCCGCTGACTTTCGAGAACCTGCCCGCAGGTGAGGCGCCGCCCACTGAGCCGGTGATCAGCGGGCCCGAAGTCGTCTGTTGAGGTGAGTCTTGGCGGTTGTGGTACGCCGGGACGCCGGCATCTACGCCTATGAAGCCACGCTTTCCCGAGCGGGCTTCGAGCTGATCGCGGGCGCGGACGAAGCCGGCCGGGGAGCCTGCGCCGGCCCGTTGGTCGCTGGCGCGGTCATCCTTCGCCCGGGCGCGGCGGGAGAGATCGCCGGTCTGGCCGATTCGAAGCTACTCACTGCCAAACAGCGCGACCGGGTCTACGCGGAGATCACCAGCCGCGCCCTGGCCTGGTCGGTGGTCTGCGTCGAGGCCGCGGAGTGTGATGCGCTGGGCATGCACCAAGCGAACCTGGCCGCGCTGCGGCGCGCACTCTTGCGACTGTCCCCGGTGCCCGCGTTCGCGCTCACCGACGGCTTCGGGGTGGACGGGCTGGGCATGCCCACGCTCGCCATCTGGAAGGGCGACCGGGTGTCGGCGTGCATCGCGGCAGCCTCTGTGGTGGCGAAGGTGACCCGGGATCGGATCATGGGTGATTGGCATGCGTCCCTGCCTGACTACGCGTTCGACGTTCACAAGGGCTACTGCACCGACCTGCACCAGGAGCGCCTCGACCGTCATGGCCCGAGCCCGATCCACCGCTGGTGTTTCGATAACGTTCGACGGGCAGCGGCCCCCGCCACGACCGGTGGACCGGCCGAAGGCCCTGCGCCGATGGACGCGCTGGTCGAGATAGAGTGAACGTGAAATGAGCACCGAAGACCTCGAGCAGTACGAATCTGAACTCGAACTGCAGCTGTACAAGGAGTACAAGGACGTTGTCGGCATCTTCACCTACGCGGTGGAGACCGAGCGTCGCTTCTACCTCTGCAACGCGGTCGACCTCAAGGTGCGCACCGAGGGCGGTGACGTCTACTACGAGGTTTCGATGGGCGACGCCTGGGTCTGGGACATGTACCGCCCGGCCAGGTTCGTGAAGAGCGCCAAAGTGCTCACCTTCCGCGACGTGTCGATCGAGGAGATCGCGCACAGTGAACTGAAGGTGCCCGACAACCTCTGACCTGTGGATGACGGCTGACCCGCCCACCGCACCTATCCACAGGGCGCAAACTCGCTGACGCGATCTGTGGCCTCCTGCCGAAGGTATGGGCGGAGGTGGTTGTCGTGGGGCGAGCCGAGGTATGGCATGCCGGTGAGGACCTTGCCGCTGCTCACCTGGAACGACTGGGCTGGCAGTTGCTCGACCGTAACTGGACGTGCCCGGTGGGCGAACTCGACATCGTTGCGGTCGAGCCGGGCAGCGAGCCGGTGGTGGTCTTCTGCGAGGTGAAGACCCGCCGCGGTCTCGGTTTCGGCACGCCGCTCGAGGCGATCACGCCGGCCAAGGTGGCGAAGCTGCGAGAAGTGGCGCTGCATTGGCTGAAGGCGCAGCCGACCCCGGCTCGGCACATCCGGTTCGACGGGGTCGGGGTGCTGCTGGCGCGGGACGCGGCCCCGGTGATCACCCACTGCCGGGGGATCGGCTCATGAGACAGGCCCGGGCGTGGTCGGTGGCGCTGGTGGGCATCGAGGGCAGGATGGTCGAGGTTGAGGCCGCGATCAGCAGCGGGCTGCCGCGCACCACCATGGTCGGCCTGCCGGACGCCGCGCTGTACGAGGCCAGGGATCGTTGCCGCGCTGCTATGGCTGCCGCTGGACCGGGTTGGCCGTCCGACCCCGTTACCATCAATCTCTCCCCGGCGACGCTGCCGAAAGCGGGCTCGCATTACGACCTCGCGATCGCCGCGGCGGTGGCCGCCGCCGGTCGGAAGTTCGACCCGAACGCACTGGATCGGCTGACTCTGTTCGGTGAGCTGGGGCTGGACGGGCGCGTCCGGCGGGTTCGCGGCCTGTTGCCTGCGCTGCTCACCGCGCTCAGCAACGGCTTCGAGCGGGCGGTCGTGCCGGCCGGTCAGTTGCGCGAAGCGTCGCTGGTGGACGGTTTGACCGCCCTGGGGGCGAACAACCTCGACGATCTGTTCGACATTCTCCGCGGCGGCCCTGGCGTGCTGGGAACGCCGGGTGAACCGGTCTTCGAGTGCGAGGCGGGACGGCACGACCTCGCGGATGTGGCCGGTCAGGCCGAAGGCAAATGGGCGTTGGAAGTGGCCGCTGCCGGCCGCCACCACCTGTACCTGCACGGGCCGCCCGGGGTGGGGAAGACTCTGCTCGCGGAACGACTGCCGACGATCCTGCCCGACCTTGAGACCTGGGAGGCGCTGGAGGTCTCAGCGGTGCATTCGCTGGCAGGTATCAACCTCGATGCGGGCCTGGTGCGCCGTCCGCCGTACGCCGATCCGCACCACTCGGCGTCCATGGCGAGCCTGGTCGGCGGCGGGGCGCGGATCGCGACCCCTGGCGCGGTCTCGCGGGCGCACCGCGGCGTCCTGTTCCTCGACGAGGCGCCGGAGTTCTCGCCGCGGGTCATGGAAGCCCTGCGCGTCCCGTTGGAGTCCGGGCGCATCGTGCTGGGCCGGGCGCTCGCCACCGCGACCTACCCGGCCAGCTTCCAGTTGGTGCTGGCGGCCAACCCCTGTCCTTGCGGCATGGCGGGTACCCCGGACGGCAACTGCCGTTGCGCGCCGATGGCGGTGCGGCGTTACGCCGCGAGGGTGTCCGGGCCGATCCTCGACCGGGTCGACATCCACCAGCAGTTGCGTCCGACCAGGGCGTCGTTCCTCGGTGCCCAGGCGGTGGGTGAGAGCAGCGCGGTCATTGCGGAACGGGTGGCGGGCGCCCGGGCCAGACAGGCCTCCCGGCTGGAGGTGAGCGGCTGGCGCACCAACGGTGAGGTGCCGGGCCCGGTGCTGCGAAAGCGACTGCCGCTGCCCGAGGGCGCGGAACTCCTGGACACAGCCGTCGCTAGGGGACGGCTGTCCGCCCGTGGGGTCGACAAGGTGCTGCGGTTGGCGTGGACGGTGGCCGACCTGGAAGGGGCCGCCCGACCCACTCGCGAACACCTGCACATTGCCCTGGCCATGCGGCGGGGCGAAGATCTGGAGGCGATCTGATGGATGAACGAACTGCGCGCATGTGCCTGGCGGCCGTGGTCGAACCGGGCCACCCCGCCATCGCCGAGGCGGTGCTCACCTATGGCGCCGAGGCGGTGTGGGCCAGCGTGAGCCGTGCTGGGGCGGAGCTACCCCTGAGCCGGCGGGCACGGGCTCTGGATCTTGCCCAGGTGGTGGCGGCCGCTCGCGCGGCGGGCTTGCGGTTCGTGGTGCCCGGGGATACCGAGTGGCCTGCCCGGGTCGGCGATCTCAGGGCGTGCGAACCGGTCAACCAGCTCACCGGGGAGCCGTTGGGCCTCTGGTTGCTGGGTGCCGGCAACCTCGCTGAACTCGCGGTTTCAAGCGTGGCGGTCGTGGGCTCGCGAGCGTCCACACCCTACGGCGATACCGTGGCCGCCGACTTGGCCGCAGAGCTCTCGGAGGCCGGACGCGCGGTCGTGTCCGGGGGAGCCTATGGCGTGGACGCGTCCGCCCACCGTGGTTGCCTGGCCGGCCGCACCCCAACCGTGGCAGTGCTTGCGGGCGGGCTCGACCAGCCCTATCCGGCAGGCCACAGGCAGTTGTTCGGCCGGATCGCCGAACGGGGCGTGCTGGTCTCAGAACTGGCACCGGGGGAGCACCCGACCCGCGTCCGCTTCCTCGCCAGGAACCGGCTGATCGCCGCGATGACTCCGGGCACGGTCATGGTGGAGGCTGCGGCGCGCTCCGGGGCGCGCAACACGGTCACCTGGGCGAACGAACTCGGCCGGCTGGTGATGGCGGTGCCTGGGCCGGTCACGAGCGCCACCTCGGTCACGCCGCATCGGTTGATCCGCGACGCCGAAGCCGTGCTGGTCACCCGGGCGACCGATGTGCTCGAGTTGGTGTCTCCGCTGGGCCGGGCCAACCCGCGCGTGCCGGGCGCCCACCGTGATACCGACGATCTCTCCGCCGAGGAGCTTCGATTGTTCGAATGTGTGCCCGGGCGCGGAAGCCTGCCCGCTGCCGAGCTGGCGCTGCACGCGGAGCTCACCCTGCCGCGGTGCCTTGCCCTCCTGGAGGAACTCGCCGATCGTGGATTCATCGCCCAGAATCTGACCGGGGAGTGGCAATTGCCCTCACGTTCGCGCAAGGCTGGGTAAGTGTTGAATTCACTGCAACGTCCGGCGCCGATCGAGCGTGGTCAGGGCATGAGGAAACTCCTGGTGGCCGCGGCACTCGCGGCGTCGCTGGTACTGGTCGGCTGTTCTGGGGCGGCGCAGTCAGCCGCCGGTGAGGCGCCAGCGGACAGTGTCCAATACTCGGGTGGCGAAGATGGGCCCCAAGCCGCGCCGAGCGCGCCCGGAGGTACCGAGGGGACGCTCACCCCGCAGATCGCACGGTCAGCGGAGGTTACCCTGCGCGTGACGGACGTGACCGGCGCGGCCAAACGACTGCGTGAGTTGGCAGCGGCGGCGGGTGGGCAGGTCACCGGCGAGAACCTGGTCGTCGAGGCAGAGAACGACAGCTATTCCAGCGTGGTGATCTCGGTACCCGCCGACAAGCTTGACAACACCCTGGACGCTCTCGCCGAGGTGGGCACGATCGTCACCCGGGTGATCAGTTCGGAAGATGTGACCACGCAGGTGGCCGACGTGAACGCCCGGGTCGACGCCCTGAACGCTTCGATCCAGCGGCTGCAGGAGCTGTCGAAGAAGGCAGGTAGCGTCAGCGATCTGGTCGAGGTGGAGACCGAGCTGTCGACCCGGATCGCGGAGCGCGATTCCATGGTCGCCCAGCAGAAGTGGTTGGCCGGACGCGTCGCACAGTCGCAGGTGTCCATCCAGTTGCTCACCCCGAACCAGGCCGGTCCGTTGCAGACCACCGGGTTCGTGGGCGGCCTGCTCGCGGGCTGGCACGCGTTGGTGTCCACGGGCCAAGCGCTCCTCACTGTGCTCGGCGCGATCCTTCCTTTCGCCGCAGTCCTGCTCCTGCTCGGCGCGCCGTTGGTGCTCTGGCGGCGACGGCGGCGAGCGCGTGCGGCGAAGCCGGCGGCCACCGCGGACGCTTCGCAACCCCCGACCGAGCCTCCGCTGCAGTAGAGCTGCGGGGGAGGCGCTGCCTGGTACCCCTCAACCATGCCGCGTTTCGAAGACGTCACGGCGGACGGTGTGCTCGTCGGGTCGTATGGTTGCCCGGTGCACAAGCTGACCGTCGCCCAAGGCACCGCGCTGAGCGCCGGCGCGGTGCTCGGCACCGGCATCATCTCGATGCCGGCGCTTGCCGCGGCGATCGCCGGACCGGCTTCCCTGGTCGCCTGGCTCGCCCTGGTGCTGCTGTCCGCGCCGCTGGCGTGGACGTTCGCGGAACTGGGCGCCCGGTTCCCTGACGGCGGCGGCGTCTCCAGCTACGTACGTCGGGCTTTCGGCACCTGGGCGGCGGACGCGATCGGCTGGATCTTCTACTTCGCTGTGCCACTGGGCGCGCCGGTGGCCTGCTCGTTCGCGGCCGGCTACGTCGCGGACGTGTTCGGTGGCGCACAGTTCGCTCGGGTCGGCACCTTCCTTGGCATCCTCGGCGTCGCGTTCACGATGAACTGGTTGGGCCTGCACGTGTCCGGACGGATGCAGTTGGCGCTCGCCGGTGTCCTCGCCGTGCTGCTCCTGATCACTGTGCTGGCCGCGCTGCCGCACGCCGACCCGGCCAATCTGACTCCGTTCGCGCCTGCAGGTTGGGCTGGGATCGGGTCTGCGGCGGCCCTGCTCGTCTGGGCGTTCGCCGGGTGGGAGGCCGTCTCCTCGCTATCGCCGGAATACGCCGATCCGCGCCGCGACGTGCCGCGGGCCACGATGCTGGCGGTAGTCGTGGTGGGAGTGCTGTACCTGTCGGTTGCGGTCGCTTGTGTCCTTGTGCTCGGCCCGGGCCTGGCCACCAGCGAGGCACCACTGGCCGACCTGCTCGCGATCGGGGTCGGCGGCCCGGTACGTCCGGTGATCGCGGTGGTAGCGGTGTTGATGACCCTGGGGGCGGTGAACGCCTATGTCGCCGGTGCCACCAAGCTGGGGTCGGCACTCGCGCGTCAGGGCGCGCTGCCATATCGGCTCTTCGGCACGGACCGCCGGTCGCTGGCGTTCGTGGGAGCCGCGGCGGTGGTGATGGAAGCCGTCCCGCTGGGCCTGCACACCCTGATGCTGCTGGTGACCGGAGGTCTGACGCTGGTCTATGTGGCGGGCACGGCAGCGGCGGTTCGGCTGCTGCCAGGACTGGTCGCCAAGGCCGTCGCGGCGTTCTCCCTTGTCTGCGTCAGCGTCCTGCTCGTGCTCACCGGCTGGCTAGCCCTGGCCGGGCTCGGCGTGGCCGCGGCTGCAGTAGGCCACCGGCTCTGGGCCGACCGGCGTCGCGCACTTGCTAATGAAGTCAAGTAGGGCTAATAATACTAAGCATGGCGTTGAGTCCACGCGAACGGGAGATCCTCGCACTGTTGCGCGCCCACCCGCTGCTGGACGCCGCAGGCCTGGCCCAGCGGCTCGGCACCACCAAGGGCGCGATCGCGGTGGCCCTGTCGTCATTGACCCAGAAGGGTGAGATCGTCGGCCGGGGATACCTCCTACGTGACGATCCTTGGGCGGTCGTGGTCGGCGGCGCGGCCTGGGATATCAAAGCCAGGAGCAGCGCTCCCGTCCGTCTGGGCACGTCCAACCCCGGCACCGTGAGCCAGACCCTCGGCGGGGTCGGTCGCAACATCGCCGAGGGCATCGCCAGGCTGGGGGGCCAGGTGCACCTGCTTGCCGCCGTTGGCGCGGACACCGCCGGACGCGACCTGCTGGCCCGTACCGGCGAAGCCGGCGTGCACGTCGACCGCGTGATCACCTCGCCCCACCCGACCGGCAGCTACCTGGCCGCGCTGGACGCCGATGGCGAACTGGTGATCGGCCTCTCCGATTTCGCGGCTACCGACGCGCTCACGGTGCCCGCGCTGACCAGGTCGCAGGACCTGATCACCAACGCTGAGGTAATCGTGATCGACGGGAACATCCCCGCCCCCGTGGTGGAGTGGCTGCTTGCCGTGGCCGCGTCCGTCGGCGCACGGGTGGTGCTCGAACCGGTGAGCGTGACCAAAGCCGGACGCATCGCGCCGCTGTTGGGCGCCGCGCGTCCGGTGTTCGCCATGACCCCGAACGTCGACGAACTCGGCGCGCTGGTCGGCGAACCGGTCGCCGACACCACGGACGCGATCGCGGCAGCCGCGGCAACGCTTCATGAGCGCGGCGTCCATCACGTCTGGGTCACCAGGGGGGCTGCAGGCAGCCTGCTGGTCAGCCGGGACGCCGAGCCGGTGCACCTGGTGGCGCACGCCCGCGAAGTGGTCGATGTCACCGGCGCGGGCGACGCGATGACCGCCGGATTCGTCTTCGGCCTGCTCCGTGCCGCCACGCCCGTAGACGCGGCCCGCCTCGGCCAATTCGCCGCAGCGCTCACAGTGGAGAGCGGTTTCACAGTCCGTCCAGACCTGGGGGTCGCGATCGCCGACTTCCGCCGAACCAACCAAGGAGTCCGATGAACAACCTGCTCGCGCTGACCGACGAGGTGCGCGAAGCGCTCGCGTCCGGAAGGCCGGTGGTGGCGCTCGAATCGACCATCATCAGCCACGGCATGCCATACCCGAAGAACGTGCAGACCGCGCGCGAGGTCGAGCAGATCATCCGCGACGGCGGCGCGGTGCCCGCGACCATCGCCATCCTGGCTGGCGTGCCCCGGATCGGCCTCTCCGACGCAGAACTCGACCTGCTGGGCTCGGACGAGCACGTGCGCAAGGTCAGCATCCGCGACCTGCCCTACGTGGTCGCCCAAGGCGAACACGGCGCGACCACCGTGGCCTCGACCATGCGCCTCGCTGCGCTGGCGGGCATCAAGGTGTTCGTCACCGGAGGGCTGGGCGGTGTGCACAGGGGCGCGGAAAGCAGCATGGATGTATCCGCGGACCTCACCGAGCTCAGCCTCACCGACGTCGCGGTGGTCAGCGCAGGCGTGAAGTCGCTGCTGGACATCGGTCGAACGCTGGAGGTGTTGGAGACCCTAGGTGTGCCGGTGGTATCGGTTGGCTCGGACGACTTCCCATCCTTCTACTCGCGCTCCAGCGGCTTCCGTTCGCCGCTGCGCCTGGACACCGCTGCGGAGATCGCGGCCACGATGCACGCCAAGTGGCGGCTCGGGTTGGCCGGCGGCGTGGTGGTGGCCAACCCGATCCCGGTCGAGGACGAGATGCCCGAGGCCGAGATCGGCGTCCTGATCGCCAAGGCGGTCGCCGAAGCCGAGCAGCAGGGTGTCACCGGAGCCGCGATCACACCCTTCCTGCTGGGCCGAATCGTCGAACTGTCGGACGGCGACTCGCTGCGCGCCAACATCGCCCTGGTGAAGAACAACGCCCGCCTCGGTGCGGCGATCGCCGTCGCCTATGCGGGCTGACCAGCTGAGTCGATGACTACGGTCGAGTTCTCAGGCTTCTCGTGGCAGGTGAAACAGTCCACCGCGAAGATCGGCCCCGGCCCGAACTACTTCTCGGCCGGGAACGTCTCGCTGGTGCCGGGCGGCGTGCGGTTATCCATTCAGCGATCCGCCGGACGGTGGTCCTGCGCTGAACTGGTCGCCGAAGGCAGCTTCGGATACGGCACCTACACCTGGACCGTCGCCGCGGACGTGACCGCCCTGGACGAGAACGCGGTGCTGGGGATGTTCACCTGGTCCGACGATCCCGCGCACGCCAACCGCGAACTCGACATCGAGTTCGCCAGTTGGGGTGTCGCCGGCCGCCGCGACAATGGGCTGTTCACCGTCCAGGCCGGCACTGCGCCCCATGCCCACCGGTTCCGGCCGGGCAGGCGTTGGCCCAGCATCCACACCCTCGCGTGGGCACCCGGACTGGTGAGGTTCGCCAGCGCCGGTGCGGCCGGCGTGGAGAGCTGGGTCTACGCGGGGCCGGGAGTGCCAGTGCCCGGCGGGGGAGTGGCACCGCGGATCAATCTCTGGCTGTTCGGCGGCCGGGCGCCGGGCGCGTCCCAGCACGTTGTGCTGAGAGGTTTCGCCTACACGCCCGGATTCGCTGGGGACGGTACCCAGGCCGACCTCTGCTCCCAGCCCCCTACCTGACCACGGCGTCCGCCAGCGCCTAAGCTGGCTGGATCGGACGCGGGGGGCAACGATGCAGGCGGACGCTCGGGAACGGGCCTCGGTTGATGTGCTGGCCGAGGTGGCCAACGACCTTGCCGGTGAGTTCCGGCTGCAACCCCTCCTGGAACGCATCCTGCGCAGCGCGGTGGAATTGCTGGGCTGTCGCAGCGGCTCGCTCTGCCTGATCGACCAGGTGAGCCACACCTACCGCAAGGAGATCGACCTCGACGCCGGCTGCCAGGCCGGCATGGTGTTCTCCCTCGACGAGGGTTGCACCGGGGCGGTCGCCCGGGCGGGCAAGCCGGTGATCTTCGAGCAGTACTCCGAAGTCGCCGCCGGACATATCCGTCCCGACGAGGACCGCTATCACCGCGCCGTGATCGGCGTCCCCATCCTGCTGCGCACCAACCTCATCGGCGCATGCATCGTCTTCGCCGCCACAGACAGCCAGCGCTTCGACCTGGCCGACGCCCAACTGCTGCAGCGGTTCGCCACCCACGCGGCGATCGCCATCGCGAATTCCCGGTTGCACGCCGAGTCGTCCGAGCGCGCCAAGGCCGCTGCGGTAGCCGCCGAACGCGAGCGGGCGATGCTCGAAGTGCACGACAGCATCGGACGTGGTCTGGCGACCATCGCCCTGCGCATCGCCGACGCACACGCGGCCGCCAGCCACGGCGAGGACCCCCTGCCTGCGCTGACCCAGGCGCAACAGGCCGCTCAGGAGACGATGAACGAGGGTCACCGCGCGATCTGGGGGCTTGGCCCCGCAGGCATGGCCGGCCGCCCGATTGACCAGAGCGTCGCGCTGGAACTCGACTGGGTGCGCGCCACGTCCGATCTGGCCCCGACCTTTCGCGTGTTCGGCGACCCAAGACCGCTGGCCCGCAACGTCGAGACCCAGGTGCTGCGGATAGTCCAGGAGTCGCTGGCGAACGTCGTCCAGCACGCCCGGGCCACCATGGTGCGGCTCGGCCTGGTCTACGGCTCGGACGGGATCGCGGTGATCGTCGAGGACGATGGCTGCGGCTTCGACACCGAGTCGGCGGCGAGCCATGGCGTGGGCCTGCCGGGCCTGGTGGCGCGCGCCGCACAGGTGGGCGGCAGAGTGCGGATCGACTCGACGCCTGGATGGGGCACGCGGGTGCGGGCGGACCTGCCCTATCGCACGCCGGTGACCGGCAACACCGAGAGCCCGCGCCTGCGGGTGGTCGTGCTGCACCAATTGCCGGCGATGCGTGGCGGACTGGTTCGGTTGCTCGACCAGAGCGAGCCCGGCGTCCAGGTGGTGGCGGAGGTGGCCGAACTAGCCCCGGCGGTCGAGGCGGTGCGCCTGCTCCGACCCGACGTCGTGCTCGCTGGGACGGGCCTGCCAGGAGTGTCCGGATCAGACCTGGTGGCCGCACTCCAGGAGGCCCATCCTGGGGTCGGGGTGGTGGGTGTGCTCGACCCGGCCGTGCCCGAGGCGGAGCTTCGCGACTGGGCGGCGGCAGGAGTGCGCGGGTTCGTCCCCGCCGACGTGGACGCCACGCACATCGGACGCGTGGTGCTGGGCGTGGCGCGAGGCGACGTGCTGGTGTTCGGCGAGGTGCTCGCCCAGTTGGGCGGGTTGCCAGCGATGGACGGTGACGGTCTGACCGGGCGGGAACTGGAAGTCCGCCGCCTGCTCGTTCGAGGGCTCGCCGACAAGCAGATCGCATCGCGGCTGGGGATCTCGGTGAAGACCGTGGAGAAACACGTGAGTGCGGTGTTGCGCAAAGGAGGCGTCCACTCCCGCACGGAGTTGCTCGCCCGGGCCTGACGCGTCCCTACCCACGCGACCCCCACACCGGCTGGGGGGATTACCCCATACCGCCCGGAAGGAGTTGCGACCTACCGTCGTTGCATCCCGTCCGAGAGGAGCAGCGGTGCCGATCCAGCGCCTGTCCGAGATCCTCGCGCCCGCGTTCGCGCAGCGCTATGGAGTGCCGGCGATCAACATCGTCAACGACCTGACGATGGAGAACGTGCTCGCCGGGGCGGTCGAGGCCCGATCACCGATCATCCTGCAGACGTCGGTCAAGACCGTCCGGTCGATCGGCGTCGAGACGCTGTATGCGATGTGGCACGCCATGACCGCAGGTATCGAAGTGCCCTGCGCCCTGCACCTTGACCACTGCCCCGATCGCGAAGTGATCACCGAATGTCTCCGGGCAGGCTGGCAGTCGGTGCTCTTCGACGCGTCCCAGCTGCCGGTTGAGGAGAACCAGCGCCAGACCGTCGAAGTCGTCGCCGAGGCCCGGCGGTACGACGCCGATGTCGAGGGTGAGATCGAGTCGATCACCGGCCAGGAGGACGGCATCGGATCCGATGAGGAATCCAAACGCCAGACCCTCGAAGTGACCCTGCGCTACCTCGACACGACCGGGGTGGACGTGTTCGCGCCCGCGATCGGAAACGCCCACGGCATCTACAAGCGGGCGCCGGTGCTCGACTTCCAGCGGGTCTCTGACATCGTCGCAGCCCATCCGATCCCGATCGCCCTGCACGGTGGCAGCGGGCTGAGCGACGAACAGTTCCGCGACTGCATCTCCCGTGGCTGCGCGAAGGTCAACATCTCGACCGCGCTGAAGGAGACGTTCATGCAGTCGAGCCTGGCCTTCCTCAGGGAGGCCGAGGAGAAGGCCAAGTGGGATCCGCCGTCGCTGTTCACCTCGGTGGGTGCGGCGGTCCGCGAGATGACCGTCCACTACGCAGGGCTGTTCGGCAGCGCTGGGAAGGCGTGACATGCCGGCGTTGATCTTCGACTGCGACGGCGTGCTGGCCGATACCGAACTGGACGGCCATCTGCCGGCCTTCAACGCCGCCTTCGCTGAATTCGGCCTGCCGATCCGCTGGGATTCGGCCACCTACGCCGAGAAGTTGAAGATCGGCGGGGGTAAGGAGCGGATCGCCTCGGACCTGCCCGGCAAGGACGACCTGATTCGGCAGCTTCACGCCCGGAAGACCCAGCTGTTCACCGCGCGTGTCGACGCGGGTCTCCTGCCCGGGCGGCCCGGTGTGCGGCGACTGGTGGAAGCCGTGCTCACCCTCGGCTGGACGGTCGCCGTGGCGTCCACCTCGGCGGAGGCCTCGGTTCGCGCAGTGCTGGCGCACGCCGTCGGCGACGACCTCGCGAGCCGCTGTTCGGTGTTCGCCGGCGACATCGTGGCGGCGAAGAAGCCGGCTCCCGACATCTACCTGTTGGTCCTCGCCGATCTGGGGCTGGAGCCGTCCCAGTGCCTGGTGGTCGAGGACTCGGGCATCGGCGTCGCGTCCGCCCGCACCGCCGGGCTGACCACCATCGTGACCATCAGCAGCTTCACCGCCGCGGACGACTTCGACGGCGCGGCGCTGGTACTCGACCACCTCGGTGACCCGGCTACCCCGCTCACGGTCATCGCCGCGCCGGCCGGCGTCCGGCCGGAAGGCATGGTGACGGTGAGCGACCTCGAGGACCTATTGGCCATGACGCAGGAGGAACCAGCATGAGCGGATCGATCAGCGACGTCGAGTTCGTCGTCCGGCAGCTTGCCGAGACCATCGTCGCCAACGAGAAGTACTTCGGCGAACTGGACGCGGTGGTCGGCGACGGCGACTTCGGCTATTCGCTGGCGCGCGGCTTCGAGATCGTCCTGGAGCAGTGGGACACCTTCGATCGCAGCGACCCGGGGGTGTTCCTCACCAAGATCGCCACCACGGTCTCTGGCCGGATCGGAGGCACGTCCGGGCCGATCTGGGGTACCGCGTTGCTTCGCTGCGGCGTGCAACTCAAGGGTAAACCGGAGGTCGAGGGGACAGACGTGGTGCGCGGCCTGCGCGCGGCGATCGACGGCATCAAGGCGCGCGGCCAAGCCGAATTGGGTGAGAAGACCCTGCTTGATGCGCTGGTGCCTGCGACCGACACTCTGGAAGCCGAGATCGCGGCCGGCAGCAGCCCCGCGGACGCGGTGGCCGCGATGGCACGGACGGCGCGGGACAGCGCCGAGGCCACCAAGTCCATGCAGGCGATGCGCGGCCGGGCCGCGTACACCGGGGAACGCAGCATCGGCTCGGTGGACGCCGGCGCGATGGCGATCGCCGTCCTGGCCGAGGCACTGGCCGCCGCCTGGCCGAAGACCTGATACCCCACGCACGTTCGACCCATCGATTCCGAAGCCAAACCCAAGGAAGGGAAGCCATGAAGAAGTTCGTGAACGATCCCAAGCAGTTCGTGCCCGAAATGCTGAAGGGCATCGCGCTGGCCAACCCGGACACCATCACATACGTGCCCGAGTACAACCTGATCATGCGGGCGGACGCGCCGAACAACGACAAGGTGAGCATCGTGCAGGGCTCGGGTTCGGGCCACGAGCCGGCCCACGTGATGGTCGTCGGACCGGGCATGCTCGATGCGGCGTGCCCCGGTGACGTGTTCGCCGCACCCCCGTCCGACTACGTCTACGAGACCGCCAAGCTGGTGGCCTCCGACAAGGGCGTCCTGCTGCTGGTCAACAACTACACCGGCGACCGGATGGCGTTCGAGATGGCGCAGGAATTGGCGGACGCGGACGGGATCAAGGTCGACACCCTGTTCATCAACGACGACGTGGCCGTACAGGACTCAACCTGGACCGTCGGTCGTCGCGGCGTGGCCGGCAACTTCTTCGTGATGAAGGCAGTCGGTGCCAAGAGCGAGCAGGGCGCGTCCCTGGAGGAAGTGAAGGCGATCGGCGAGAAGGTGAACTCGGTCACCCGCACCATGGGCATCGCGCTCACCGCGTGCACCCCGCCGGCCAAGGGCAGCCCGCTGTTCGAACTCGGCGAGGACGAGATGGAGGTGGGCGTCGGCATCCACGGCGAACCCGGACGGCGTCGCGCCAAGCTGGTCAGCGCCAACGAGATCGTCGATGAGTTGCTCAATGCCGTGGTCTCCGACCTTCCGTTCACCTCCGGCGACCGGGTGGCGCTGATGATCAACGGTCTGGGCGGCACCCCGATCAGCGAGTTGTACCTGCTCTACGGCATCGCCGCGCAGAAGCTCGCCGACCAGGGCATCACCATCGGGCGCAGCTATGTGGGTGAGTACTGCACCAGCCTGGAGATGGCCGGAGCATCGCTGACCCTGGTGAAGCTGGACGAAGAGATCGAGGCTCTGCTCGAAGCCCCGGCGTCCATCGTGAATCGCATCTTCTAGCCCCTGCACGGCCCCCGCCGACTTGCCAGAGCCTGGGTCGCTCCGGCGACCTGGGCTCTGACAAGGCAGAGGGGACGTGTGCGTTCGCCGGACGGAATCCGCCATGACTCTCGGTTGTGCAATCAAGTTCACCGTCGATGCGCTCGGCCTGCCGTCCGTCCCCGGTCAGGAGGTCCAGGTCGCCCGGTTGAGCCGACTCGAACTCGCTGAGGCCACCTTCGCCCAGGCGCTGCGGTACGGGCGCCAACTTGGTGTCACGGCCGAGTTCAGCCGGGTCATCGACTACTTCAAGGTGCCGGACGGGCACCTGCCGGCCGGGTTCCGCGTGGTCTGGCGGCTGGCCGCGGACGGGCTGCTCTCTGCCGACTTCGTGCGCGATATCAACGTCGACACCGACGGGCGACCACGTCCGACCCCGGTGTTGTTCTCGGCCGACACCGCGAACCCGTACGAACTGGAGCCGGTGGCTCCGTTGCTGGCCAACCTGACCTGCAATCCGGGCATCATCTACGACCTCTTCATCAACAACGCCGAGGCGAACGTCGACCACCGGTTCTCGACCAGGGAAGAGGTGATGACCGAGATCGGCCGGATCCTCGGCTCGGGCTGTGACATCTCCGTGGAGTTGAACAACCCGTTCGAACCCGACTTCGGCAAAATCCTGGACGAGTGCCATCAGCTGCGGGAGATTCTGGGCGTTTGGCGCACCGTGATCAAGGTGCCGCACACGGGCCCGGTCAGCGCGGACAATGTCCACCAGTTGCTCACCGGCGACCTGCGTCTTGACCGGCGCTGGGACACGGCGTCCCCGCACGAGGCCTTCGCCGGGCACCGGTTGGCGCTCAAACTCAACGAGCACGGCTTCCGGGTGAACTTCACCCTGATGTTCGAGCCCTACCAGGCGCAGTTGGCGTTGCAGGCCCGGCCGGCGTTCATCAACAGCTTCATCCGAAACCGGTTCGCCCAGACCAGGCGAATGGCCGCACTGCTGAACCAAGCGGACGCGGACGCGGCGGCGCTGGTCGAACTGCGCGACTACCTGGTCTCGATCGATGTGCTCGCGGGCACCGATTCCCAGACCTCGCCCGAAGTGGCCCGGGGCATCGCCCGGCGGCTGGTGGACTACCACCAGCTCAACTCGCCGGCGGGCGCGGACGGGCTGGACGGCGTCCGGCACAACCTGCGGGTGCTGCGGCAGGCCAACCTGCCCGACACGAAGCTCATCGTCTGTTCGCTCGATGGCGACGCGATGTACCCCGATATCGACCGCCTGCTCACCGACCCGGAGTTCGCCGACATGACCGGACGGGTGATCGTCACCGCCGAGCCCGGATACCTTGCCCGCTGGGCGTCCGCCAGCCAGGTGGTCAGCTATCAGCGCCGGTTCATGACCGCGGCGCGGGGCGAGCGCTGAAGGATCGGCTCGCGGATCGGTGTGACGACCGCTCGGGCCGCATCGCGTAGGGGCGAGGCGCACGGCCTCGCTTGTCGAAAGGTGTCAGAATCGCGCCATGTCCAATCTCGGGGGACGAGCCTGCCTCGCGCGCGCCAGCTGTTGCCCTACCCGAACGGGTCGCGTCCGGGCTCTGGTGGCAGCGCGGTGACTCAGCCACGGATGACGCTCAGGGACCTCGCGTCCGAGTCGGCGGTGCACGGGGTCGTGCTGATCTCGGGGTTGTTGGTCATCGTCGCCAACCAGGCGGACGCCGCGTCGCAGGACGCGCTGGTGAAGGTCTTGGCGACCACGGTGGTGTTCTGGCTCGCCCACGTGTACGCGGGCGCGGTCTCCCACCTGGGCGATCACCACGAAGAGGACTACCCGAGCGGTGTGCGGCTGAGACGAGCCGTGCGCTACTCGCTGGACCACTCCTGGGGAATGTTGGGCGCCGCCTTGGTGCCCGCGGTGATCCTCAGCCTGGGTGCGATCGGGTTGCTCACCCATGAGAACGCAATCTGGACGACCCTCTGGGTCGACGTGGCGATCCTCGCCGTCCTTGGGTATCTGGGTGTGGCCACCTGGACGCCACGGCTCTGGGCACGATTGGCGGGCGCAATGGCCACCGCGCTCCTGGGAGTGGTGCTGATCCTCCTGAAGGCACTGATCCACTGACGGCGCAGGCAAATCTGGCCGTTGCTCTCCCCGGGCGACTGCCCGGCTCAGGCGACGAGTTGGGCGATCCCGATACCAACCACCACCGCCACCGTGACCATGATCAGCGTCGGCAGCAGGAACGAGTGGTTCACCACGTACTGGCCGATCTTCGTCGAGCCGGTCTCGTCGATCTCCACCGCGGCCAGCTGCGAGCCGTTGGCGGGGAGCGTGAAGACGCCACCCATCGCCGGCAGGTAGGCCGCCAGCTGCGGCACCCCTACGGCCAGGCCCAGACCCAACGGGATCATGGTGTTCACCGAAGCCGACTGGCTGGTGGTCATGGCCGCGACCAGGAAGATGCCCACAGCGAGGAACCACGGCGAGTGCTGGGCGACATCTGTCAGCGCCCCGATCACGGTGTCGGAGTTGGCCGCGATGAACGTGTTGGCCAGCCAGGCTATGCCCAGCAGCGCGATGATCGCGGTGAGGCCCGACTTGGTCAGCGGCGCCTCCAGGATGTCGGCCGGCTTGATCTTCCCGACGTACATCACCAGCAGTGCCACCACCAGCATCACCATGATCAGCAGAGTCGTCAGCGACAGGGACGTCGTCTTGCCGTCCACCTCCCAGGACGGGAGCAGACTCTTGAACATCCCCAGCACCACCACCAGCACGACGCCGCCGATGAACACCAGGGCGGCCGTCCTGGACTGCTTCGGCAGGTCCTTGGCCGTCGTGGCGTTCAGTTCGTGCGGCGGTTTGACCAGACCCTTCGCCAGCCGGTCCTGGTAGACCGGGTCATCGGCCAATTCCTTGCCCCAGCGGCTCATCACGGCGGCGGCCACGATGACGCCGATGATGCTGGACGGCAGCGTGATCATGATGATCTGACCCAGCGAGAGCGGATTCTCGGCGCTGGCGGTGAGTCCGATGAAGGCCGCCATCGCCGCCGACACCGGGCTGGCCGCCAGCGCGATGCCGGACGCCGCCACTGAGGTGGACAGCGCCCGCTCGGGCCGGATGCCCCGACCGTAGGCGACCTCGTAGATCACCGGCAGCAGGGGGAAGGCGATGTTGCCGGTGCCGGCGCCGACGCAGAAAAGCAAGGTGACCAGGGGCGCGAGGAAGTTGACCGCCGCCGGACGGGCGCGGATCACCTTCTCCGCGACCATCACCAGGTAGTCGATGCCGCCGGCCGCCTGCATCGCGGACGCGGCGGTGATCACGGCCAGGATCACCAGGATGGCGTCGGAGGGGATGGAGCCGGGCTGCACCCGGAACACGAACACCAGCACCAGGACGCCGACCGCGCCCCACAGGCCAAGGCCGACCCCGCCGGTGCGGACACCCATGTAGATGCCGCCGACGACGACCAGCGCCTCCAGGATCATGATCACGGTGTTCATGGCGTCACTCGTTCCCGGCGGCCAGCATCTGCAACAGCAGCGCTTGGGCCAGCGCCATGTTCGCGATCTCGGTCGGATCGACGCTCTCGTTGGGGCCGTGGATGCGGGCCTTCTCCATGTCCTCTGCTCCGATCAGGACGAAGTCGGCGCTGGGGCAGGCCTTGCGGAGTTCGTCCAGCAGCGGGATCGAGCCGCCCGAGCCGATGGTCTTCACCTCGGTGCCGTAGGCGGCTTCCAGGGCCGTCCGCATCCGGGTGACCGCGGGACCGTCCGTGCCCTGCGCGAACGGCGGAGACTTCTTGTTCGGCGTGATCGTCACCTGCGCGTTGCCTGGCACCTGCGCTCGCAGGAAGCCGATCAGCTTGGCCATCGCGTCGTCCGGGTCCTGGCCGGGCGGGATGCGCATCGCGACCACCGCCCGGGCGGACGGCTGCAGCACGTTCGCTCCCTCGGCGACGGACGGGGCGTCAATGCCGAGCACGCTGATCGAGGGCTTCGACCACAACCGGCTCGAGATCGAGCCGGTCCCGATCAGATCCGCCCCGGCCACCACGCCGGCGTTGGCCCGCAGCATGTCCTCACTGAACTCAGCGCCTTCCCAGTCGCCAGTGGCGATGCCCGGGACGATACAGCTGCCCTGGTCGTCGGTGAGCCTCGCCAGGACCTTGATCAGGGTCATCAACGCGTCCGGGGCCGCGCCGCCGAACAGGCCGGAGTGGACCGGGTCGGTCAGCGTCCGCACCTCGATGATCGCCTTGACGTGGCCCCTTAGCCCGGTGGACAGGACGGGTTCGCCGACCACCAGGTTGCCCATGTCGCCGATCAGCATCGCGTCGGCCTGGAAGCGCTCCGGATGGGGCGGCGACGAACGCCTCCAGGTGGCTGACCGTCTCCTCCTCGCCCTCCAGGCAGATGACCGCGTTCACCGGCGGACGGCCGTCGAACGCAGCCAGGGTGGCCAGGTGCATCGCGATCCCGCTCTTGTCATCGGCGGCACCGCGACCGAAGATCCGGCCATCTGCCTCAACCGGCACGAACGGATCGGCGTCCCATCCCTGCTCCATAGGCGCCGGCTGGACGTCGTAGTGGCCGTACATGAGCACGGTTGGCGCGCCCGCCGGACCGGGGATCTCCGCCCACACCGCCGGGTAGCCGTCCGGGATCTCCACCAGCGAGGCTTGGACGCCGTAGCGGGCGAACGCGTCCACGCACCGCTGGGCCATCTGCAGCACCGGATCCTTCGGGAACCCGGGGAAGGAGACCGAGGGGATGGCGACCATCTCCTTCAGTTCTTCGATGATCTCGGGCATCAAGACTGCGATCCGCGCCCGCAGTTCGTCCGTACTGGCCTGACTCATGCTGGTCACCCCCACTTTTCCGCCACTCGTGGTCGGCCGTTCGGTCGGCAATTCGGACCTTAGTAGCCTCAGCTGACGCTCGGACGCGGTTCGCGGGAATCCACTGTCGCTGCAGGGTCGGCGCCGGGCCACGTGCGCGCAGAGGTGAGTTCATCCACCACCGACACAGGACGGACGTTCCTGGCGAAGTCCAGGGCATCCCGAGGTGGGCGGCGACGCTGGACTCAGGCCGCATACAGATCCTGGGCGCTCGAGAAGGCGGCGGCCTTGAAGTAGGGGTTCGGTACCGCGCCGGCATCGACCAGGTCGACAGGGCGGCCAAGGATCTCCTCCAGCTCGGCCTTCAGATCGAAGTAGTCATGGAAGAGGTTCAGGTTGTCGGGTGCGAAGTCGACCAGGAAGTCGACGTCGCTGGTCTGGGGATCAAACTGATCAGTGATTGCCGAGCCGAAGATGCGCAGGCGCGTCACCCGGTGCTTCTTGCAGGCGCGCCTGATCGCCTCAAGGTCAAGGACCAGCGGCGTACCCATGCGGTCATTGTTCCACGGTGGCAGCTGGCTTGGTGATCGACCGGCGTCGGGCAGCGAGGGCGTCGTGAGAGGCTGCGGGTCGGGTTCTGGTCCGTCGCGATCCTCCAGGAGTCCGCTCAGCCGGTCAAGGTCGGACGCTGGCAGCAGCCTCGTGCGCCCGCCTCGCTCGATTGATTGCCGGATGAGGTAGGTCGGGGTGCCTGTCTCAATGCAGTCTGCGATGGTCGTGGGCAGGTCGGTGATGGGAATCGCCTCCCACCAGGTCCGCTGCCCAGGGTCGAGGTCACGGCGATGAATGACATACCGCTCTCCGCCGGCCCGGCGCAGCCGTCTCTGCCTGCCGACTGTGAGGTGGACGCGGTCGGGGTTCACGTCGCTGACGTCCCATGCGGCCAGAGCTGTCTCGTGCGAAAGGCACGCCTCTTCTGCGCCGGTCCACAGCACGGCCAACGCCCAGTTGTCGTACGGCGTCGCCGGAACCTGCGAAATCCGGTAGACCCCGTGCGCGACACGCTCAATGCGGCCGCGGCCGGCGAGCTTGGGCAACTCGGTTTTCGGAATGCCGTTGGCGACGGCCTGTGCTGTGGTCACGAAGCCGTGCTGATCCAGAGCGATCTCGCGGAGTCGCTCCAGATAGGTCAGAACCTCTCGCATGTCAAAAGTATACCAAAATGGATTACTCTTGTCGGTGGCTGCAAGATGCGCGGGGCAGTCGCATGAGCGCGGTGGCCGCCGCAGTGCTGATGGCGATCATCCCGGCGCCTGGCAGGCCTACCGCGAGCATGGTGGCCGGCTCGGTCGGGTCGTCCAGCAGCGTGTCGAGATACCGGTGCGTCCGTCCCGCGCGACGTGGGCGGCTGGGCCGAACTCATCGAACAGCTCACCGCCAGACTCGCCCAGGGATGCATCCACAAACGCGACCTAGACGCCCTGGTGCCGGCCATCAATCACCTGCTCGAGGTGATGGCGCGGCGACTTCGCGAGTGATGAGTTGCTCGGGAGGAAGGACCCGAAGGCGCACAGGCTTGGGTGGTGGACGAATCGGCACTATGACTCAGTTGATTCGAATAATGCGTTTGTTGCGTTTGGGGGTCGCGATGAGTGCCGTACCCATCTCGGTGGTCCCGGGGGCCGGCGACGTCGAGCTTGCCCGCGACGCATTGCGTCTGGTTGACGAGGCGCTGACCGAGAACACAACGGACGGCCCGGTCACCCTTACCGTTGCTGGGGCAGCGGAGAACGTCGTTGTGCCCAAGACGGTCGTGGGGCTCCTGAGTCGCATCTTGGCGAACCTCGCGAACGGCGAGGGTGTCGCGGTGATCCCTGTGGATCGCGAGCTCAGCACGCAGAAGGCTGCGGACATGCTGAACGTGTCGCGGCCGTTCCTGATCCGGCTGCTGGAGGAGGGCAGGATCGACTTCCGCCTCGTTGGTACTCACCGGCGCGTGAAGACGGCCTCGCTGCTGCGCTACCTCAGTCAGGACGAGGCCGAGCGCCGCTCCGCGGCCGACGAGTTGTCGAGGATGACCAAGGAACTGGGCTTCGCCTGATGGGGGTCGTCGCCCTGTACGACGCGAACGTCCTCTACCCGAACACGCTCCGCGACGTTCTGATCCGGGTTGCCATGGCCGGACTCGTCCGAGCCCGGTGGACCGACGCATGGCCCGGCTGAAGCTGCCCGACCCCGACGATCGGCACGCGTTGGCTGCGATCCAGGCCAAGGCCTCGGCCCAGCGAGATGTTGTGCATATGTTGTGCAAGGATCCAGAAACGACAGTGGCCCTGACTGTCTTACCTAGCCAGAGCCACATTCACTGAGTGTCCGAGAGAGGACTTGAACCTCCACGCCCGATAAAGGGCACTAGCACCTCAA
>DAORUI010000011.1:8355-33654 GCA_035433085.1 Propionicimonas sp. | reverse complement strand
CCCCCACCGTGAATCCCGCCGTTTCCCCCGGTTGGAATCGGCTGATCACTACTAGAGACTCCAGATCGTAGCCCTGATGACGCCGCCGACCCAAAGAGGGACCGACCGGGTCTGCACCCAGGCCAGTCCCTCTTCGGGAATTCGCCGAAGTCCCCTCCCAGGCAACGGCTCTTTCCCGCTTGCGCCAAGACTCGATTGGCGTCACCTGTAGAGACCCGTCAGCCGTGCGATCATGACGCGGTTCGTGAAATTCAGGTGCTGGAGAACGGATTCGAAGGTTTTTCCAGTCCGGCGTCACGGATGCTCGCGAGGTCGGTCTTGCTAGGTGAGGAGTCCGCCACGCCAGGACCGTGGTCGGAGCGCAACGAGCACTCAGATGTCCACCCGATGGCCCGTCTCGTCCCCCCGGCGGCGGGCCGTTGTGGTGCTCTGGGGGTGTCGTCGCCGGGGCATAGGGTGCACCCATGGCAGCCAGATCGAGAGTGGACCCGCGCCTTCCAGGGGGACGCGCGCCGCGCGTGGATCCCGTCCGGTTGGGTGAACTCGATGCCGGCTCACCGGCGCAGTTCGGCGAAGACGATGCCGACCTGGACGGGCTCAGTTTCACCGGCCTGAGTTACGAAGACCTGACCTGGGGCGGACGGCGGCGGCTGGGTTCGTCGAGCGTCACCGGCCTGACCGCGGCGTCCTGGCGGGCGCCCGGGGCGATGTTCTCCGGGTCCGTGCTCCATGGGCTGGACGTCCTCAGGTTCGCGGCGGCTGGTTCCGGTTGGCGTCAGGTCGAGATCCGCGAGAGCAGGCTCGGCTCAGCCGAACTGCACGACGCCACCCTGCGTTCGGTGCACTTCGTGGGCTGCCGAATCGGCTACCTCAATCTGCGGGACGCCGCCGTGACCGACCTGGCATTCACCGATTGCGTGATCGACGACCTCGACCTGATGCGCACCCAGGCCGCCCGCGTGGCGCTGGCCGGCTGCCGCGTCGGACGCTTGGAGACCACCGGTGCCCGGCTCAGCGAAGTCGACCTACGCGGGGCGTTACTCACCGATCTGAGCGGCCTGGAGGGCCTGCGAGGCACGATCATCTCCCCCGACCAGTTGGTCGCCCTGGCGCCGGTGCTCGCCGACCGGCTCGGCATCACCGTGGAGTAGACGCCCTCCCCAACCCTCCTGACCTCCGCCGGAGCTTGGTCTCGACAAGCTCGACCAGCCGATCGGTGAATCACGGCTCGGGGAGAGGGACGCCACCTTGTGCGTCCGCCGAGCTCAGGTTCAGGGCACCAGGTAGCCGGCCGCTCGGTACAGCTCGTACCACTCCGGACGGGTCAGCTCCACGTCGGCGCCGAGAGCGGCCGCAGCCACTCGCGCCGGCGTGGTGGTTCCGAGCACCACCTGCATTCGGGCCGGATGCCTAGTGATCCAGGCCGTGGCGATCGCCTCGGTGGGCACCTCGTACTTGGCGGCCAGCCGGTCGATCACCGCGTTGAGGTCCGGATAGTCGGGATTGCCAAGGAACACCCCGCTGAAGAACCCCGCCTGGAACGGCGACCAGGCCTGCACCGTGATGTCGTGCAGCCGGCAGTAGTCGAGGATGCCGAGATCGCGGCTGATCGACTGTTCGAGCGCGGCCATGTTCATGGCCACACCCTGCGCCACGATCGGCGCGTGGGTGATCGACAGCTGCAGTTGGTTGGCCACCAACGGCTGCCGCACGTAGCGGCGCAGCAGTTCGATCTGGCCGGGGGTGTGGTTCGAGACCCCGAAGTGCCGCACCTTCCCCGCGTCCGCCAGTTCGTCGAACGCGCGGGCGACCTCTTCGGGCTCGACCAGCGCGTCGGGACGGTGTAGCAGGAGGACGTCCAGATACTCGGTGCGCAGCGCGGCCAGCGAGCCCTCGACGGCCTCGATGATGTGAGCGAAGGAGAAGTCGAAGTACGGTCCGGCCTTCACGATGCCCGCCTTCGACTGCAGGACGATCTGTTCACGCTCGCTCGCACTCAGTTGCAGGGCCTCGGCGAAGCGAGCCTCGCAACCGTGCGCGTCGCCATCACCGTAGATGTCGGCGTGGTCGAAGAAGTTGATCCCGGACGCGAGCGCGGCTTCGTACCACCCGCGTACTTCAGCGTCCGACTTTTCCTGGATGCGCATCACCCCGGCGACCACCGCGGGGACCTCGAGCTGGGTACTGCCAAGGGCGAACGTCTTCATGGAGCTCCTTCAAGTTGTCACCTCATTCCTACCCCCGAACCTGCCCGAGCACACAATGGCTGGCCGGGCTTTCGGGCCGCGAATGTGTGCAGGATGCCGCGCTGCCAGCCGACCGCGTCCCGGTGCGCGACGTCGGTGAAGCCGGCCGCACAGAGCCGGTCGCCGAACCGCTGCAGGTCGTCGAACTCGAGGACGCTGCGCCAGAGGTAGCGGTACAGGCCAAGGTTGCGATCCACGACCACGCCGAGCGGGATGATGATCGACCAGCAGACCAGGTGCCACAGGCAGGTGGCGCGGCGGCGTCCGGCCACCGAGTACTCCTGGACGACGATCCAGCCGCCGGGAGCGAGCAGATCGAACACCTCGGCCACCGCCGCGTCCCGGTCGGGTTCGGGAATGTTGCGGAAGAGGTAGGCGGACAGGATCCCGTCCCAGGTCTCGCGTCCGAGGGCTTCGGTGTCGAGGTCGCCGGCGACTGCGGTGGCGAAGCTGACCCCGGCCGGCCAGGACTTGGCCTCGGCCTGCGCGAGCATGCCCGGCGAGGCGTCCAGTCCCAGCACGGTGGCTTCGTCGGGGAGCGCGTCCACCAGTGCACGAGTGGACGCACCCGAGCCGCACGCCAGATCGATGGCCTTGACGTCCGGACGACCTACCCGCTCAGCCAGCGCCTCGGCCGCACGCCGCAACTCTGCGTGATAACCCGGGTTCAGCCCCACCAGCAGGTCATAGCGGGACGCCCCGCGGTCGAACATGCCCGACAGTGCCGATGGCTGCATCCGGCGATGCTAGCGGTGTACGCCCGAGCTCAGTACCGATCCCTGAGGAGCGATGTGAGGAACGAACATCGCGTCACGAAGGGCCGCGTCGCGATCGAGCTTGTCGGCTGATCCCAGTTCGCCGCCGACCGAATCGGATCAGGCTGGGCCCACCGAAGGCGTCAGCTCTCCGGGGCCGGTTCCTTGACCACCATCGCGAGGCCGCCGAAGGCGGGCAGCTCGACGCTGAAGCCGCCGAGGTCGTCCACGGAATCGACCTTGCGGCGGGTGGTGAGATCGATCACTCGCCCAGCCGGGATGTGCTCGGACTGCACCCGTCCGGTGACCTTCTCTGCGCTGAAGTTCAGCGCGGTGATCTGGACTACGCCGGACTCGAGCCGGTTCACAAGCACCAACATGCTCTTCACCGCGACCTCTGGCACGTCGAGCAGGGTGCCGGTGGCGATGCCGTGGCGCTTGCGGATCTTCAGGATTCCGGCCAATCGCGAAGCGAACGAGGTCTGGCTGGCGAGTTGATCCGGCAGCGGTCCGTAGAGAGCGGTGGCCGTCGGCATGCCGGACGCCGAGCGTTTCGCGTCCGGCTGGCTGCCGAGCAGGTCGTAGGCTCCACGCTCGATCCAACGGGTGTCGCCGCCGCTGATCAGGCTGCGCACCTTGCTGCGGTCGAGCGGCAGCGCGCCGACGAGGTCCCACCCGGACAGGGCGAACACGCCGGGCTGCCACGCGTTGTACATGCACAGCAGCAGGTGGGCGTTCGCGATGCGACGCGCGTCCGCGTCCGTGATCTCGGCGAGGTCGGTGATGCCGAGCGACGCTGCGATCACCGACGCAGTGGTGCACGCGATGCCGTTCTGCACGAAGGTCGAGTTGTACGGCGCGGCGTCGCCGGTGAGCTTCTGGCGCATCACTTCGCGCACGTGCTCGGCCAACTCACCGCCGGTGTAGTCGACGCCGCCAAGGGTGTAGTGGTCGTCCCGATGGCGGGCGGCGAAGTGGACCAGTTCGTAGGTGAGTTCGTCGTGGTTCTGCATGGCGTGCACCAGGGACGCCTGGTCGATACCGAGGTTCAGCGCCTCCCGCAGGGTCAGCCTCAGGAACTCGGTGTCAGCCGTGCACAGCGCGAACTGGTACGCCGGGCGGGTGATGAAATCGTAGGAGAGGTCAGGCCCCACGGCGCTGGTGTGCAGGATGTCGTCCATCGCCAGGTTGAGCTCCTGGAAGGTGAACCCGCCCACCTTGCGCACCATCGAGCCGATCAGCTGGTTGGCGGCTTGCGACAGCGGGTGCCCCTCAGACCAGCCGGGCGCCTGGTCGAGCGACTTCTCGACGCCGAGGAAGCCGTTCGCGTCCAGCCGCAGGCCACCCGAGCCGAGGTCGAGCAGGGAGTGCAGTGCGTCGCCCATCACCAGGCGCATTCCCGCGAAGGTCGGGTCGAGCCAGTTGATGGACGGCTGCCCCTCCTTGAAGTAGTGCAGGTACACCCAGCGCCGCAGCACGCCTTTGTAGTCATAGATCGGCGGCGTGACCGACCAGTTGGTCTCCTTCACACCCGGCTCGTAGAAGATCACCCGCTGGAGTTCGCCGATGATGTAGCCGGCCTCGGCGAGGGCGTGCTCGGCGTCGCGGTTGAGGTTCACCGAGTCCTGGCCTTCGGGGACGTCGGGCAGCAGGCCCCAGGCCTCCTCGGGGATGTTGATCATGTGGTAGATGCCGGGGTAGTCGAGGTAGTTCAGCTCGGCCAGCCGGAAATCGGCGCCCTTACCGGTGTGGCCGGGCACGATGTCGTCGATGATCGTTCCGTGGCGCCGGGCGGCGTTCGCGCACATTTCGCGGAACTCGTCCTCGGTGCCGAAGACCGGGTCGATCTGCATGCTGATGCGGTCGAAGTGACCGTCCACGCTGGGCGTGGGCAGCCAGCCGGAGATGCCGCCGGCCAGCTTCAGCGGGCCGGTGTGGATCGCTTCGACGCCGATCTCGGCCAGGGCCGCCCACAGCTCCTGGGCGCCGAGCGCGCCGAGGAAGGACTGGCCCGGCGCGGTGATCTGCGACAGCGGGTACGCGGTGAGCCAGACCGAAGCCTGCTGGACGGCCGCCCGCGGGTCGGGGTGAGCGTACGGGCTGGCCCACATCTCAGCGCGACCCGCCAGTTGGCGTCCCATGACGGTCGCGTCGTGCAGCATCGACTGCTGCTCGAGCCAGGCGACATAAGCCGGGTTGCGCCCGTCCGGCTCGAAGGGCGGCGGTGCCACCGGGAGCGCTTCGCCGCGCCGGTGCGCCTTCGGCCGCAGTCGCTCCGGACGGGCGGCATAGCGCTGCTGGTCGTAGCTGATCTCGGGCAGCTGGTCCTCTTCGGACGTCTCGGGCAGTTCGGTGTCGATGCTCACCGCGACAATCTATTCTTCGGGGCCGGGCTTGGACGAGGGTTTGCGACCCAGCTCAGATCAACGCGGAGGATTCTGCACCGTAGTCGGTGGACAATCCTCCGCAATGACAGGGGTGGGAGCCTCAGCCCGCTTCGACAGACGCGGTCACGTCCGGGCCGTGCAGCTTCTCAAGGCGGACGCCGAGCAGTTCCGCACGATGCGCATTGCCGTGCAGCTCCAGATAACGCTCGCCGAAGATGGCCAGCAGGGCGTCATCGAGCCGGCGAACCGCGCCGGGCGGGTACTTGTAGCCCATCCGTTCGGTGATCGCGGCGGAGTCGACCGCAGGCAGAAGGCCTTCAAGTTCGCGCAGTGACGTGATGCCCAGTTCGAGCAGGAGCCCGGCCATCCAGGTGTAGTGGTCGGTTCGCGACCAGCCTGCCTCGGGGAAATGGCCCGCGAGGAAGCCGGCCAGTTCCTGGTCGGCGATGCGGGGGTCGGACGCGTCCGCCTCCGGTGTTTCCTCTGCGAGCTCAGCGCGCAGGCGGAAGCGGATGACCTCGAACTCCTTGTCGGCGAGTTCGAGCAGGCCTGCAGCCAGGGTGAATCGGCGATCCAGGTCAGGGGCCAGCGCCTCCGGAATCGTCCCCTTGTAGCGGACGTCGTGCTCGAACTCGGCCCAGGCGTGCTGCAGCACCGTCCGCAGCTGCACCTGCGCACTGGGCACTTGGAGGCCCTCCAGAGAGAGGTCGCCGACCCAGGTCGGGTCGAGCGCGACCTGCAGGTGCCGGCTGACGTAGCCGAAGCGACCCTTGCTGGCGGTCTCCTGGCCGAGGTCCTTGTCGTCGACCACTTCCAGCTGGTCGCGGATCAGCCCGGCGACCGCCGCCACGTCGCTGGTCACGTAGGTGACGATGCGTGCGCCGACCTGGTCGGTGATGTCGTGCATCGGGTCCGGGTAGCGCGGACGGCCGGCCGCCGTCCGATTGGTCTTCGCCGCGAAGGACGCGACGCTCTTGCCGCGCGAGGCAATGTTCAGGTAGTCGATGCCCGCGTCGTCCAGCACCGACTGCAGCCAGGACGCGAGGCGCCGCGACAGCTCAGCCACCTGCGGCTGCAGCCGGGCATAGCTGCGGACGGCCTCGCGCACGATTGCGGTCGGCGTGAGGTCGGCTTGCGGGCTCATTTCGGAACGCGATCCGATGGGTTCCGCCGACTCACTGCCCATCGTGCCGACCTCCTTGGTTCTCTTCGGAACGGCCTGCCCAACGACGGCCGTGTCCCGTTCGAGACTGTATCCGCCGCTGGGCGCCCCCGCCCATCGAGAGCCATTGTTTCGGTGATCGGCCCGCACGCACGCACGGGCCCTCGACCGAACGGGAGGCTCTCGGCCCGGAGCAGAGGCTCTCGGCAACTCAACGAAGTCGAGGCGCCCACCAGCGAGCAGGTTGGGGAGCTAGCCGGCCACCGCCGGGCGGGTCACCACCAGGTGGTGCCGGCCGTGTCCAAGTACGGACGGGGCCGCGAAACCGTCCACCGTGACCTCGGAATCGGGGGTTACCGGCAGATCGAGCAGCGCCCGCGCCCCGAAGGGCACCTCCAGCGTGGCCTCGAAACGGTCGCTGGTAAGGCGCCAGTCGATGGACAGAACCCCCAGTCGACTGCTGATCGACGCCGAAGCGTGGGTCAACTGCTCAGCCGGCCGCGGCGCCACGTGGATCGTCCGGTAGCCGGGGTCGTCGGCATCCGGAGCGAGCCCGGCGACGTTCCGGTAGACCCAGTCGATCATCGCGCCGTAGGCGTAGTGGTTGAACGACAGCATGCTGCCCTCACCATCGGCCTCGCCCGCGTCCATCGCCCCGCTGTGGATGCTGCCGTCGGGGTTGATGGCGTCCCAGCGCTCCCACACCGTGGTCGCGCCCTGGTCGACCTGGTACAACCAGGACGGGGCCTCCCGGCGCAGGAGCATCAGGTACGCCTCGTCGAGGTAGCCGTTGCGCGACAGTGCGAACAGCACCAGCGGGGTGCCCAGGAAGCCGGTGGCGATCCGGCCGCGTTCGCTCCGGACGTTCTCGGCAAGGCCGCGGGCCACGTCCGCCCGGACCGGCGGCGGCGCGATCTCGAACTCCAGCGCCAGCGCAGCCCCGGTCTGGGTGGTCACGGCCTCCTCGCCCCACCGCTCCCAGGTCAGCGCGGCCACCCGGGAGGCGAGGGCATCCAGGTCAGCGGCCTGCTCGACCGAGCCGACCAATCGCTCGGCGCGGGCCAGCAGTCGTGCCGAGCGGACGTAGAAGGCGTTCGCCACGAAGTCACTGGACACCTTGGCCTGCCACGGCCGGTCGGCGGTCGCGTCCGGATCGAGCCAGTCGCCGTACTGGAACGGCTCGGTCGGCAGCACCACACCGGCCCCGGCCCGGCGACGCAGGTGCGCCACCCAGCGGCGCATGCTGTCCAGGGTCTGCCGCAGCACTTCGTCGCTCCCGAAGGCCTCGTACACCGCGAACGGGACGATCGTCGCGGCGTCCGCCCAACCTGCCCGGCCCATGTTCTCGACCGTCTCCCCGCCCATGAACATGTCTTCATGCCGGATGATGTCCGGCACCACCGAGGCGACGCCGCCGACATCGGTCTGGTCGAGTTCGAGATCGCGCAGCCACGACATCCAGAAGGCCTCCGAATCGGCCAGGGTCGCCGCGGTGGCCGCGAACGCCTGGGCGTCGCCGGTCCAGCCCAGGCGCTCGTCGCGCTGGGGGCAGTCGGTGGGCACCGAGACGAAGTTGTCGCGCTGCGACCACAACACATTCGAGTGAAAGCGGTTCAGCGCCTCGTGTGAACAACTGAACGAGCTGCGCGCCGCCAGGTCGCTGGAGATCGCCACAGCGGTCGCTGCCACCACCTCGACACCGGTGACCTCGGCGTAGCGGAAACCGTGAAAGGTGAACACCGGTTCGAGGGTGTGCTCGCCGTCCCGGTCGAGCAGATAGCTGTCGGTGGCCTTCGCCGAGCGCAGCGCTGCGACATGCAGCGCACCGCCCGGTTCCAACACTTCGGCGTGGCGGACGGTCACCTCGTCCCCGGCCCGGCCACGGACGGTGAGCCGCACCCAGCCGGACACGTTCTGGCCGGCGTCCAACCGGACGCTTCCCGGACGCGGCTCGGGATGCATCGGCAGTTCGGCCACCACCCGGACCGGCGGCGCGCTGCGTGGCTCGAACTTGTCGAGGTCGGTGTCGATCGCCTCCACCGGGAGGTCGGCTCCGGTGAAGCCGGGTCGGTGAAGCTCCGGCTGGGCGAGCCGGAGGTCGATCCGGGTGCCGTCGTAGATGCTGGCCGATCGCACGGCCCCGAAGCAGCCGCGCCAGGACGTATCGGTGGTGACGACCACCCGGCCGTCGGCTTCGAGCTGGGCGATCGCGCCGGAGCGGTCGCCGTAGATCGCCCTCCGGCCGGCGAAGCCCATCCGTCCGCGGTACCAACCGTCGCCCACCACCAGCACGATCACATTCCGGCCTTGGTGCAGCAACCTGGTCACGTCGACGGTGTCGATGAGCACGCGCGACTGGTAGGCGGTCCAGCCCGGTGTGAACAAGGCGTCGGACGCGCGCCGGCCGTTGATCCAGGCGTCCACCAGTCCCAGCGCACTCAGTCGCAGCCGCGCCCGTTGAGGTGCGTCGGGTAGGTCGAACTCCTTGCGGAGCAGCGCCACCGGGCCTTCGATCGCCGACGGTATCCCGATCACCATCGCTTCCAGGGCCGGGCCCGGCACCCCGGCCTCGATCGTGATCGGTTCGCTCCACTGCGTCCAGCCGGCGGCGGTCGCCACCCGGACCGCGAGCTCGAGCCGTTCGCGCGCGGACGGCGTCCGTCCGGTGGGCACCCCGATCGAACCGGTGCCCGGCACCGGCTCGCCGACCGCCCGCTCGCCGCCGGGCGCACCGATCGCCAGCTGATAGCCGAGTTGCTCGGCCGTGCCGGTCCCGTCGAGCTGCCAGCTGAGCAGTAGCTCGCGCAGCGGTAACCCGAGCAGCCCCTCAGGGTGCTGGCTCCGAACCGCGACCACGCGCAGGTCGTGGTCGGTCAAGTCGAGGGAAGGCAGGGTCAACATCGTCACCACATCCAGGATCGAATCGGGCAGGGTTGGGCAGGCATGGGCTTGACCGTCCGGACGCAGGACTCAGCGCTCGCGCGAGGCGTTCAGCGCAGCCAGGCTGGCCTCCACCTCGGCGACGACCGCTGGCGAGATCAGGCTGAACGAGCCGAACAGCGGCTGGTTGGGCACCCATGCGGTCCGGGTGGTGAAGTCCTTCGCCACCGCCGGATCGATCCGGCTGAACGCGTCGACCACCGTCCGGTAGGCCTGCGGGTCGTCCATGATCGACGCCAACGGGGTGTTCGCCGTGACCGGTGACGGGGAGGGCTCCGGCACGTCGGCGACCCGCCACTCGTGCCGTCCCGCCCTCACCTCGAAGGACTGCCCGTCCGGCAGGCTCACCTGCGCGGACGTGTTCGCGGGCACGGTTGCAGTGATCACCACGTCGCCGTCGACGCGCTGCCACGCCACCTCGGCGGTTCCGTACGGGGTGTCGTGCCGGGTGGACGCCGAAGTCAGCCCGGGTAGCGGTCGCGGGGCGATCGCGAGCCGGTGATAGCCCGGAGCCGCCGGAGCCAACCCACCGACCACGCGATGCAGCCAGTCGGCCACCGCGCCGAGGGCGTAGTGGTTGAACGAGGTCATCTCGCCCGGGTTGATCGAGCCGTCCTCCAGCAGCGAATCCCAGCGCTCCCAGATCGTGGTGGCGCCCATGCTCACCGAGTACAACCACGAGGGGCACTCGGTGGTGGTGAGCATCCGGCCGGCCTCGCGCAGGTGGCCGGTGCGGGTGAGCGCGTCGCAGACCAGGGGCGTGCCGACGAAGCCTGTGCTGATCCGGTAGCCGTCACGCCGGCACAGCCACGCGAGCCGGTCGCCCATCCGCTGGGCCAGCTCGCCGTCCGCGATGCCGAACTCGATCGCCAGCGCGTAGGCGGTCTGGGCGTCGGACAGGATCCGTCCGGCCGGGGTGACGTACTCGGCCAGCCAGGCCCCGCGCACCTTCTGCGCAGCAGAGGCATACCGTGCCGAATCCGCGCTCTCGCCGAGCAGCTCGGCGGCTTCGGCCAGCACCCGTGCCGACTTGTACAGATAGGCGGACGCGACCAGGTCGGCGTCCGTCTTTGCCTTGCTGGGGTGGTCGGACGGCGCGTCCGGATCGACCCAGTCGCCGAACTGGAAGCCGCCCTCCCACAGGTGCCGCTCGCCGGCGATCGCCAGCAGTTGGTCGACCCAGGCCTTCATCGACGGGTACTGCGCACGGACCACACCGAGGTCGCCGAAGCGCTCATGCAGCACCCACGGCAGGATCGTGGCCACGTCGCCCCAGGCCGCCGCGGGCACCTTGCCCGAGTTCAGCACGTCGGGGACGATGAACGGCACCCCGCCGGAGGCGACTTGTTCGAGCCCGAGGTCGACCAGCCACGACGAAAGCAGCCCGTCGCAGTCGAAGAGGTAGGACGCGGTCGGGCTGAACACCTGGATGTCTCCGGTCCAGCCGAGCCGTTCGTCACGCTGCGGGCAGTCGGTGGGCAGGTAGAGGAAGTTGCCGCGCATGCCCCAGACCACGTTCTCGTGCAGCCGGGTGACCATCTCGTCGGAGCACTCGAACCAGCCGGTGCGCACCATGTCGGAACCGATCACCTGCGCGGTGATGTCATTCGGGTCGAACTCGCCCGGCCAGCCGGTGACCTCGGCGTAGCGGAAGCCGTGGAAGGTGAACGTCGGCGTCCACTCCTCCACCCCGGTGCCGGCGAGGGTGTAGCTGTCGGTGGCCTTGGCCACACGCAGCGGGCGGACGCCCAGTTCGCCGTCCTCCAGCACTTCGGCGTGCCGCAGGGTGATCGTGGTGCCGGCCTCGCCCCGGACGCGGATGCGGAGCCGTCCGACCAGGTTCTGGCCGAAGTCGAGCAGGGTGGCGCCACTCGGCGAGGTGAACACCTCGGCGACCGGCACCTCCTGGGTAACCCGCACCGCAGGAGAGGTGCGCGGGCCCGGGGTAGGCCCGGCGTCGCGAACCTCGGCGGCAACCCAGCCGTCGGCGACGAAGCCGGGTTCAGCCCAGCCCGCCGGTGACCGCCGCGCGTCGTAGGACTCCCCCAGGTAGATGCCGGACTCCAGCCACGGCCCGTCCGCGAAGGCCGACCAGTCGGCGCCGGTGAGCACCCATTCGGAGCGACCGTCCGCGTATTCCAACAGGAGTTGTCCAGCGAAGGACGGCTGCTCGCCGTAGAACGGCTTGGCCAGGCCCTGGAAGCCGTAGCTCTCGGTGTACCAGCCACCCGCGAGCGCGACCCCGATCGCGTTGGTTCCAGCCGCCAACGACGTGGTGACGTCGGTGGTCTCATGGATCAGCCGGTACTGGTACGGCGTCCACCCCGGTTTGAGGATCTGGTCGTCCACATCAAGGCCGTTGATCTGGGCCTGGTACACGCCCAGGGCGGTGGCGTACCAGGTGGCGCGCAGCAGGCCGTCCGCCACCTCGAACTCGTGGCGCAGCAGAACCGGCTGGGCCGGCCGCGCCGGCTCGGGAAGCCCGATGAAGGCCGCCTGCCACTCCCCTTCGCCGAGGAACGACGCCACCACCGGTTGTTCCTCGCTCCAGTCCGACCACCCGTCCACGCCCTGCACGCGGACGCGAAGGGTGCCGCGGTGCCTGGGCGCCAGTGCTGCGAAAGGCCAATCCACCAGCACCGACGCGTCCTGGTCCACCTGGACGTTGGTGATGGCCGAGCCGTCGTCCCAGGCGAGTTCGGCAGCGAGCTGCCGCCAACCGGACACGTCGGAGGTGGTGACCCACGACACCCGGGGTGCAGGGACGGGCACCGCCGAGCCGGGCTGGTATTCGAGGCGGACGGAAACGACAGCGGTGGACATGACCGATCTTTCGGTAGTTGAGGTGAAGAGCGACGGAATTTTGGCAAACGGCGGCTGAGCCTGACGAAGCCCCTGGAACTCAGCCCTTGACCGCGCCGGACGTCATGCCGGCCACGATCTGGCGCTGGAAGAAGACGTACATGACCAGCATCGGGATCGTGATCACCAGGATGTTCGCGAACAGCAGGTGGTAGCTGGTCTGGTATTGGGACTGGAAGTTGAACAAGGTGAGCTGAACGGTGGCGTTGGCGTTGCCCGGCAGGAAGTAGAGCGGATTCTGGAAGTCGTTGAAGATGAAGATCGACTGCACCACGACGATCGTCACGATCACCGACTTCAGCAGCGGGAAGATCACCTGGAAGAACAACCGGAAAGGCCCGGCACCGTCAACGATCGCGGCTTCGTCGAGTTCTCGGGGAACTGTGGCGATGAACGCCCGCATGGTCAGGACGGTGAACGAGAGCCCGAACGCCACCTCGATCATGATCAGGCCGGGCAGGGTCTTGAAGATGCCCAGGCTCTGCATCACCCAGATGGTGGGCACAACTGCCGGCGGAATGATCAGCCCGGCCAGCACGAAGGTGTTGATCAGGGGGTTCAGCTTCGACTTCCGCCGGTCCAGGACGTAGGCGATCATCGAACCGAAGACCACCAGCAGTGTCACCGAGGCCACCGTGAGGATGGTCGAGTTGATGAACGCGATGATCAGCATGTAGTCGCGGGCCTGGAAGACCTGGACGATGTTCTCCCACAGTTGGAAGTGCTGCGGCCAAGAGAACTCCAGCAGGGCTGCCGACTTCTGGTCCTTGGCGGCCATGGTGAAGATGAACGCGAACGGCAGCAGGAAGACAGCGGCCGTGACCGCGATACCGATCAGTCCGACGAGCCACCGGGTGGACTTGCGCATGGCGTTCACAGGACCGTCTCCTTCGAGTTCAGCCAACGGGACAGCGGGTAGATGATCGCGGTCACCACGATGAAGAGGATCACGTTGCCGGCGGTCGACAGGCCGTAGAAGCCGGCCTGGTACTGCTTGTAGATGACCGATGCGATCACGTCCGAGGCGAACCCCGGCCCGCCCTGGGTGGTGGTCCAGATCAGGTCGAAGCTACGCAGCCCGCCGATCAGGGACAGGATGATCACCGTCGATGTGGCCGGGAAGGACAGCGGCAGGATGATGTTGCGGAACATCTGCCAGGAACTGGCTCCGTCGACGCGGGCGGCTTCGAAGTACTCATTGGGAATCGCCGCGATGCCGGCGATGTAGATCAGCGTGGCCAGCCCGATGCCCTTCCAGACATCGATGGCGGCAACCGAGAGCAGGGCGATGTTCGGGTCGGTGAGCCAGCCTGGGCCGTCCCCGCCGGTGATCGAGGTGATCACCTTGTTCACGAAGCCGTTGAACGGATCGAGCAGCACCTGGAAGGTGAGGCCAACGCCCACGGCCGAGACCAGAACCGGGAAGAAGGTCACCGAGCGCAGATAGCCGCGGGCGATGATCGGGGCGCTGAGCAGGACCGCGAGCAGAAGTCCCAGCACGACCTTGGCGCCCGAGGTGACGAAACCGTAGATCAGGGTGTTCTTGAGCGATCCGATCAGGCCGGGCTCGTTGAAGAACATCACGAAGTTCTCGAAGCCCACGAAGGTGGCCTTGAACAGCGTCCACCGGGTGAACGCGAAGTAGAAGCTGAAGATCGTCGGGACGATGAACAAGACGATGTAGATCAATCCACCGGGAATGTGGAACCACAGTGGATAGGTCTTGTCGACATGTGCCGCCGAGGCTCTGGGCGCCTTCGCCAGAGCGACTTGTTTGCCGTCGCGGGACGTGGTGATGGTACTCATGGATCTTCCTGATCAGGGTGTGGACGCCGCTGGTCGCTGAGGCGTCCCGGTACAGCGGGGTGGGGTGGGGGCGAGCCGGTGTGGCACCGGCTCGCCCCCACCATGGGTGGCGATAGGTTCAGTTCGGGGAGTGGGGGCCGGGCTCCATCCGGCCCCCACGATCCGTCACCAGCCCTCGAGGCCCAACTGCTGAGCCTGCTTCTTCACGTCCTCGTCGTAGCGCTTGGCGCCGTCCGCCGCGGACGCGATGCCCGAGCCGACCTCGACCGTGATCTTCTCCAGGTTCGGACCCTTCACCGGAGACACGAACTCCAGGGCCGGGGTTGACGCACCGGCGTCCACGTAGGCCTGCATGTCCTTCACGGCCTGCGGCACCGAGTCGGGCATGGTGCAGCCCTTGACCACGAACGCCCCGTCCATCGCGACGGTCGCGGCGTAGACGTCGCAGTTCTCCTTGCTGGCGATCCAGGCCTGGAACTTCTTGGCCGCGTCCAGCTTGGCGCCGGTGGTCGTGGTGGGGATGTAGACCCCGCCCGGCAGCCACAGGGTTGCGCCTGCGGTGGCGGCGTCATCGCCGGGAAGGGCGAAGAAGCCGATGTTCTCGGCGTTGGCCGCGTCAGCGGTGACCAGGTTCGGGATGGCGAAGGTGATCATCGGGTAATGCGCGCCCTTGCCGGCCGCAAGGTAGACCAGAGCCTGGTCGTACTTCATCGAAGCGAAGTTCTTGTTCAGGTAGCCGGACTTGGAGACGTCCTCCAGCCGCTGGAAGCCCCGGATCGCCGGCTCGTCGACGTACTTGGCCTGGTTGGCGGTGTACTTCTCGGCCCAGTCCGGCTGCACCTTGGCAACGTTGTTGAAGTCGGCCAGCACGAACAGCTGGGAGGTCCAGGTGTCGGCGTAGCTCTGGATCACCGGATCGATGCCGGCGGCCTTGATCTTGGCGTTGTTGGCCTTGAACTCAGCCCAGGTCTTGGGGACGGTCAGGCCGAGGTCGGCGTAGACCTTCCGGTTGTAGAGGACGCCGCCACCGGTGGCGGTGCCGTTCGGTGCGCCGTAGACCTCGGTGCCCACGGTCACCGTGCCCTTGAAGCTGTCGTCCAGGTTGGCGACCCAGGCCTCGCTCGTCACCGGCAGCAGGTTCTGGGCCGGGTCGAGCGCCTTCATCAGCGAGCCGGAGTTGTAGGCGAAGACGTCGGCCATGTCGCCGGTCGCCAGCTTGGTCTTGACCGCGTTGTCGCCGTCGGTGCCCTGCGGACGGGTGTCGATGGTCACCTTGATGGTGGGGTTGGCCTTCATGAAGGCGGCCACCTGCGCCTTGGCGAGCAGTGCCGTGTTCTCGCCGTTGTCGACGAGGTAGGTGATGCTCACGTTCTCCGCAGCGGCCGACCCGGTCGTGGTGCCGGTCGCCTCTGTGGTTGAACTGCCCAGCGATCCGGGCGAGCAGGCCGACAGGCTGAACACGCCAGCCAGTGCGCCTGCGAGAAGGACCGTTCCGGTCCGCTTGCTGATTGACACTTCTTCCTTACCTCCTGGCTTGCGGTGCCGGCCGGGATTGGCCGTCCACCTGGTGTGTTTGCTGCTTCGGTTTGCGGGCACTGTTGCCCACAGCTCTGGGAACCGGCCGGGCCGGCGCCGCGGTGGAGTTGCGCACCATGATTTTCGGGGTGAGCACCTCGTGGGCCGCCTCGGTGCGTCCGGCGATCCGTTCCAGCAGCAGCCGGACGCCGATCGCGCCCATCTGGGTGCCGGACTGGTTCACCGTGGTCAGCGAGATCATCGGGTGGGCCGCGATCTCGGTGTCGTCGTAGCCGACCACCGAGACCTGTCCGGGCCCAAGGCCCAGCTCGGTCGCGATCCGCAGGACTTCGAGAGCCATGTCGTCATGAGCGGCGAAAATGCCGACCGGCTCACCCTTGGCCGTGCTGAGAAGTCGCTGGATACGGTCGAGCACGACGTCGGGGCTCATCGCGGCCCAGATGATCTCGGGCTCGAGGCCAAGATCGTGCATCGTCTGCCGATAGGCCAGCACACGCATGCCATGGGGGGTCCCCGGCTGGGTGTCAGGCCCGTTCTCGGCCAGGGTGAGGTGGACGATCCGGCGGTGGCCGAGGTCGAAGAGGTGGCGGACGGCCAACTCGGCGCCGAGCAGGTCGTCGCCGACGAGAGTGTCGTAGTTCACCGATTCGTGGTGGCGTCCGATCATCACCAGCGGCACCGAGCGTCCGAGGTTCTCCAGCCACTCCGGCGCGACGCCGGAGGAGATCGCGACGATGCCGTCGACCTGGCGGTCGGCAAGCACCTCGATCGCGGCCGGCCCCTGGTCGTGGTGCGGGCCGGCCGGCGCGATGATCAGTTGGTACTGCGTTCCGGCAAGAGCCGCCGCGGCGCCGTTGATGATCTTGGGGAAGAACTGGTTGTCCATCTGCGGGATCTCGACGCCGATGGTGTAGGACGAACCGCGCATCGCCCGGGCCGAGGCGCGGGGCCGGTAGCTGAGTTCCTCGATCGCGCTCTCGACCCTCGCCCGCATCTCGGGGCTCACCCCGTAGGCGTCCCGGATCACCTTCGAAACGGCGGCGCGCGAGACACCGGCAACTCGTGCCACGTCCTCGATCGTCGTCGAGCGCTTCGTCTGGATCGTCACTGACCTCTCCTGTCATCGGATTGTGTAGATCGCTCTACAGTATCCGTGTAGAGCAATCTACACATCCGTAGAGCGGTCTACAACCCCCACTTTCGTAACGTTTCAATAACGGTCGTCAGACCTGGCGTCCAATTGAGAGCCACCCTTCCCCGCCGAGAGCCCCCGGTTCCGTCGAGCGCCTGCGCCCACGTACAGGCGGATGACCGAAACGGTGGCTGTCGGCGATGGACGCGGGCTCTCGATGCGCAATCCGGCGATTTCCGCCCCCCATCGCGAACTGCGGAGAGACAATGCACGTGATCTCGCGATTGGGAGCCTTCCCATGCCCGCGCTGCGGACGAGGACGGACCCCCGGGGCGGTGTCTCCAGCTCAAGGAAGAGTCGCATGTCCACTGATAGCTCGAAGTTCCCCGGCGTCCCCGAAGTCATCAACGGCAACGGCGCGGTCGCCTATGTGATGAAGCAGGTCTGTGGCGGTGTGATCGGCTATCCGATCACACCTTCCACCGAGATCTCCGAGATCTTCGAGGCAGCCCGCGCCGAAGGCCAGCTCAACGTCTGGGGCAAGCACCCGTTCTTCGTCGAGACCGAGGGCGAGCACTCTGCCCAGAGCGGAGCGCTCGGCGCCGCGCTGACCGGCGGCAATTTCATCTCCAACGCGTCCTCCAGCCAGGGCATCCTCTACGGCCTCGAGTCGCACTACGTGACCGTCGGCAAGAAGATCGGCGGCTTCGTGCTGCAGGTCGCCGCCCGCGTGGTCACCAAGCACTCGCTCAACGTGATGGCCGGGCACGACGACGTCTACGCGCTGCTGCCCACCGGCTACACAATCCTGTTCGGCTCCAACCCGCAGGAGGCCGCCGACCTCGCGGCGATCTCCTACCGCGCGTCCGCCCTGTCGCTGATCCCGGTCGCCAACGCCATGGACGGCTTCGCCACCAGCCACGTGATGAGCGAAGCCCTGCTGCCCGAGCCCGAACTCCTGCGCGATTACCTCGGCGACCCCGCCGGACGCATCCCCTGCCCGACCGTGGCCCAGGAACTGCTCTTCGGCGCCAAGGGCCGGCTCTTCCAGCTGGAGGCCTACCTCAACCGGCACGCCGCCGACTTCGACGCCCACGACCTCACCGCGCTGCGCGGCCAACTCGCGAAACAGGCGGACGCGGTCGAGGCCGGCGATGAGACCGTCTTCGAGCACACCCTCGCTTGGGTGCCCGAAAGCAGGCAGCCGCAGTGGCGCCGGCAGTGGGTCAACGCCCTCCCCAAAGGCACCCGCCAACTCGTCCCCGCCCTGGTCGATCCGCACAACCCCGGGCTGACCGGACCCGTCCAGAACCAGCCCGACTTCCAGGCTGGCTCGGCCGACCACCGCACTCACTTCGCCAGCGCAGTCCCTGCGCTCGTCCGCCAGGCGATGACCGAGTACTCCGAACTGACCGGACGCGGCTACGCCCCCGTCATCGCCTACGACACCGAAGACGCCGATTACGTGATGGTCGGGATGGGCTCGATCACCGACGACGTGCGGGCCGTGCTCCCCCACCTACGGGCGCAGGGCCTGAAGGTCGGCGTGGTCTCAGTCAAGTTGCTACAGCCCTTCCCCGAGGCCGAACTCGTCGCCGCGATCGGCAACGCCAAGGCGGTCACCGTCCTGGAACGTTCGGACGACACCGCGCTCACCCGGCTGGTCACCCAGGCGCTGTTCCACGCCCGCGCAAACGCCGAGGCTGCCACCGATGTCTTCGCCGACGTCCCGCCGCTGGCGAGGATCCCGAGGCTGATCACGGCGATCTTCGGGCTCGGCGGCCATGACGTGCAGCCGCGCCACCTGGTCGCAGGCTTCCAGAACATGGTGGCCGACAATCCGTCCGGACTGGTCTACCTGGGCTCGCAGTTCTTCACCGCCAACCCCACCCCGACGGTGGCCGCCATGCAACAGAAGTTGCGCGCCGCCTACCCCGAGACCGAGCTCATGGCGCTGACCACCGAAGCCAACCCGAAGGTGCTGCCCGAGGGCAGCCTGCGAATCAGGTTCCACTCGGTCGGCGGCTACGGGACGGTGGCCACCGGCAAGCTGCTCACCGACCTGCTCTCGTCGCTGCTGGGCATGCACTCGAAGTCGGCGCCGAAGTACGGCTCGGAGAAGTCCGGCGCAGCCACGAACTACTACATCACGCTGTCCCCGGAGCCGGTGCTGGTCACCAACGCCGAACTCGAGGATGTCGAGGTCGTCGTCGCTCCCGACCACCAGGTGTTCTCGCACACCAACCCGCTGAAGGGCCTGGTCAACGGCGGCACCCTGATCATGCAGTCGTCCAAAGAGCCGAGGGACGTATGGCGCGACCTGCCGGCCTTCGCCCGCCGGGCCATCCGCGAGCGGGGCATCCGCTTCCTCGTGCTGGACGCCTTCGCGATCGCCCGCTCGCACGCGCCCAACGCCGAACTGGAGACCCGGATGATGGGCATCGCCTTCATCGGGGCGATCCTCGGGCACGTCAAGGGCATCGCCCGCGAGGGCGCGTCCGCTGAGGTCGAGGCCGAGGTGCGTGCCGAACTGGCCAAGAAGTTCGGCCGTCGAGGCGACAAGGTGGTCACCGCCAACATGGCCGTGATCCGCGACGGCATGCGTGCGATCAGCGTCGACTACGCCGATCCGGCCTTCGAGGCGGTCGAAGCCGAGCAGCTGCGCGAAGTGCGTCCGGCGTTGTCGGTGGCGATGTCGCCGACGGTCACCGGGGCGCGCACCAGCGGACTGTTCGACCCGGCTTACTACGAGGAGATCGTGGCCCGGCCCTTCCGTGAGGGCACAATCGACGAGGCACCGGTGCTGCCGGGCACCGGCTTGTTCATGCCCGCCGGCACCGCCGCGGGCAAGAACAAGGGCATCTTCCGGCGCACCGTCCCGATCTTCGACCCGGCCGGCTGCACCGCCTGCATGGAGTGCGCGATCGCCTGCCCGGACAACGCCATTCCGAACACCGGCCATGAGCTCGCCGATCTACTGCGCAGCGCGATCGACGCCGCCCTGCCGCTCGCGCCGGACTCACCGGCCCCGCTGGCCCCGGACTCTCCGGCACCGCTGGCCCCGGACTCTCGGGCACCGCTGGCTGAGCTTGACGAAGCCCGCCTCACCAGTCGCGCCGACTGGTACACACTCGTGCCCGCTTGGGCGGACGCCGTTCGCGCGGCGTTGGTCGGCTCCACCGCCGAAGACCTGGCCGCGGTCGCGGCCCAGGTCGCCGGCACCATCAGCGAGACCCCGCTGCCGACCGCGCAGCTCGACCAGGTGGTCGCGGCCATCGCAGCCTTCCCGGTTGCGCGGACCCGTCCGCTGTTCGACGCCGAAGAGAAGCGGACGCCGGGTGCCGGCGTCCTGTTCTCCGCGGTGATCGACCCGTGGAAGTGCACCGGCTGCCTGCAGTGTGTGGAGGTGTGCGGCCCGGCCGCGTTGACCACGTCCGACCAGGACGACGACCTGCTGGAGATGCTGCAGGCCAGGTTCGAGCGACTGACCACGCTGCCTGACACCCCGCAGCGCCTCACCGCGGACGCGACCGCACCCGGCGGCGACATCAAGCGCATCCTGCTCTCCCGCGAGGACTACTACTCGATGACCGGCGGTCACGGCGCCTGCCGCGGCTGCGGCGAGGTGACCGCGATCCACCTGTTCAACGCCCTCAGCCACCGCATCGGCGAGGACCAACGGCAGGTGCACCTGCGCGAACTGGACGAGCTGCTTGACCGGCTCGCCAGCCTGAGCGAAACGCTACCCGCCGACAGCGCCCGCAAGCAGCGCGTGGGCGGGGTGATCGAAGAGCTCGAGCGTCGGCTCTACCTGTACGAGTCCGGCCCTACCGGCAATGGCCCCGCACCGACAGTGATCGCCAACTCGACCGGCTGTTCCAGCGTCTACGCATCCACCATGCCCTTCTCGCCCTACCTCGACCCGTGGGTGAACGGCCTGTTCCAGGACGCCCAGCCGCTCGCGGTGGGCCTCTACGAAGGTCTGGTCTCCGGGTTGGTGGACGAGGTGCGCGCGCTGCGAGTGGGGGCGCTCGAACTGGCCGGGGACTACGACCCGAGCACGCATGACAAGCAGTTGGCAACGCTCAGTTGGCGCGATTTCACCCAGACCGAGCGCGCCCTGGTGCCGACCGTCCTGACCATCAGCGGCGACGGCGCGGCCTTCGACATCGGCTTCGGAGCGATGTCGCGGGTGTTCGCTGCGGGCACCCCGATCAAGTCGTTGGTGCTTGACACCGGCGGCTATTCCAACACCGGCGGGCAGGCGTCCACCGCGTCCTACTCGGGCCAGGACGCCGACCTGGCCCGCTTCGGCAGCGCACACACCGGCAAGCAGGAGAGCCGCAAGGAACTCGGCCTGCTGGCCGCCTTCCACCCGAACGTCTTCGTCTGCTCGACTTCGACCGCTTATCACGGGCACTTCCTGCGGGCCACCGGAGAGATGCTCGGCTACGACGCGGGCGCGGCGCTCATGGTGACCTACACCCCTTGTGACACCGAGAACGGCCTGCCCGAGGACCTGGCCAACGCTCGGGCCCGCCTGGCCGTGGAGAGCCGGGTGGCGCCGCTGTTCGTCCACGATCCGCGTCGCGGCAAGACCATGGGTGAGCGGTTCAGCCTGGAGGGCAACCCGGAGCCGTCCGGCGAGTGGGTGACCACGAGCCTCACCTACCGCGACCAGCGTGGACGCGTACAGGTGCTCACCCAGCCGCTCACCCCGGCCGATTTCGCGGTGGGCGAGCAGCGCTTCGCCAAGCAGTTCCGCTGGCTTGCCGTCTACGAGGAGGACAGCGCGATCCCGATCGCGGAGTACGTTGAACTACCTCCCGCTCAGCGGGTGGCCCGGACTCCGTTCGTCTACACCACGGACCGACAGCAGCGCCTGGTGAAGATGGCCTGCTCGGCGGCGATCGTCGCGATGGTCGAGGACCGGCGAACCTACTGGCGCACCCTGCAGTTCCTCGCCGGGCAGTCCGAGGCGCAGCTCTCGGCCAAGCACCGGGTCGAACTGGACGCCTGGAACTCCCGTTACAGCGAGGCCGTGGACGCCCGCGAGTCGGCCCTGGACGTGATCGCCCAGGCGATGGCCGACCTGGCCACGTCCAGCAATGCCCCGGCCGGCGGGCCGCTGCACCTTGGGATCGGGCTGCTCGGGCCGGCGTCCGGCCCAGCTCCGGCCCTTCGACAGGCTCAGGGAGCGGATGGGGTGGGGGCGGACGCGGCGACCGAGCGTCCGATCTGGCTCGACCCCGACGACCTGCCCAAGTGCAACGACTGCGCGACCTGCTATCAGGAGCTCCCCGCGCTGTTCGAGAAGGCCACGATCGTGGTCGACGGTGAACCGAAGATCGTCGGCCGGATGAAGCCGGACGCCCTGGTCGGGTTGGTGGTGGACGCCGACCTGGCCGGCCGGATCAGCCGGGTCAAGGCCACCTGCGACGCGGAGATCATCCAGTGAGTACCGAGGCGGAGGTTCCCGGCCAGGCCCGGGAAGACAGCGGGTTCAACAGCCAGCTCGGCCTGCTGCAGCGCCGGCTGGTCGCCGACCCCCGCGCCTTCCGCGAGTTGTTCACCGCGGACGGGATGGAGGCCGTCGCCTGGGAGTTCCGCCAACCCGAACTCAGCGAGGAGTTCATCAACCGGGTCTGGGAGGTGATCAGCCGCGACGACGATTCCAGCCAGGTGATGATGCGCTTCCTGTGGCGGCTGCCGGTCGGGAAGAAGCGGATGTTCATCCGGGCGATCGACGTACACCTCTCGGGTCGCTACCCGATGTTCACCGGGTTGAGCGCGAACTGGCCGGCCGGCAACGGCATCGGCCCCTACATTCGCGAGCCCGAGGACCGTTCGACCGACTTCGAGCTGGTCAACAAGGGCTTCCTCGGCTACATGGATCTGGGCTACACGCGGCGCGACGTCGAGCTCTTCGTCTGGCTGGAAGCGCTGCGCGACAAGCAGTGCGCCGAGGCGCCCTGCGAGCTGGGCGTGCTGCTGGCCGGCCACCGCGAGCCGGTGGGCGGCTGCCCGGTGCAGATCCACATTCCGAAGATGTTCGAGTTGATCGGCAGCGGCAAGTTCCGCGAGGCGCTGGAGATGCTGGAGGGCTGCAACCCGCTGCCCAATGTGACCGGACGGGTGTGCCCGCAGGAGTTGCAGTGCGAGGGCCAGTGCATCCACAAGAAGGCGATGACCATCGGCCAACTGGAGTGGTTCCTGCCCGAATGGGAGAAGTTGGCCAATCCGGAGGGTCGCTTCGACCGGTTCCACGGAGTCCGCGACCCGTGGGAGCAGGCGATCCGGCCGCCGGTCGCGATCGTGGGCTCCGGCCCGTCCGGGCTGATCACCGCCTACCTGCTGGCCGCCGAGGGCATTCCGGTGACCGTCTTCGAGGCCTTCCACGAGCTCGGCGGGGTGCTGCGCTACGGCATCCCCGAGTTCCGGCTGCCGAACCAGCTGATCGACGACGTGGTGGAGAAGATCAAGCTGCTCGGCGGACGTTTCGTCACCAATTTCGTGGTCGGCAAGACCGCCACCCTGGAGCAGTTGCGGGAGGCCGGCTTCGTCCGCGTCTTCGTGGGCAGCGGCGCCGGTCTGCCGCGGTTCCTGAACGTGCCCGGTGAGCACCTGCTCAACGTGATGAGCGCCAACGAGTTCCTCACCCGGGTGAACCTGATGCAGGGTCATCGCTTTGGCCACGAGACCCCGCTGCCGGAAACCAAGGGCAAGCAGGTGCTGATCATCGGCGGCGGCAACACCGCCATGGACGCGGCCCGCACCGCCCGCCGGCTCGGCGGCGAGGTGACCATCGTCTATCGCCGTACCCGCGCCGAGATGCCGGCTCGCGTCGAGGAACTCGAACACGCCCTGGAGGAGGGCATCGAGCTGGCCGTGCTGCGCTCGCCGGTGGAGTTCCTGGGCGATCCGCAGACGCACTTCGTGACCACCGCCGTGGTCGAGATCATGGGCTTGGGCGAGCCGGACGCGTCCGGTCGGCGCAGCCCGCTGTCGACCGGACGGACGACCGAACTCCCCGCCGACCTGGTGATCATGGCCCTGGGGAACGCGGCCAACCCGATCATCAAGGACTCCGAGCCGAAGCTCGCGGTCTCGAAGTACGGCACCATCGAGCAGCCGGGCGAGGGCTCGAAGGAGACCTCGATCGCCGGCGTCTACACCGGCGGGGACGCTGCCCGCGGCGGCTCGACCGCGATCCGCGCCGCCGGGGACGGGCAGTCCGCGGCGCGGGAGATCATCGCCACGATGGCGGCTTCGAACCCGGCCGAGGTGGCCGATCGGGTGGCCAAAGCACTGCGCTACACCCAGACCGCGGCCGAGACCCCGGTGATCCTGGCCAAGCAGCACCTCAGCGTGGGGATCGAGGAGTTCACCGTCCGCGCGCCGGTGGTGGCCAAGTCGGCGCAGGCTGGGCAGTTCGTCCGCGTGCTCGCCGACCCGGACGGGGAGTTGATCCCACTCACCCTCGCCGACTGGGACGCGAAGGCCGGCACCATCACCATCGTCGTGCAGAGCATGGGCACCACCACGCTGCGAATGAACGAGATGCGGGTCGACCAGGCGTTCGCCGGCATCGCCGGCCCGCTGGGCCGCCCGAGCGAGCTGCACCGCTACGCCGACGACCAGACGGTGGTGTTCACCGCCGGTGGGCTGGGCCTACCGCCGGTCTACCCGATCATGCGCGAGCATCTGCGGTTGGGGAACCACGTCACGCTGATCTCGGGTTTCCGCAGCGCCGACCTGATGTTCTGGGACGCCGATGAGGAGCGGATCGGACGGCTCCAGGCCGAGTTCGGCGACCGGCTGGACGTGATCTATGCGACCAACGACGGCTCCTTCGGCGTCCAGGGCTTCGTGACCTCGCCACTGGAGGAGATGCTGAAGGCCGACCAGGCCGGGACGGGCGTGAAGATCGCCGAAGTGGTGACCATCGGCCCGCCGATGATGATGCGCGCGGTGGCCGACCTCACCCGAGGCTACGGCGTGCACACCGTCGCGAGCCTGAACTCGATCATGGTGGACGCCACCGGCATGTGCGGCGCCTGCATGGTGCCGGTTACCGAGGACGGAAAACTCGTCCGCAAGCACGCCTGCATCGACGGTCCAGAGGTGGACGCCCACATCATCGACTGGGACAAGTTCCTGCCCCGGTTCGGCCTCTTCCGCACCCAGGAGCAAGCCAGCCGAGCCGCCCACGGTTTCTGACCCACCAAAACGCTCCCTGGGGAGGTTCGTGAGGAACGAACGAACCGTCACGAAGGGGCGTCCGCCACCACCGAACCAAGCCGGCGGCCCTTCGTGACACTCGCTGGCGCTCGCTCCTCAGGGACCGATAACAGATGACACCCGAAACGGACCCTGAGGAGCGCCGTGAGGCTTCTGACCCACCAAAACGCTCCCTGAGGAGGTTCGTGAGGAACGAACGAACCGTCACGAAGGGGCGTCCGCCACCACCGAA
>DAORUI010000011.1:0-8255 GCA_035433085.1 Propionicimonas sp. | reverse complement strand
CCTGAGGAGGTTCGTGAGGAACGAACGAACCGTCACGAAGGGGCGTCCGCCACCAACCGATGTCGAGCTAGCTGTTCCAGCGGATGATCGCCGGCGACTCCTTCTCGCGTCCCAGGATCGAGACGCTGGCGACCTCGACCGGGAAGCTCTGGCCGAAGATGATCGGGAAGTCGAGCCAGCACAGCGCCAGCACCCGGGACGCGTGGCCGTGGCCGAAACAGATCGCTCGCTCCACCCCGGACGCGCGGACTCGCGCCACCACGCGGGTCAGCCGGGCCCGCACCTGCTCGGACGACTCGCCTCCTGAGCAGCCGTTGAACCAGATGCGCCAACCTGGGAAGCGCTCCCGGATCTGCACGCTGGTCAGGCCCTCGAAGTCGCCGTAGTACCACTCGGCCAGGTCCTCGTCGACCTCGTAGTTGCCGAAGCCGGCCAACTCCGCCGTCCGCCGCGCCCGCAGCCTCGGGCTGGCGAGCACCAGGCCGAAGTCCGCCGGATCGAGCCGCTCGTGCAGGCTCTTGGCCTGCACCACGCCTTCTTCGGTCAGGTCGAGCTCAGTTACGGACGTGTGCTGGCCTGAGCGGCTCCACTCGGTCTGGCCGTGGCGCACGAGATAGAGCAAGGTCATCGGTCATCCCCGTCCAATTCGGCGGCCCTTCGTGACGCAATCCCGCTCGCAAACTCACGAAACCGCTCCTCAGGGGCCGAATACCGCCTTCCATTCCGCTCAAGCACCGTTTGTGGGGTCATTCGTTGTCACCCCCGGGTGCATTCATGCGGACGGGAGCGCCACGTGCTCTCGTGGTCCGGTTCAGGTGTCGCCATTGCCCCAAGCTACTTCGCGGACGCTTCGTCCGGCAGCCCCGGATTCTGCGTACGCCCGTGTCCGCTCACCAATCGGCGCTGTCGGTCCGTCCCCCCCCAAGACAGAAGACCGTGGTCACCAGCTGCCCACCCGCGCCGGCCATGTCTTGGCGATTCGGTTTGCCGGTCGCATCCGCGGGTACGGGAACTGACAAGCCGTTCTCCAGGGAGGCACGATGCCGCACCGCGAACCGGGGCCGTCCGTCAAGGATCCGGAACTCTACGAGGCGCTGCGTGGCGACGGCGCAAGCAAGGAGAAGGCCGCGCGGATCGCCAACGCGGCGGCGAAGACGTCCCGAAGCGCAGTGGGACGTAAGGGCGCCACCGCGAAGGACTACGACGAACGCACCAAGCTTGAGTTGCTCGAACGTGCTCGCGAGCTGGATATCCAGGGGCGCTCGAAGATGTCCAAGGCCGAGCTTGTTGCCGCCCTGCGTAATCATTGACGTGGGAACCAACTGAATCCCGAACCCAGAGCTTCAAAGCCAGCGGTCCGGCGACCAACCGCCCCCCGGATTGCGTCGCCGGACCGCCTCTGTGAGCGCGGTGGCGAAGGACGACCACCCCGCGTAAGCCCCGAACACCACAGCTTTCCCGACGCCGGACGGCGCCGTGCGCCTAGCCAGCTCGGCGGCGCTCATGGCTAGCGCCGCAGCGGTCGCGGTAGCCGCTCCAAGCCGATGGGCGCGGAAGAACAGCCCGCTCCAGGCGGTGTTGATGGTCAGGTTGGCCAGGTAGGCCACTTTGATCGCGTCCGCGTCCGATTGCTTCCCCGACTCCTCGAGTTCAGTGATCGCGGCGGTAGCCGCCAATGCCATCGAGACGAACAACGTCATCCAGACCACCGGGAACGCGGTCGCCGGAGGCTGCCAGGCGGGCTTTCGCAACCCGCGATACCAGGCGGTCCGCGGATCGGTCAGCACGGAGCCGAGGCCGGCGCAGGCGAGGGTGGCGAGCCCCACCTGGGCGAAGGTTCGCCGCCAGCGGGTCGGGTCGATGTCCTGGATGGCCCGCCGCACGGCTTCGTCGAAGTCGGTGCGTCCGGCCGGGGGCTTGCCAACGAGCGCGAGGAGATCGTTCTCCTTCACCACGGCCTCGTGCACCAGGCTGCCGACCAAGGGGCGCGCGATGCCTGCAGGCACGGGCGTGACCAGGCCGACCCAGTAGCTGGCCAGTCTCGGCGTGAGCACCGGGACGGTCGCCACCGCGCGTCCACCGAGCCCGGCCACCCTCGCGTAGCGCTTGATCATCTCGGCGTAGGTCAGCACCTCGGGACCGCCGATGTCGAAGGTGCGGTTCACCTGCCCAGGAGCAGACGCGGACGCGACCAGGTAGTGCAGCACGTCATCGATGGCGACCGGCTGGATGCGGTTCCGAAGCCACTTCGGCGCCACCATGGCCGGCAGGCGCTCGGTTAAGTGGCGAAGCATGTCGAAGCTCGCCGAGCCCGCGCCCATGACCACCCCCGCCTGCAACACGATGGTGGGCACACCGGACGCCAGCAGCGTCCTTCCGACCTCCACCCTGGATGCCAGGTGCGTCGACAACTCACCGGACGGATGCAGCCCGGACAGGTAGATGATCCGACCCACACCGGCGGTCCGCGCCGCATCGGCGAACGTCCGCGAGATGGCCCGGTCACGCTCGACGAAGTCGCCCTGGCCGTCCATCGAATGCAGCAGGTAGTAGGCCACGCCGACACCGGCCAATGCGCGCCCCAGGTCGGCCGCGTCCCCGGCGTCCCCCTCGACGATCTCGACCATCTCGGCCCACGGACGGTCGCGCAGCTTGGCCGCGTCACGGGTGAACACGCGCACCTGCCAACCCTTTTCGAGCAGCTTCGGTACCAGCAGGCCGCCGATGTAACCGGTGGCGCCGGTCACCAACACAGGACGGTCGAGGGCTTCAGCCATCTCATCTCCCCAGATGCAGTGCGTAGGGCAACAGGAACAACATGCCGAGGCTCCAGATCAGGTGCGTGACGATGGGACCCAGCACTCCACCGGTTACCCGCCGTTGCAGGCCGACAACCGCTCCGAGCACCGCGGCGGCGAACACCAGCAGCGGAATGCCGGTGGGCACGGTGGTGAGCGTGTAGATCAGCGTGCTGACCGAGACCGCGTGCGGCCTGGGGATGGCGCCGAACAGCGCGCCGCGGAAGTACAGCTCCTCAGCGACCGCGTTCACCGCGGTCAGGACCGCCACCAGGCCGAGCGAGCCGAACCTCGCATGGTCGAGCAGCACTTCGACCGGATCGCGCAACACCGGAATCCGGGCCACCAGCACCGCCCCGAACAGGAAGATCGCCAGCAGCAGGATGCCCAGAGCCAGCGACTGCACCACCGCTCGGCTCTGCCTGTGCCCCGATCTGGTGTGGGCGCGGCCGAGGTGCAGCGGGCCGGAGAGCAGCGCACCCACCGTCCACACCGCCGCCAGCCCAAGAGTCGCTGGGTAGAACAGTGGATCGCCCGGCGCGATCCGCAGCGCCCAGGCGAGTGTCACCGCGCCGAGCACGAGGGTGACGCCGGCGATCCAGCGGCGTCGCGCCAGCGTCCGCGCAGCCTCGGACGGGGGTTCGCCGACCGGCTCGAAGAGGGCGGCGCGCAGGAACGCTCGCAGCTCGCGGAAGGGGTTGATCACACCAGACTCCCGATGCGATTGCTGGGCATCGGCAGCTTCGAAAGTTCCTCGGGAAGATCGTTCACTGGGGTGTTCCTCTCTGCGCGGACGGTACCCGCCGGCTACTCGGTGAAACCCGGCCGGGCCCGACCTATTCCGCAGCTGGCATCTTTCGCAGGTGCGTCTCGGCTCGTCCTGGGTACTGCATCGGCATGCCACGTCTTCGCCGAGTATCGCCCGCCGCTCCCGGCTGGAGGCGGCGTCGGTCCGGACGCGGGTTCAGCTACTTCGACGAGAACGGCCGGCTGCTCGGCGGAGACGAGGTCGAACGCGTTCGGGCGCTGGTGATCCCACCGGCGTGGCGGGACGTATGGATCTGCCCGCTGCCCAACGGCCACCTTCAGGCCACCGGTCTGGACGCGGCCGGACGACGCCAGTACCTGTACCACCCGAAGTGGCGCGAACGGCAGGACCGGTTGAAGTTCGACCGCGTGGCCACGGCCGCCGTCCGCCTGCAGGACGCCCGTGGCCGCGTTGAAGCAGACCTCGCACGCCCCGGCATGCCGCTGGAACGGGCGGCCGCGGTCGCCGTCCGCCTGCTCGACCTCGGCTACTTCCGCATCGGCAACGACTACTACACCGACGCGAACGGATCGTTCGGACTGACCACGCTCGAACGCCACCACGTCCGCCGGAACGGCGATGCGCTCGTGTTCCGGTTCGTGGGCAAGTCGGGCATCGAGCACACCATCTCGATCGCCGATCCGGACGCGATCGCCGCGCTCCAGGTGATGCGGCGGCGACGCGACGACAGTCCGCGACTGCTCGCGTACCGGAGCGGCCCGGGCTGGCTCGAGCTGGCATCGACGAACGTGAACGCCTACCTCAGCGAGTTGTTCGGCGGCGAGCTGACCGCCAAGGACTTCCGCACCTGGCACGCCACGGTGATCGCCGCCGAGACGCTGGCGTTGGCACCCGCAAAGACCGCTACTGCGCGCAAGCAGGCGGTGAAAGCGGCCGTCAACGCCGTTTCCGGCTATCTCGGCAACACTCCGACGATCGCCAGGAACTCCTATATCGACCCTCGGGTGATCGACCTGTACGAGTCGGGCGCGACGATCGCGTCCATCACTCGGCGAAGTTACGCCGCCCCGGCACAACGCCAGGCTGCGCTGGAGCGCGCGGTGCTCGAACTGCTCGGGGAGTCCTGACCGGGGTTAGGTGCGCATGGCCGGGGTACGACCCCACCATGACCACCTCCTCCCCCGACTTGTCAGAACTTCACGGCGTCATAGCGCCGTGAAGTTCTGACAAGTCGGGGGAGGGGAAGCACGTAGACGCGTCCGATGGCTGCCCGGGCACTCACCGGGCGAAGGTGTGCCGGTTGAACTCCCAGCCGGCACACCGCCGGGGCAGCCGGTGTCCAGCCTGCCCGCCGCTGGACGCGGGTCTGCCTAGGATGGGTGCCTGGGACGCACGGTGCACCGGCAGGGGTGCCCCGGCTGATCCCCGTGCGGATGGAGCGCTCGATGGCGATCGGCACCAAGGGCATGGCCATGGGCGCCGAGCCCGCTTCCGTCCCGTCCGACCTCCACGAATGGCTGGCCTGGCTGGCTGAGCAGGGCGAGATGGGCGGACGCGTGGCCGGCTTCGATTGGTCGACCACCACACTGGGGCCGATCGAGAACTGGCCCACCCATCTGCGGGGCGCGGTCAGCCTGTGCCTCGGGTCGCTCTTCCCGATGTCGGTTCGCTGGAGCGCCGAACTGATCGTGCTCTACAACGACGCCTGTCGGGACATCTACGGCCCCGATCGTTTCGCCACCGCGCTGGGCCGGTCCACCGCCGAGGTCTGGCCTGAGACCGGCGAGCAGGTGAGCGAGCGGCTGACGGCGATCATGGACGAGGGACAGCCGTTCTTCGCGAACGACCTGATGGTCCCGATCAACCGGCTCGTGCCGATGGAGGAGTGCTACTTCACCTTCAGCTACACGCCGATCGTCGGGGACGCCGGCCGTCCGTCCGGGGTGTTCTCCACCTTCATCGAGACGACCACCGAAGTGCTGGCCGTGCGGCGCATGCACACGTTGGCCACCCTGGGCCGCGAACTGAGCGCCAGCCGAACCGCGGCCGAGGCTGCGCCGGCCGCGATGGCCGTCTTCGCCGAGAACCCGATGGACCATCCTTCCGGCGCGCTCTATGCAGTCACCGGCGGTGGCCCGGACCTGACACCGCTGGCGACCTTCGGCGATTACGACCTGGAGCGAACCGTCGAACTGGTGCGCGCATGCATCCGGGACGGAGTTTCGCGGCATACACCGGCCGACCATGCCGTTGCCCAATGGCACGCGTACCCCGTGAGTGACCCCGAGGAGGAGGTCGCGGCCCACGTCCTGGTGTTCGCCCAGCACGAGCAGCGGCCCTGGGACGACGCCCTTGCCGGCTACTTCGAACTGGTCGCGGGCACGCTCGGCGCGGCCCTGCTGAGCCAGCAGGAACTCCTGGTCGAGCGTCGCCGCACGACCCGGCTCACCGCGATCGACGCAGCCAGATCAGCCTTCTTCGCCGGCGTGAGCCACGAACTGCGCACCCCGCTGGCCCTGATCTCCGCGCCCGTGCAGGACGTGCTCGAGCGCGAGGACGGCCTCAGCGAATCCTCGGTGGACGCGCTCGCTCTCGTGCAGGACAACGTGGCCCGCCTCACCCGCATGGTCGAAGCGATGCTGGACTTCGCAAGGCTTGAGGCTGGACGGCTGGTGCCGAACCTGGAAGCGGTCGATGTCAGCGTCCTGACCGCAGGGTTGGCGGCCAGCTTCGCCCCAGCGTTCGAGCGCGCCGGCATCGAGTTCACCAGCGACGTGCCCGCCGTCGAGCGTCCGGCCCTGCTGGATCGCGACTTCTTCGAGCGGATCATCTCGAACCTGCTCACCAACGCGCTCAAGTTCACCCCGTCCGGACGGGTGGAGTTGCACCTGGAATCGGACGAGGTCGGCTATTGGATCACTGTCCGTGACACGGGTCTGGGCATCCACCCCGCCGACCAGGACCGGGTGTTCGCTCGGTTCGAGCGGCTGCCACCCAAACCTGGAGCCCGCTCCACCTCGGGGGCGGGCATCGGCCTGGCGATGGTTCGCCAACTCACCGAACTGCTCAACGGCAGCGTCACCCTGGATTCGGAACCGGGCAAAGGGAGTACCTTCACCGTTGCGTTGCCGTTCGCCCCTTCGCGTCCGGTGGGAGTCGCCGGGGCGTCGATCACTCCCCGGCACGTGGACTCGTTCCTTGCCGAGATCGACACCTGGGCCGACCCGCGAGGCTCCCGACGCTGGTTCGGCCCTGCTCACGCAGCCCGGCTGCTGGTCGTGGAGGACGACCCCGAGATGGCCAGGTTCCTCGCCAACTGCCTCAGCGCCGACTACACCGTCGAGGTGGCCGGGGACGGCAGGCAGGCACTCGACCTGCTGCGCCAGCACGGTGCCGATCTCGTGCTCAGCGACTTCACCATGCCCAAGCTCGACGGCCTCGGCCTGATCGCCGAGATCCGCAGCGATCCCGACCTGCGCGACCTGCCGGTGGTGCTGCTGTCCTCCCGCGGCGGGGACGAGTCGGCCGCAGCAGGACTCCAGCGGGGCGCCGACGACTACGTCACCAAGCCGTTCAGCCTGCTCGACCTGCGCGGCCGGCTGGCGGCGAACCTGGCCAGAGCGCGCGAGCGGTCGGCGGACGCGGCCTGGCGCCGAGCGATCATGGCGGCACTGCACGACCCGCTGGTGATCTTCGACTCCGAGGGCCTGGTGATCGAACTGAACCAGGCTTTCACAAGCATGTTCGGCTATACGCTCGCCGACGGCCCACTGCGTCCGCCTTATCCTTGGTGGCCCACCGAAGCGGAGGACGCGGACGCGCTGGCCGCGATTCGCGAGTTGTACCTGGATGCCAGCGCCAGCCGGACGGTGGAGGCCGAGGTGGTGTTCTACACCCGCGAGCGCCGCCCGATCTGGGTGCACAGCACCGGCAGCAGCGTGGAACAGCCGGCGACCGGACTGAACGCCCGGATTCGGGTGCTCCGCGATATCACCAAGCAGAAGCAGGCGCAGCAACGCCGAGCGGCCGCAGCCCAGGTGAGTGGCGATTTCGGACGCACCGACGACCTCGCCACCCTGCTCGGAGTGGCCGAGCACGGTTTCGAACTGCTCTTCGACGGGGGCAGCACGATTCAGTTGGACATCGGCGATCGCTACCTGTTCAGCTCAGGGCGCCATCTGGACGCGCACGAACTCGCCGCGGAGATCGCCGCTGGGTTGGGAGGATCGCCGAGCGCCGACACGACGAGTCTGCGTCCGGGCATCCTGCTGGTTCCGCAGACCAGCACCACCGGAGCGCGCGCCTGGGTGCAGTTCCCGCGTCCGCGTCAGATCGGGACCGACGAGATGATCGCGGCCGATCTGCTCGCGCAGGCTTTCGGCCTTGCCGTTGACCGTTTGGTGGCCGCACAGCAGGCAGCGGGCAGGCAGGCGAACCTGCAGCAGGCGATGGATAGCCACCGCCTGATCGGGCAGGCCGTCGGCATCCTTGTGGAGCGCCACCGGCTGCGTCCCGGCGAGGCCTTCGATCGCCTCAAGCAGGCCAGTCAGAACCGCAACCTGAAGCTGCGTGACATCGCCCAGCGAGTGATCGAGACCGGCGCCGAACCCGACCTTGCCTGACCGGCGCAAACACTAAGGAAGCGCTGATCAACGATCCCTGAGCTTGACGAAGGGTCGTCCATTCGC
>DAORUI010000010.1:0-34390 GCA_035433085.1 Propionicimonas sp. | reverse complement strand
GGTGCGGCGACCAGGACTGGCTGGCGGCCCAGCTCCCCAGCAGGCGGAGTGCGTCGGTGGTCGGAGACGCCGGCTCGGCCGTGTAGATCAGGAACTGCAGGCCGGGGTCTTCGGTGACTTCGAGCCCTTCGTAGGTGAAGGTCAGGTCGCCGACGACGGGATGGTGGAAGTGCTTGACGCCACTGCCGTGCCGGCGGACGTTGTGGGCCCCCCAGCGGGTTCGGAAGTCGTCGCAGCGGGTGGAGAGCTCACCGATGAGGTCGTGGAGCCCCTTGTCGTGGGGGTCGCGTCCGGCCTCGGTTCGAAGGATCGCCACGGTGACGTCCGCGGCGGCCGCCCAGTCCGGGTAGAAGCTGCGGGCGGTGTCGTCAATGAAGGTGTAGCGGGCGATGTTGGGCACTCCGTCGCCCATCGCGTACAGGTCGTGGTAGAACGCCCGTCCCAGCAGATTGGTGGCCAGCACGTCCATGCGTCCGTTGCGGATCAATGCCGGGCAGGCGGTGATCGCGTCGAGCGCCGCCTGTAGGCCCGGACGAACGCTGCCCGATCGCGATGCCCGGCTACGTCGCTGCACCACGGACCTGTTGTTGGCGGCGCGGGCCAGATCGAACAGATGTGACCGTTCGGCTTCGTCCAGCTGAAGCGCGCGGGCGATCGCCTCCAGCACACCGTCCGAGACGCCAGCGAGCGCGCCCCGCTCGACCCGGGAGTAGTACTCGACGCTGACGTCGGCGAGCATCGCCACCTCGGCACGGCGAAGCCCGGGCACGCGCCGGTTGGCGCCGGCCGCGAGGCCCGCTTGTTGCGGGGTTACCCGGGACCGGCGGGTCATCAGGAACTCCCTGATCTCGCTGCGGTTGTCCACGGCGACAAGGCTACGACGCCCGGACGCGAACAGGGGTACCCCATCAGTGCCTGTCAGACCGCACTGACGAGGTGTTGGCTGGTGACGTGGAGAAGAACCGATCCAGCCAATGGAACGCTGCCGAACTGGCCGCCATTGACGACGCCGACGACCTCAGGATCTCCCCGCTGCGCCCGGACGGGGTCACGTACGGCACGCCGACCTGGATCTGGGCTGTGGTGGTCGACGGCGAGCTCTTCGTGCGCGGCTACAACGGCACGGCGTCCCGCTGGTACGGCGCGGCCATGGCCCGGCCTTCCGGGCGCATTCACGCTGCGGGCAGCGTCCACGATGTGCTGTTCGAGCCGGCGCCGGCCGGCCTTGCGGACGCGATTGATGCGGCCTATCGCACCAAGTACGCCGGCAGTCCCTACCTGCCCCCGATGGTCAGCGACCGGTCGCGCGCCGCGGGCGTCAGGATCCGTCCGGCAGCCCACTGAACCTCTCGAAAGGAATCGACTCATGCAAACACGCGTTCTTGGACAGTGCCTCGAGGTCTCCGCCATCGGGCTGGGCTGCATGACCACCACTGGTGGCTACAGCGACCACCCTGATCGTGACGAGATGATCGCCATGGTCCGTGGCGCGATCGACCTCGGCGTGAACTTCTTCGACACCGCCGAGATCTACGGCCCGCATGCCAATGAGGAACTGGTCGGCGAAGCCCTGGCGCCGATCCGCGACCAGGTGGTCATCGCCACGAAGTTCGCCCAGGACATCGATCCGGTCGAGCGAAAGGGGCGCGGACGGATGCTGCTCCCCGACGAGGTGCCCGTGGCCCTCAACGGCTCGCTGCGCCGTCTCGGCGTGGAGGTGATCGACCTGTACTACCAGCACCGCGTCAATCCCGAGGTACCGATCGAGGAGTTCGCCGGGGTGCTCGGCGAGCTCATCGACGCGGGCAAGATCCGGCACTGGGGCATGTCCGAGGCCGCAGCGGCCACCATCCGCCGGGCGCACGCCGTCACGCCGGTGACGGCGATCCAGAGCGAGTACTCGCTGTGGTGGCGCCGTCCCGAGGAGGGCGTGCTCGACGCGTGCACGGAGCTGGGCATCGGGTTCGTCCCGTTCAGCCCGCTCGGCAAGGGCTTCCTGACCGGCACCGTCGACAGCAACACGACCTTCGAGCAGGGCGGCGACCTGCGTGCCCTCATTCCCCGGTTCGCGCCGGATGCGCTGGCGAAGAACCTCGCGCTCGTCGACGAGGTCAAGAAGGTCGCACAGGCCAAGGGCTGCACCCCTGGCCAGGTCGCGCTGGCCTGGCTGCTGGCGCAGAAGCCCTGGATCGTCCCGATCCCCGGCACCACGAAGCCCCACCGCCTCGCCGAGAACGCCGCAGCCGCCGACATTGCGCTCTCCTCTGATGAGGTGGCCGCACTGACCGCGGCGTCCGACGCTATCGAGATCGAGGGCGGGCGCTATCCCGACTTCCTGGAGGCTCAGACCAACCTGTGAGAGGGCTAACGGGAGGCGGGTCGCCCTGGTGAGGAGTGCCAGGACAGGGCACCCCAGCTGTGGTTGATCGTCTCTAGGGTGAGCCACATGGCACCGACCGACCACGAACCGCACACCGCAGCCGAGCTCGTCGAGGGCATCGACCCGCTGGCCGTGGAGGGTCTCGTGGACGAGGCGGAGGAACTGGCGCAGGAGGAAGGCCTACCCGATGCCCCCCACGCGGGCATCGTGATCACGATCGCCTCGATGGGGTTCTTCCTGATCACCCTGGACATCTCAATCGTCAACGTCGCGCTGGCGCGCATCCGGGCCGAACTCGGTGGGGATATCACCGGGCAGCAGTGGATCATCGACGGCTACACGCTGCTGTTCGCCGCCCTGCTGCTGTTCGCCGGGAACCTGTCGGACCGGATCGGGGCGAAGCGTGCGCTGGCGGTCGGAATCGCGATCTTCACGATCACCTCGGCCGCCTGCGCAATGGCCCCGAGCACCGCGCTGCTGATTGCGGCCCGCTGCGCGCAGGGGGCGGGGGCTGCGATCATGCTGCCCGCCTCGATGGCGCTGGTCCGGGAGGCCTTCCCCGATCCCGGACGCCGCGCCCGCGCGCTCGGAGTGTGGGCGGTCGGCGGTGCCGTCGCCGGCCTGGTCGGGCAGCCTCTGGGAGGCCTGCTCACCACGTACAACTGGCGCTGGGTCTTCATGATCAACCTGCCGGTCTGTGCGGCGATGCTCATTTTCATCGCATGGGTCTCGACGTCGCCGAAGCGTCCCCAGCCGTTCGACTGGCTCGGACAGGTGCTGGCGGTCGTCGGCCTGGCCAGCCTCGTGTGGGGCCTCATCGATGGCGGCCACGGCGGCTTCGGCACTGGGCCAGTGGCTATGTCCCTCGTCTTGGCCGTGGTCTCGCTGACCGGGTTCGTCCTCGCCCAGTCGCGCGTGCCGCACCCGATGATGCCGCTCGACCTGTTCCATGCCCATGGCTTCCGGATCGCGCTGCCGGTTGGCTTCGCATTCATGGTCGGGAACTTCGGCAACGTGTTCGTGATCGCCCTCTACTTGCAGCAGCACCTGGGGTTGCCCCCGCTCAACGCGGGACTGGTCTTCCTGCCGCCGGCGTTCTTCGCGATCGCCGGCAACCTGGCCAGCGGCTTCGTCACCAACCGGTTCGGCGCGCGCATACCGGTCGTCGCCGGCCTACTGTCGATGGTCGTCGGCCTGGTCGCTCTGGTCTTCACGGCGCCGCTCGGCCTGCCCTGGCTGATGGCGATCTGCATCATCCCGATCGGCGCCGGCGGATCGCTGGCCATGCCCTCGGTGACCAGCGTCGTCCTCGAGGGCGTCCCAGCCCACCAGGCCGGCACGGCCAGCGCCGTGTTCAACACGTTCCGCCAGGTCGGTGGTGCGGTGGCGATCGCAGTGTTCGGGGCCCTCATAGCCGATCCCGAGCAGATCGACCGGGGCCTGCGGCTCAGCTTGGGCATCGCCGCGGCGCTGATCCTCCTCGCGGCACTCAACAGCCTGCGGATCCGGCCGAGGGTCGAAGCCTCGGCCTGACCCGTCCGACGACGGTCCCTATGCGGTCGGCCCCATCACGGCATGGGTCTGGTCGATATCGGGACGCAGGTGCCCGCCCTGCTTCGCCCGCTTGGTGATGGCCACGACCTTCGGAACCACGTTCGACCGGCTCCAGTCGTGGCGGGCAGCAGTGATGCGATCCTCACCGAGGATTTGCGCCAGCCTGCGATCGCTGAGCTGGAGCTTCAAGACCGCCTCCAGGTAGTCGATAAGTCCGCCACGGGGTCGGCCAGGGCCCCGGTTGGAGCGCGCGCTGATGCTGAGGACACGATAAGGGCACGAACGCGAATTCTGCGAGGGACAACCTGCCCCTGACTAGGGGAGATAGGTTGTGGAGCTAACGGGATTCGAACCCGTGGCCTCTTCCATGCCATGGAAGCGCGCTACCAACTGCGCCATAGCCCCATGTCCCGTAGGACGGTTCCCTACCCTACCTAGTCGGGCGGGGGTTTGTGAAATCGGCCGGGTGGACGTCCTTGCAGGTGCCAGATCACCCGATGGACGGTGATCAGCAGGGCCAGCCAGGCTACGCCGAACAGCCAAGCGAAGACCACGTCGGTGAACCAGTGATGACCGAGGAACACCCGGCTCAACCCCATCGGAATCGCCCACAGGAGCGCTGCCAACACGGCCAGCCCGCGCACCCACAGAGTCCGGCTCAGCCACACCACCAAGTACGCCAGCATGCCTGCCACCACCGTGCTGTTCAGCGTGTGGCCGGACGGGAACGAGAAACTCTCCTCGTACGGCGGCACCGCCTCTGCCAGTGGCGGACGGTTGCGCGCGATCATCGCCTTGCTCACGATCGTGAACGTCACCGACCCAGCGGAGGCGACCAGCATCAGCACCCACGCCGTCCGTCGCCGCCAGCGCCACCAGATCAGGCTCGTCAGCGTCAATCCCAGAACCACCATGGGCGCCGTCTTGCCAAGGTTGGTGAACGCGGTCACCCAGAACTCCGAAGCCGGTGTTCGCGCGCTGAGCGCCCGATCCAGGATCGGTCGGTCGAGCCCGCTCACCCCGTCGGCGTCCACCACCGCGTCGTAGACCCACGCGCTCGCAAGGATCATCGCAGTGAACACCGCGATGCCGACCGCACCCGTGATCAGCAGAGCCCTGTCCACCCGGGTCGCTGCCACCGGCGGGGGAGTCTGCATTCGTCGAGGCTAGCCGAGTGCGGGAATAGCCCGCGTGGTACTCGGGTTCAAAGCGGCAAGGTCATCTACGGAAGAAGGACGCGACATGACGGTTCGATCAGCGCAAGCGCATTGGGAAGGCTCGCTCATCGAGGGCGAGGGCGAGGTCGAGTTCCTCAACTCGACCTTGGGCAGCGTCCCGGTCGACTGGCGGTCGCGCTCGGCGGAGACCGAGGGCCGCACCAGCCCCGAGGAACTGATCGCCGCAGCGCACTCCGCCTGCTACTCGATGGCCCTCTCCCACGCGCTCGCCGGCAACGGCACCCCACCTACCGCGGTCGACACCAGGGCGGACGTTACCTTCGTCGCCGGCCAGGGCATCACGGGCATCGTCTTGACCGTCCGCGCGAGCGTGCCCGGCCTGACCGCTGACCAATTCAGCACGTTCGCCGAGGCGGCCAAGACCGGCTGCCCGGTGTCCGCCGCGCTCACCGGTACCACGATCACTCTGGACGCGGCCCTGGTCTAGCCCGGTTTCCACCACGGACGCGGACCCCTGCAGCCTTACCTGAGATTCTGCTCAGATTCTTCAAACAGGTATTGGGACTCTTTGGCATGCGCGCGATCCTATGAGGAGTCGAGCGGAGGGACTGGTGCCGGTGATGGGTTCGCCGATGCGGCACGCCATCGAGCCGACTCCCGGACGCCTGCGTGGGTTCTTCGGCCGGGTCAGCCGTCGGGTGGTGCTGGTCACCGGCCTCGCCCTGGTCACCGGGCCGCTGGTGTACATCCTGCTGCCGATCCCGTCCGGAGCCGCTCCCGGCACCCCGACCCTTGCAGTGGCTGCCGCACCCCTCATCCAGCCGGTCGTCGCGCCCTCGGCGGCCCTCGTGGGCGGACTCGTCGAGACCGACGACCTGAGCGCCGATCCGATCGGTGTGATCACCGGCACACCAACCTCAGACGTTGACGGACTGATCGGCTGGCCGGTCACCGATCACAGTCCAACGACCGGCTTCGGTTACCGCAGCGATCCCTTCACGCACCGCCAGCGCTGGCACGACGGCGTCGACCTCGGCCAGCCCTGCGGTGACCCCGCCTGGGCCTCGCTGGACGGGACGGTGACCTACGCCGGCTGGGCGGGCGGCTACGGCAACCGGATCATCCTTCGCCACGCGGACCGTGCCGGGCACAGCTTCGAGACCGCCTACAACCACCTGAGCCACATCGACGTCGCCGTCGGTCAAGTGGTGAAGCAGGGTGACACCATCGGGCACATCGGCTCGACCGGCCGCTCCACCGCTTGTCACATGCACTTCGAGGTGATCCTTGACGGTGCCTACGTCGATCCGATGCGCTTCCTTACCGGAGACCAGACCAAGGCCGATCTCAGCCGCCGGGTGGGCAGCTACATGCCGCAGGGGCTCGCGTCCCCGTCCGGCACGACCAGCCCGTCCGGCACGACCAGCCCATCCGCCACCGCAGGCAAGACACCCAAGCCGTCCAGCGCCACGCCGAGCCCGAGCCCGGGCACCACCGTCGCCAGCGCCACCACTGCGTCCGGCACCAGTCCGGACGCAGCCACGCCCGAAGGCGTGACTCCGGCCGACGCCACCAGCGACCCTGGCACTCCGGTCGGCTCGACGCTCACACCGAGCGCCAACAGCCCGACTCCCGAGGCGACCCCGACGCACACTCCGACGCCGACGCCCACTCCGACGCCCACGCCCAGCGCCGAGAGTCCCACCCACGAGTCGCCCGAGCCCTCCACCCCTGACGCGGGCACGCCCGCCCACGAGGCCAGCACCGAGGAGTCCGCGGGGTAGCCAACCGGTACGATGCCCGAGGCTCACGACAGGGGACACCAATGACGGGTACCGAAGAGCAGCCGCTCACGCGCGCACAGCGCCTCGACCGGCTGCCGTTCACCGGCAAGCACGCCAAGTTACTGGTTGGCTCCGGCGTCGGCTGGGCGCTCGATGCGATGGATGTGGGTCTCATCGCCTTCGTCATGGCTGCGCTGCGCAGCGAGTGGCAACTGGACGGCACCACGCTTTCTTGGATCGGTTCGATCGGCTTCGTCGGTATGGCGCTCGGCGCCAGCCTCGGTGGGTTGCTCGCCGACCGCATCGGACGCCGCCAGGTGTTCGCCATCACTCTGCTCATCTACGGCGTCGCCACCGGTGCGTCCGCGCTGGCCACCGGGGTGGCTGCACTCATCGCGCTGCGGTTCGTGGTCGGCCTCGGCCTCGGCGCGGAGCTGCCGGTCGCGTCCACGCTGATCAGCGAGTACGCACCCAAGCGGATCCGGGGCCGGATGGTCGTGGCGCTCGAAGCCTTCTGGGCGCTCGGCTGGCTGGCTGCGGCACTGATCGGCTACCTGTTGATACCGAACGTGCCCGAGGGCTGGCGGTGGGCCCTTGCGATCGGGGTGGTCCCAACCGCTTACGCGGCCGTGGTGCGCTGGGGGTTACCCGAATCGGTGCGGTTCCTCGAACTGAAGGGACGCTTCGACGAGGCCGAGCAGGCTGTCGTCGGCTTCGAGAAAGCCGCCGGCGTCGAGTCGGTACCCAGCCCGAACGAGGTGCCCCACGTGCCGGCGAGCGAACTGTCGATCTGGTCGCCGACGTACCGGCGCCGGACGGCCGCACTCTGGGCGGTCTGGTTCCTGATCAACCTCTCCTACTACGGCGCCTTCACGTGGTTACCCACCCTGTTGGTGGAGCGTGGCTTCCCCCTGGTGAAGTCGTTCGGGTTCACCGTGATCATCACTCTCGCCCAGCTGCCCGGCTACGCGATCGCGGCCTGGCTGATCGAGAAATGGGGGCGACGCAGCACTCTGGCGACCTTCCTGGTCGGCTCGGCCATCTCTGCGACTGCTTTCGGATTCGCAGCCACCGACACCGCGATCATCGTGGCCGGCTGCGCACTTTCCTTCTTCAACCTCGGGGCTTGGGGTGCGCTGTACGCGATCGGTCCGGAGGTGTACTCCACCGGCGTCCGCGGTACGGGGACGGGTGCCGCGGCCGCGTTCGGACGGATCGCGTCCATCCTCGCGCCGCTGAGCGTCCCGATCCTGCTCGGCGGTGGGGGACTGGTGCTGGTTTTCGCGGTCTTCGGGGTCGCCTTCCTTATGGCGGCCGGTGCCGCACTTCTGCTACCCGAGGCCCGCAACCGGCCGTTGGCCTGATCGCCGCGGGCAGACTTGCCCGATGAAACGCGCCGTCGTCGCTGTACTGGCCGCGCTGGTCCTGTGCGGGTGCTCGTTCGGCTCGGCGCAGCCGGCAGGGGTCTCGACAGGCTCGACCCGCGCGCCTGGCTCGACCAACGCAGCGGCGGACTCGACCGACAGACGGGTGCTGGCCACGAAACTGGACGTGCCCTGGGACTTCGCCGCACTTCCGGACGGCGACCTCCTGCTCACTCTCCGCGACCGGGCCGAACTCGTCCGAATCGCGCCCGGAGCCCCACCCGCTCTTGTCGCCCAAGTTGCGGACGTCCGTCCGGGCGGCGAGGGCGGGCTGCTCGGCATCGCCTTGTCGCCGGACTTCGCCACCGACCAGTTGGTGTTCCTGTACTTCACTTCCGCGGACGACAATCGGGTGGTGCGATACCGCTACGACGGCACTCTCGGCGACCCGACCCCGATCCTCACCGGCATCCCCAAGGCCGGCAACCACAACGGGGGACGCTTGCGCTTCGGGCCGGACGGCAATCTCTACATCGGCACCGGAGATGCCGGGCGCACGGAATTGGCGCTGGACTTGGACTCGCTCGGTGGGAAGATCCTGCGGGTGCGTCCTGACGGATCTGTTCCCGAAGACAACCCTTTCGGGAACCCGGTCTACAGCTACGGCCACCGCAACGTGCAAGGCCTCGGTTGGGACGCGTCCGGGCGGTTCTACGCCAGCGAGTTCGGCCAGAACGCCTACGACGAGCTGAATCTGATCGAGCCGGGCGCCAACTACGGCTGGCCGCAGACCGAGGGCGCCACCAACACGGATGGAGTGACCGCACCGCTGCTCGTGTGGACCACCGACGAGGCATCCCCCAGCGGGATCGCAGTCAGTCCGCGAGGTGACGTCTACGTCGCCGCCCTTCGCGGCGAGCGGGTGTGGCACAGCGAGCTAACCGCGGACGGGATGAGCCGTCCGGAGGTCTTCCTCGACGGCTACGGACGCGTCCGCGCAGTCGAGATCGTCGGCGACGAGTTGTACGTGCTCACCAACAACACCGCCCGCGGAACCCCGAGTCGGGACGACGACCAGTTGATCGCCGTCCCCTTGGGGTAGACGTCACATCTCCGGCGACGCACCCCAGATGCGGGCGAGGTAGTCGCGCATCGAACGGTCCGACGAGAAGTATCCGGCCCGCGCCACGTTGAGGATCGCGGACTTCGTCCAGGCCTCGGTGTCGGCGTACTTCTGCTCGACCTCGGCCTGCGCATCCAAGTAGGACTGGTAGTCGGCCAGGGCCATGAAGCGGTCCTCGTAGAGCAGGTTGGACACCACCGGCTCGAAGGCGTGCCGGTCACCATCGGAGAAGGCGCCCGAGGAGATCAGGTCGATCGCGGCCTTCAGCTGCGGATTGGCCTCGTAGTACTGCGTGGGCCGGTAGCCGGATGCGCCCAGCGCGGCGACCGCCGGTTCGGCCATGCCGAACAGGAAGAAGTTGTCGTCGCCCACCAACTGGCGGATCTCGACGTTCGCCCCGTCGTCGGTGCCCACGGTGAGGGCGCCGTTCAAGGCGAACTTCATGTTGCCGGTGCCGGACGCCTCCATGCCGGCAAGGGAGATCTGCTCCGACAGGTCCGCGGCCGGGATGAGCTTCTCGGCCAGGGTCACGTTGTAGTTCGCCGGGAAGGCGACGCTGATCCGTCCGGCCACGCGGGGATCGGTGTTGATCGTCGCGCCCACCTGATTGATCAGGTAGATCGTGTCCTTCGCCATCCGGTAGCCGGGGGCCGCCTTGGCGCCGAACACGACGGTCCGCGGCGTGATGGTCTCCGGATCGACCTTCTCGTTGATCAACTGGTCGTACAGCGTGACCAGGTGCAGCAGTTTCAGCGATTGGCGCTTGTACTCGTGCAGGCGTTTCACCATCACGTCGAGCAGGTGGTGGTCGGGCAGGTCGATGCCGTCCCGGGCGCGCAGCAGGGTGTAGAGCCGGACCTTGTTCTTCTCCTTGGCGTCGCGGAACGCCTGGCGGAACTCCTCATCCTCGGCGTAGGGCTCAAGTTCCTGCAATCGGTCGAGGTTGGTCACCCAGTTCGGCCCCAGCGCGTCCGTGATCAGGCTGGAGAGCCACGGATTCGCCATCTTCAGGAAGCGCCTCGGGGTCACGCCGTTGGTCACGTTCGTGAACTTCTCCGGGAAGAAGCCGGAGAAGTCGGGGAGCACCTTGTCGGCCAGCAACTGCGAGTGCAGCGCAGCCACGCCGTTGACCTTCGTGCCGGCCACGGTGGCCAGGTAGGCCATCCGCACCGAACGGTTCGGGTAATCGGCGACGATCGACATGCGGCGTGCCCGCAGTTCATCGTCCGGGTAGGCCTCGCGAACCTGGGCCAGAAAGTCGTCGTTGATCCGGAAGATGATCTCCATGTGGCGGGGAAGGAGTCGCTCCATGAGCTCGACCGGCCAGACTTCCAGCGCCTCGGGCAACAACGTGTGACAGGTGTACGCGAAGCACTGCTTGGTGATCTCCCAAGCTTCGGTCCACGCGAACTTCTTCTCGTCCACCAGGATGCGCATCAGTTCGGGTACCGCGATCACGGGGTGGGTGTCGTTGAGCTGGAAGACGATCCGCTCGGGCAGGTGATGCAGGTCGAAATCCTGGTCCAGCACATGATCGATGAAGTCCCGGATCGAGCACGCCACGAAGAAGTACTGCTGTTGGAGGCGGAGCTCCTTGCCCTGCGGGGTGGAGTCCTCGGGGTAGAGCACCTTGGAGATGTTCTCGGCGAAGGTCTGCGAGCGGACGGCCTCGGCGTAGTCACCGGAGTTGAAGATGGCCAGGTCGAAAGCCTTGGTGGCCTGGGCGCTCCAAAGCCGCAGCGTGTTCACCCGGCCGTTCTGGTAGCCGGGAACCATGTAGTTGTAGGGCACGCCGAGCACGTTCCAGGACGGTACCCAGCGCTTGCGTTCGGTGCCGTTGTCGTCGTACGTCTCAGTGTGGCCACCGAAATCCACCTGGACGGCGGCCTCGGGGTGCGGGAACTCCCACGGACTGCCGAGTGCGAGCCAGGTGTCGGGTTGCTCGACCTGACGCCCATCGACGAAGGTCTGGCGGAAGATCCCGTACTCGTAGCGAATGCCGTAGCCGATACAGGGGACGCTCATGGTGGCCAGGGAATCGATGAAGCAGGCGGCGAGCCGACCCAGGCCGCCGTTGCCGAGGCCGGGTTCGACCTCCTGGGCGCGCAGGGTGGCCAGGTCGAGGCCACAGGAGGCCATGGCCCGCTCGGCGATCTCGTTGAGGTCCGAGGCCATCAGGGCGTTGCCGAGTTGGCGGCCGAGCAGGTACTCCGCCGACAGGTAGCCGATGACTTTGGCCTTGGTGGTGCGGTTGTGGCGCAGGGTCTCCAGCCAGCGGGCCATCAGGTAGTGGCGGACGGTGCGCGCGAGCGCGAGGTACTGGTCGTTGACGGTGGAACGGGCCAGCGCCACGCCCTGGCCGGTATTGAGTTCGCGAAGGAACTCACGGACGAAGCCGTCGACCGAGAAGGGCGGTGAGGTCACCGGCGCCATGGCGATCGGGTGGGTCGGTGGGAACATGGGGCCGACCCGGTGCAGGTCAGTGCTCGGCGACTCGTCGGCCGGCACTACGGGCGAGCGGTTTTCGTTGACGGTGTCAGCGTTCATTGAGACACCGTAACGCGACCGGGTTACGGTGGCGAAACTCGTCAGGTGCCCAACGTGAACGGGTGGTTCACCACAGTTCTGCCCAGGGCCCGTCGTCGTGGCGAGTCGCGCGGCTCAGCCGATCGGCGAGCGGACTGTCCGCATCCGCTGATTCCGGCGTGACCTGGCCGGTCTGCTTGTCCACCACCTGGTGCCTGCGCGGCTCGAAGTAGCGTCGGTCCTGATCCCGAAGCCACTCCAGCGATCCGCACGACAGGACGTAGCTCTCGGCGTCCTCGAACCACACACCGCTGATTGCGAACGTGCCGCGGCGCCAGCCCGGCCCGTACCGCGCCCACAGGACACGCTGGGCGTCATCGATCGAGCGAATCGCCGCGACATCGGCCTGCGCAGCCATGCTCAGGGCGTCCGCGGGCAGGGCTTCGGCCAGCTGGGCGGGCAATGGCACCGTGTCCGAAAGCGCGCGCAACGCGGCTTCGGAAGGTAACGCTTCCACTGGGATCGCGTAGGTCCGCTCCACAGTGCCGGGCGGCACCTCCCGGCGGATACCCACGGTCGCATGGCTGAACTCGGTGATGGGAAGGGAGCCGCGCCACAAACGTCGGCCGTATTTCTCGATCTCGTACTTGAGCCCGAACCGCGAGACATCCCAGTCCGGCTCGGGCGGGAACGGCTCTTCCAGACAGACCGCAAGCAGGAAACTGGTCACCACTCGTCCACCGGTCGGCGTCATCGTCCACGCCGAAACCTCGTAAGCGGGTCCGGCGTCGGCGGGCCGGCCGCGGTAGACGGCTTCGAAGCGCAGCCGGAACTGGCCCAACACCTCGCCGACTCCCCGTGGCGGTAGCGGAACCCGATCCGGTTTGGTGACGCTGAAGCCGCTGCGTCCGCTGAGCCGCAGTCCGCCTTGATAGGTGGCCATCCGGGCGCCCTCGTCGGTGAGCAGCAGCAGGCAGCTGAACATCCGGTCAGCCCTGCATGCCGGGCACGTGGTCGAGGCCGATATCCAGCACCCGCGCGGAGTGGGTGAGCCAACCCACCGAGATCAGGTCGACGCCGGCCTCGGCCATGGGGACGGCGGTCTCCGGGGTGATGCGTCCGGACGCCTCGGTGATCATTCGGCCGGCAACCATGGCCACCGCCTCGCGCAAGAGATCTGGCGCCATGTTGTCAAGGAGTACCGCGTCCGCGCCCTCTTCGAGCAGTTCGGCGAGTTGGGCGAGTGAGTCGACCTCCACCTCGATCTTCACCAAGTGGCCGACGCCGGCCTTCGCCGCACGGACGGCCGCGGTCACGCCCCCGGCGACCGCGATGTGGTTGTCCTTGATCAGCACGGCGTCGTCCAGCCCGAACCGGTGGTTGCTGCCGCCGCCGGCGCGCACGGCGTGCTTCTGCAGCGCCCGTAGGCCGGGGATGGTCTTGCGGGTGTCGGCGACCGATGCTCCGGTGTGTGCGATGGCGTCGGCGATCTTGGCCGTTCCGGTCGCGACCCCGGACAGGTGGCCGAGGAAGTTCAGGGCCACCCGCTCGCCGCTGAGCAGGCCACGGGCCGGGCCGGACGCCGTCCCGATCACAGTGCCGGGCTGAACGCGGCTGCCGTCGGGGAGCAGGTCGCGGACGCGGATGCGCGGGTCAACAAGTTCCCAGGCCAGCCGGGCGCAATCGGTGCCGGCGATCACTCCGGGCTCGCGTGCGACCAGCCAGACCGTGGCGTGCTGGTCGGGCGAGATGATCGTGTCGGTGGTCAGGTCGCCGGCCCGGCCGAGGTCCTCCAGCAGGGCCGCCCGCACCAGGGGCTCGATGACGATTCTGGGCAGGGATCTCATGCGGTGCCTCCAGGGTTCGCGCCGACCGGTTCATCGGCCAAGGTATGCACATGTTCGGCGATCGGCGAGGTCTCTGGGAAGTCGAGCCGGGTGTGCCCGCCGCGGGACTCCTGCCTGCGCAGCGCGGCTGAGACCAGCAGGTGGCCGACCAGCCCGGCGTCGTGGTGGCGCAGCGGTGCGAGTTCTTCCAGTGCAGCAGTCAAGCCGTCGGCGTCGCGCAGCACACCGGCGGAGCGGCTGACCACCCGGCGCACGTCGTCCACCACCGGGTCGGGGGTCCAGACCGGGTCGATCGGGTAGGTCCGTCCGGTCAACGGTTCGCCCGCGGGAACCCCGACGGCGCGCCAGTGCTGGGCCACCCAGCGTCCGCACACGACGGCTTCGAGAAGTGAGTTGCTGGCCAGCCGGTTGGCGCCGTGCAGGCCGGTGGACGCGACCTCGCCGGCGGCGTACAGGCCGCGGACGGTGCTGCGTCCGTGCAGGTCAACCTGCACTCCGCCCATGTGGTAGTGCGCGGCCGGACGGACGGGGAGCAGGTCCTTGGCAGGGTCGAGGCCGGCCGAGCGGGCTGTGGCGTAGATCGAGCCGAACAACTCGCTGAAGCGCTCGCCGGGGTCGGTGCGGGCGTCCAGGAAGACCCGATGGCCGGCCTGGAGCTGGGCCCACTCTGCACGGGATACGACGTCCCGGGCGGCGAGCGGATTGCGCAGCACCCACTCACCGAGCTCGTTGACCAGGATCGCCCCTTCGCCCCGCACGGCTTCGCTGACCAGCGGCATCGGGTCGATGCCGACATCCAGCGCGGTGGGGTGGAACTGCACCATCTCGATGTCGCGAAGGTCGGCACCGGCGCGGTGGGCGAGCGCAAGGCCCTGGCCACGGGAGGAGAGCGGGTTGGTGGTGTGGCTGAACAGACCCCCGATGCCTCCGGTGGCCAGCAGGACGGTTTCGGTGCGCAGTTCGATCAGGCCGTCCGGGGTACTGACCAGGACGCCGGCCACGCGGTCGCCCTCGGTGAGTACTTCGACCGCGGGGGAGTGGTCCCACAGCGAGACGGACTCCAGGCGCCGCGCGGCGGCCACCACGGTCTCGAGCAGTTCGGCGCCGGTGCGGTCACCGTGCGCGTGCACGATGCGTCTGCGGCTGTGGGCACCTTCGAGACCGAGCCGAAGGGCGCCGTCCGCGGTGCGGTCGAACTGGGCGCCGAGCTCCGCGAGCCAGTCGATCGTCTCGGGGCCGGCCGCGGTGATCCGGCGAACCACATCGGGGTGGCAAAGCCCAGCTCCGGCCGCGAGCGTGTCCTCGGCATGGAGTGCCGGATCGTCGTCCTGGCCGACCGCTGCCGCCACGCCACCCTGCGCCCAGCCGGTGGACGTGCCCGTGCTGACCGCGCCTGCGCTCAGGACGACGCATGGCTTGGGGCTGAGTTCGATGGCTGCGACCAGCCCGGCGAGCCCGGCGCCGACGATCACCGGGCAGCCCGCGTCGACCACCCGGTTCACTTGCTGACCCCTACCGCGAGCATCCGCTCGACCGCCGCGCGGGCCCGGTCGGCGACGTCTTCGGGCACTGTGACCTCGTTGGTCATCGTCTCCAGCGCGTACCGGATCTTGGCCAGCGTGTTCCGTTTCATGTGCGGGCAGAGGTTGCACGGCCGGACGAACTCCAGTTCGGGGAACTGCTGGGCCACGTTGTCGCTCATCGAGCATTCCGTGATCAACGCAACCCTCAGGGGGCGGCGTACTTCAACGAAGTTCAGCATCTGCGCGGTCGAGCCGGCATAGTCGGCCTCGTCCACCACCTCGGGCGGGCATTCGGGGTGGGCCAGCACGGTAACGCCCGGGTAGTCCGCCCGAACCTGTCGGATGTCGGCCGGGGTGAAGCGCTCGTGCACCTCGCAGGCGCCTGGGTGCACGATCACCTCGACCCCGGTCTGTCGGGCGACATTGGCCGCGAGGAAACGGTCCGGGATCATGATCACCTTCGGCACGCCGAGGCTCTCGATCACGCGGACGGCGTTGCCGGAGGTGCAGCAGATGTCGGACTCGGCCTTCACCGCAGCGGACGTGTTCACGTAGGTGACCACCGGCACCCCTGGGTTCGCGGCGCGCAGCGCGCGAACGTCCTCGGGGGTGATCGACTCGGCCAGCGAGCACCCGGACGCCAGGTCGGGGATGAGCACGATCTTGCCCGGGTTCAGCAGTTTGGCCGTTTCGGCCATGAAATGGACGCCGGCGAGCACGATCACGTCGGCTTCGACATCGATGGCCTCGCGGGCGAGGGCGAGCGAGTCGCCAACGATGTCGGACACCCCGTGGAAGATCTCCGGCGTCATGTAGTTGTGGGCGAGGATGACCGCGTTCCGCTCGCGCTTCAGCCGCAGGATGGCTTCGACATCGTCGGTCATGGTGGCCCATTCGACGGCCGGTATCACGTTTGCGACTCGCGAGTAGAGATCGGTTGCAGTCGTTGTGGTCATGGCTCGCGCCCCTTTCGACACCCTTATGCTACATCTGAGCAAAAGCGTCGCAAGGGGTCTTCCCAAAGGGTGGACGCGGGACGGTCAGCGGAGCCGGTCAGCGGGCGCGGGTGGTGGGCAGCTTGGTGCCGGCCGCGTGGCGCTCGGCGAGCACCTGACGCCGGAAGCGGTAGAGGCGGGCGGGGCGTCCGCCGGTGTCGGTGGCGAGGCCTCCGGTCTCCTCCACAAGCGCCTGCTGCTCGATCAGGCGGCGGAAGTTCTGGGTGTGCACCGCACGCCCGGCGAGCGCCTCGACACAGTCCTGCAACTGGCGCAGGGTGAAGGTTTCACTCATCAACTCGAAGACCACCGGTCGATAGCCGATCTTGGCGCGCAGCCGGGCCACGCCGGTGGCCAGCACGCGGCGATGGTCGCCCAGCATGCGCCGGCCGGGGGCGAGTTCCTCGTCCGGGCGACGCCAACCGCCGGGCGACTCCGGCACCAGTCCGGCCTCGTAGAGCAACTCGTAGCGTTGCAGCACCAACTCGGGCTGCCAGGCGTAGCCGTCGAGACCGAAACTGACTGCCACGCGCTGCCTGCGCTCCGCGCGGGGCACGCGCTCAGCGTCCGCCCAGCCTTCCAGGCCGGCGCTCAGGCCAGCGTCGACGGCACCGGACCGGCGATCCTCCCACGGCAGCAGCGAGTACCACGGCCGCCAGCCCCCGATGCCGAGTTCCTCACCCGGGGTGGTGAGACCGAGATAGGACACCGAGATCGGCCGACCGCCCACACCGTCCCGATCAAGGTCGGCGAAGGTGTAGAGCTGCTCCAGGTAGCCGAGCCTGCGTCCGGTCTGCGCCTCCACCCAGGCCCGCGTGGCCGCTTGAAGCGACCGGTGGCTCGGCAAGAGCGGCCCCGACGGCAGGCTGGGCGGGTCACTGAGGGTGAGTACGTTGGGCTGGCCATCGACCATCGCCACGACCACGGCGAGCAACTCGGCGGTCACCGCCTGCCCGGTCATCTGGCCCCCTGTATCGGTTCGGTCGCGATCTTGCGGTCAGGATAGCCACGAAGCGGGGTGCGGCAGGATCTACCGCGGGGTTGTTAGGCTCACCACATGATGCGGGTGTGGAAGACGCTGGCCGGTTTGCTCCTCGCCTTCGGTGTGCTGCTCGCGGCACCGGCCACGGCCCATGCCGATTCCGACGACGATTCGATCAGGGACTACCGGATCACCGCCAACGTCGACGCGTCCGGCACCACTGCGGTGACACTCACGCTCGATTTCGACTTCGGTTCCGATTCGGGCCACGGCCCCTACCTGACTTTCCCGCTGCAGCAGGAGATCGCCGACGATCCCGACCATTGGCGCATGATCGACATCGAGGTGGTCGGAGCCAACAGCCCAAGTGGGGCGAACGCCGAGCTGCAGACGCAGACCGAGGACGGCAACCTGCTGGTTCGCGTGGGCAATGAGAATCAGGTGTTCACCGGTACCCAGACCTACGTGATCTACTACACGATCCGCGGCCTGATCGCCCCCGAGCAGGCGCAGTCGGGTCTCGACGAGTTCAACTGGAACGCCGTCGGCACCGGCTGGGAGGTGCCGATCGACAGCGCGGCGGTCACGGTCAACGGACCGGTCGACGTCACCTCCAGCGCATGTTTCACTGGCTACGGCTTGCTCGATCCCTGCACCGCTGCGCACTCAGCGAAGGAGTCCACCTTCTCGACCACGGGTATCGGCAACGGCACCGGCATGCAGGTGGTCGCCGGGTTCCCCGCAGGCACGTTCACCGGTGCCGAGGCCCGCATCGAACGCCGCCTCACGGTCTGGAACATGTTCCCGGTCACGCCGATCACCGGCGGCGTGACCGCGGCGCTCTCCGCCCTCGGGCTGGCGGCGCTGTTCCGCCGGACGCGCCGCAGCAAGCGCGACCAGGTCTACCTCGGCCTCACTCCAGGGGTCGTGCCCGCGGCCAACCAGGAGGTCAGCGTCGGTTACGACAGCCAGGACGCGCCGGTGGCCGTCCGGTTCAACCCGCCGGACGGCGCCCGTCCGGGGGAACTCGGGACGCTGATGGACGCCACCGCGGACAACTCCGACATCACCGCGACCGTGATCGACCTCGCCGTCCGCGGACACCTGCAGATCACCCAGACCGGCAAGAAGGACTGGACGTTCACCCGACTGGACGGACGCGATGAGCTCGCCGGCTACGAGTCGAGACTGCTGTCGAACCTGTTCTCCGCGGGTCGCAGCGTGACCACCGACGAACTGAAGAAGACCGAACACGCCGACGTGCTCACCGACGCCCGCAACGACCTGCACTCGCGGGTCGCGGGCGAACTGGGGTGGTTCACGAGGAACCCGGCCACGGTCCGCGGGCTGGCGCTCGCCGGCGGGATCGCGCTGATCGTGGTGGGCGCCGGCCTGGGCTTCCTGCTCGGCTTCCTCGGCTGGGGACTGGTCGGGGCGGCCGGCGTGATCGTCGGCCTGGCGGTGATGGCGCTCAACAACCGGTTCGGCAGCCGTACCCCCAATGGGTCGGCGGTGCTCGCGCAGACCAAGGGGTTCGAGCTCTACCTGCGCACGGCGGAGGCCGAGCAGATCAAGTTCGAGGAGGGCATCGACGTGTTCTCGCGCTACCTGCCCTACGCGATCATGTTCGGCGTGGCCGAGCGCTGGACGAAGGTCTTCGAGGAACTGGCCGCGTCCGGGCGCTACACCTTCGACACCTACTGGTACGTGGGGTACGGCTACGGCAACGGGTTCAACGCACACAACTTCGCGTCGTCCATGAATGGGCTGGCGAACACCATGTCGAGTTCGATGCAGGCTGCCACCGCGGCGACCAGCGGCGGGTCCGGCTTCTCCGGCGGTGGCGGTTTCGGCGGTGGCGGTGGCGGTGGCTGGTGATCCGTCTCCGGTGGACGCCCGGAGCGTCCCGCTGATCGGCGCTCGGGCCTGGGCGATCAGCCCGAGGGTGCTTCTGCTGAGCGTCTTGGTCGCGGTGTTCCTGCTGGTTCCGCTCGTTTCCGGTTACCTGTTGGCCGGCCCCAGCGCCGCGATCGCGATCGGCATGGGCTACGTCGCTCTCGCCCGTCCGGCTTTCAGCCTGCCGCCCGCGCACGCACTGGCGCTCGCGATTCCCGCGACCATGGCCGGGGCAGTGGCGGTAGCCGTGCGTTCTGAACCGGTGGCTGCGGCCTGCTTCGTCGCGTTGTGCTGCCTTCTGGTTGCGCCCGTGAACCAACTTCACGACGGGCTGCTGGCCGGCGTCCCCTCGTTGGCGGCGGTGCTCGTCGCCGTTCCGGGCAGCTACGATCCGGGCTGGACGGCCGTGGCGATCTTGGTGGGCTGCGGGACTCTGGTGCTGGTGGCCACCCGCGCACCGCGGACGCGTCCTCCGTCCGGCATTCCGCAGCTCCGCGCCTGGCGGCACGCCACGGTGATGGCACTCGCGGCCGGTGGCGTGGTGTACGCGGTGGCAGCCCTGCAGGTACCGCACGGCTACTGGATAGCTCTCACACTCACGATCGTGCTGCGTCCGTTCGACGACCAGACCTGGAGCCGGTCGTGGCAGCGCATCGTCGGCACCCTCGCCGGGGTGGTGCTGGCTCTCCTGCTGGCCGCGCTGTTGCCGCTGTGGGCGATGGCGATCGCCCTTGGCGTCTGTCTGGTGCTCACGCTCGCCTACACGGTGCAGGACGACTACGTGCGCCAGGTCATGTTCCTGACTCCGACGGTGGTCCTGCTCGCAGCGCCGTCCGGCGTCGGCGTGATCGCGTCCGAGCGTGCGGTCGCCACGATTGTGGGCGCGCTGCTGGCCACGGCGGTCGCGCTGCTGCTGGCGTGGTACGAGAAGCGGAAGGCCAAGACGGTGGAGGTCTCTTGAGATCGATGTTCCTGGACGACGTCCCGGTCTGGGCGGTCGCCGCTGCGCTGCCCGTGGTGCTGCTCGTGGCATGGGCGTTCGGCTCGGTTGCGCGCTGGCTGCTCCGGGGACGAGCACAGCTGGGGGTGGCCACCTCGATCGTGATCTCGGTGCTCGGCACGTCCCTCGGCCTGCTCATCGCCGGGTGGCTGAACCCCGACATCGGACTGTGGTCGCCGCTGAGCATCATGTTCGCCCTCGGGTTCTCGGTACTGGGCATCGCCGGCTACGGCGCCATCGCCGCGCACTTCCAGCACCCGCAGCGCGCCAGCGTCGCCGAGCTGCTGCACGCCGGCGAGTCCGACAGGGTGGAGTTCAAGTCGACCGCGCGGGTGAACCTGCGCACCGGCGCCAAGGACGAGCGTATGGAACAGGTGGTGGCCAAGACGATCTGCGCCTTCCTGAACGCGGACGGAGGCACACTGCTGATCGGCGTGGACGATGCCGGGGTGCCCTTGGGTCTCGACCGCGACTTCGGCACCCTGAAGAGCGCGGACGCGGATCGCTTCGAGCTCTGGCTGCGCGACCTGATCACCACCACGATGGGGCAGAACGCCGCCGCCCAGGTGCGCGTCGAGTTCGCCGAGTTGCCGGACGCAGCGGGCCATCCCGCCCTGGTTTGCCGGGTGACCGCGGCGCCGTCCCCGCGGGCGGTGTACCTGCGTCCGGGCAAGGCCGCGGCACCGGAGTTGTGGGTGCGAACCGGAAACTCGACCCGGCACCTGAACGTCGACGAGGCGACCGAATACGTGGGTCACCGCTGGCCGATGGGCGTCGGGGCGAACCTCGCCGCCCAGCTGAAGGCTGCCGTCCGGTTCTCCGAGGCCCGCTGACGATGCCTGGCCCAGAAGCTCGCCGGGCCTGGGATAGGCTGACGGCCTTTGATCAGACAAGGATGAAATGATCTCCACGATCCCGTTGGCTGCGCCGGCTTGGCTGTTCGAGCAGAACATCCCGCTGGCGATCCTGATCGTGGTGCTCGCATCCTTCCTTTTCGCCGGCGGCGCGACCATTCAGCACATGGCGGTCGGGCGCACCATCGACACCACCGCCGAGAACCGGTCGATGAGCCTCGGGCAGATCTGGACCCTGGTCCGGAACCCTCGCTGGCTGCTCGGGCTGGCCACGGTGGCGACCGGCGCGGCGATGCACATCGTCGGCCTGATGCTCGCCCCGGTCACGGTGGTGCAGCCGGTCGGCATACTGGCGGTGCCGTGGTCGGTGCTCCTGGCGGCGAAGCTGCACGGCTTCAAGCCCACGAAGGTGATCTGGGGCGCGGTCGGGCTCACCATCCTCGGCATCGTGGTGTTCACGCTGTTCTCGGCCAGCACCGCGGCGCCGGACACGGAGCTTCCGCCGACGAAGATCATCGTCTCCTGCCTGATCGTGTTCGCGGTGGGCGGGCTGCTGGGCGCGCTCGGCCGGTTCGGTCCGCCGCAACGGCGGTGCCTGATGTGGGCCTCCGGCGGCTCGTTCTTCTACGGGCTCAGTTCGGCGATCATCAAGACGATCACCGAATTGGTCAAGCAGGGCTCATTTGTGATGCGCCCGTTGTTCTGGACGATGGCCGTGTTCCTGCTGGTCTGCTACCTGTTGGGCGGCTGGATGATCCAGCAGGGCTACGCCAACGGCCCGGCCGAGATCGTGGTGGGCTCGATGACCACCACCGACCCGATCGTCGCGGTCACCTTCGGCATGGCTGTACTCGGCGAGGGCGTCCGCCTGGGCGCTTGGGACGCGGTGGGAATGGCGGTCAGTGGCGCGGTGGCGGTGGCCGGCGTGGTGGTGCTGTCGAAGTACCACCCGGACGCCCAGACCGCCAGGCCTTCGCCGCAGCCTCACGCAGAGCCCGATCGGGCCTGAATCAGCTGTTCAGCACCTGGCGGTAGACGGCCAGGTAACGCTCTGCCATCGCGGCGCCCGTGAGATCGGCGCCCACTTCCTTCGAGGCGGCCGACATAACGACGAGCCGAACGGGTGCGTCCATCAGTTCGGCCATGCCTCGGGCGAGATCCTCGGCGCTCGGCCCGGTCAAGAGGGCATTCTCCGGACCTACCCCCACGGTCAGTCGGTCGTCGCAGTAGAGGATCGGTGTGCCCGCCGCGGCAGCCTCGGCGAGCACCATGCCCTGGGTGTCGAAGCGGTAGGACGCGAGGACGAACACGTCGGCGTCCGCGATCTCCTGGGCGATCAGGGCGGTGTCGTCGAAGTGGCCGAGGAAGCGGACGGTGCCGTGCTCGATCCGGGACGCCTGTTGGCGCAGCCCGCCTTCGGCCGGCCCGGTACCCACGATGTGCAGTTCGGCATCGTCGCGGCCGAGGCGCTCGAAGGCTTCCAGCAGCACGTCGACCCGTTTCTCCACTCCCAGCCGGCCGCAGCTCAGGAATCGGATCACGGGCCGTCTCGGCAGCCGCCGACTGGCCTTCGCGAACGCGTCCGCGACCCCGCTGGCGATCACGTGCCCGCGTCCGGCCAAGGCGCCGCCGGAGGCGTCCACGATGGCATCGACCAGATAGGAGGCCGGCGAGGTGAACGCGTCCACCGCGGAGGCCAGGCGGGCCAGGCTGCGCCAGTCTCGATTTGCGAACCGTGAATCCGCGCCGGCGTCGGGGTCGCTGGGGTTGCCGGGACGCACGTCCGCGCCCTTGTGGGCCGTGCGTCGAAGCCAGTACCCCGACCAGTCGAGGTAGGTCAGCGAGTTGAGCCCGGAGACCAGCGGGGTGGTTCGATGGGTGCCCACGTAGTTCGAGTGGAAGGTGTGCACCTGCGGCACGCCGAGTTCGCGGGCGACCTGAGCGCCGAGGAAGATCGAACCGCGCTCGTTCTGCGAATGCACCACGTCGAGGTGGTGGTCGGCAGCGATCCGGCGCGCCAGGCCGCGTCCGGTCTGCACCGAGCAGAGGAAGCTGGGGGTTCCGGGCAGGCGCCAGTAGGGCAATCCCTCCCACGCGCACTCGGTGGGCGGGGTCAGGTGGGTGTTCGGCGCGAACAGGGTGACCTGATGACCGGCGAGGTTGAGTTGCTGCAGCTGCAGCTGGATCGACCTCGATACCCCGCCCGACTCCGGGTAGAAATCGTCGGTGAAGATGCCGATCGATAGGGGCGTCGTCACGCGCTCACCTTAGCGGCTCGGGTTGGGTCAGCCTGGGATGGGCAGCGCCGACATCTGGCTGCCGCCTGCGTTCGCCAGGATGACGGTGGCCTGGCCGCGTTGCAGCGGGAAGAAGAGCCAACCGGTTTCCGCCTCGCCGGTCTCGATCGGGTACCCCGAGAAGCGCGGCGAATGCGAGCCGGGACTCGGGTCGGTCGCGGTGACGCTGCTGTTCTCGAAGGCCACGAAGGAGTAGGAAAGCGGGCCGCGGTCGACGCTGATCCGGATCTCGACCTCCACGCCGTCGTCGGTCCATTCGTGGCTGACGATCTCCCAGCGTCCGGAGTAACGCTCGTTCGGGCTGACGAACGGCAGGCCCGGTTCGGCCGTGGTGGCTGCGGGAGTGGCGGACGGCTTCGTGGCGGACGGTACCGCGGGCTTCAGGCTGGTGCTCGCCCAGATCAGGGCAGCCGCCAGCACGGCCACGACCGCGACCACTACTGGCCACCAGGAGCGGGGCGCGGCGAACTCGTCGATCTTCGTGGCAGGCAGGTCGGGGCCACCAAGCGGCGTGGACGTGGCCGTGGCCGGGGTCTGCGCGGACGGGTCGGGCCGGTTCCCCCCGGACAACGGCGTCGGCGTCCAACCCGTCGGCGGGGCGGGTGGCTGGACGTACGGGGACGCTGACGTTGGGTCGGGCTCGGGTTTCATCGACCCCAACGCTACCCGGCACGGACCCGGCCTGACTGCAGCGGCTTGTGGATAACCAACGAACCGCGACTTCGCTTGTGGACGGATGACGCGATCCGGCCTTCCATGACGACAACACACGGTGTGAGCATCTTGGAACCGCAGGCCCGGTTGGCCGTCCGCTGCGTTGAGGATCTGGTGGGCCTGGTGCCGTACCTGATCGGCTTTCATCCCACCGAGTCATTGGTGGCGATGGTCATCGAAGACAGCCAGGTGGTGGTGACCGCCCGCGTCGACCTCGTCGCAGTCACCGAACGCGGGGTCCTGGGTGACCTGGTCACCCGCCTGTTCGACCGGTTCCCGCGAGCCGAGGGCTGGTTCTTCGCGTTCACCGACGAGCACGATCTTGCGTGGAGCACTCTCGGGGAGTGCGCGGCGCTGGTGGGGGTCACTCGGCTGGGTCGGGTACTGCAGGTGGGGCGCGAGTCCTGGCGGGCCGATCATCCCGACGGTGCGACCGGCTCGCTGGACGGCGCGACGTCCGCTGTCGCAGCCCAGGCCGCGGTGCTCGGCATGCCCGCGAGGGCGTCCCGTCAAGCGCTCGCCGAGAGCATCACCGGACCGCCGGACACAGAGATCGACGAGTTGGTGCGAGTCTTCGACGAGGAGGCGGCGGCACTCGCCGGACTCACCCCGGGTGGCCGGGGTCGTCGGCTGCGACGGCTGCTGCGTGGGCGGCAGCCCGACCTGCGCGACCAAGCGCAACTGGCACTGCTGGTCGCCGAGGGAGACGGCATGCTGACCGTGCTGCGCGAACTCAGCCGTGAGACCGCCGACGATCAACTGGCGCTTTTCACCGGGGTGGTGCGGCACAGCCTGCTCAGCCACCAGGCGATGCCCCTCGGGCTGCTGGGAATGGCGGCCTGGCAGGCCGGTGACGGCGCCCTGCAGATGGTCTGCCTCGAGCGGCTGGACCTCCTCGATCCGGAGTTGCCGCTGGCGGGCATCCTGGAGTGGCTGAACCACGAGGTGTTGCCGCCGGGGGAGTGGCCCGTGCTCCGGCGCCCGCTGCTGAGCTTGCTGAGCGAAGGCGCCACGGGTCGGTTCCCCCCGCTCAGAGCACCAGGCTCACCAGCCAGCCCACGAAGTAGGTGAGCCCCATCGCCAGCGTGCCGACCACGACGTTGCGGGCGACGGCGCGCCACGGCCGGGCGCCGCCGAGCCGCGCGCTGACCACCCCGGTGAGGGTGAGGGCGGCGAGCACAGCGACCACAGTCAGCGGCAGGCGGACGGCCGTGGGCGTGGTGACGATTGCGACCAGCGGGATCGCGGCGCCGATGGAGAACGACAGCATCGATGCCCGCGCGGCTGCCCACGGGGAAACGCGCTCGTTGGCATCGAGTCCGAGGAAGACCTGGGCGTGTGCGTCGAGTGGTGCGTGCGTGGTGAGTTCCTCGGCCACCTGTCGCGCCAACAGCGGGGAGAGTCCGCTCGCGGCGTAGTGGTCGGCGAGGCGCTGGAGTTCGCCGGCCGGGTCTTTGCTGAGCCGTCTTGTCTGGTCGTCCAAGGCCGCGGTTTCGGTGTCCTTCTGACTGCTGACCGATACGTACTCGCCCCCGGCCATCGAGAGCGACCCAGCCACGAGTCCGGCCAGACCGGCGATCAGCAGGGCGAGGGAGTCTGTGGTGGCACCGGCCACGCCGAACACCAGCCCGGCGGTGGAGACGATGCCGTCGTTGGCCCCGAGCACACCCGCACGCAGCCAGTTCAGCCGGGCAGACAGCGACTGCCGATTGGCAGCGGAGGCTCGAACGGTGATGGCCATGAGTCCAGCATTCCCGGTGTTTCCCCTAGTCGCAAGCAAGGTGAGGCTGCCCTTAGGGCAAGTGGGTGAAAGCAGATAGGCGGGTTCTGAGGAGTTTGGCGCCCTACCGAGCGGTGCTCCTTACTTGGCTCGGCCACCGCTTTCGACACCGCTGTGCGTGTACTGGCGGAACGTGCCGCCCGGGTCTCGGCGGGCGCGACCACAGGGCTGGATCGGTTAAGATCAGCGCGTGCAACCTGTGACCCTGCTTTTCTAGCCGCGACTGCTGCAGCAGCCGCGGCGGCCCCTGGCGAGCCTGACGGCCCGCGGGGGCTTTTTGTTGTCCGGGGCACACCACGTAAAGGAGACGAAGTGACCGAGGAACGGATCGGCTACGACGCTGCCGCGGCGCAGGAGAAGTGGCAGCGATTCTGGGAGGCCGACGGCACGTTCAGCCCGCTCGACGACGGTTCGCGGGAACGTCGCTACATGCTCGACATGTTCCCCTACCCGTCCGGTGACCTGCACATGGGCCACGCGGAGGCCTTCGTGATGGGCGATGTGGTCGCCCGTTACTGGCGGCTGGCCGGCTTCGACGTGATGCACCCGATCGGTTGGGACTCCTTCGGCCTGCCCGCGGAGAATGCCGCCATCGCCCGCAACGCACACCCCGCGGACTGGACCTACGCCAACATCGACACCCAGGCCCGCTCGTTCAAGCGCTATGGCCTGAGCCTGGACTGGTCCCGGCGCCTGCACACCTCCGACCCGGAGTACTACCGCTGGACGCAGTGGCTGTTCCTGCGGTTCTACGAGCGCGGCCTGGCCTACCGCAAGGACTCCTACGTCAACTGGTGCCCGAACGACCAGACCGTGCTGGCCAACGAGCAGGTGGTGCAGGGGCTGTGCGAGCGCTGCAGCGCTGTGGTCACCAAGCGCAAGCTGACCCAGTGGTACTTCAAGATCACCGACTACGCCCAACGGCTGCTCGACGACATGGCGCAGATCGAGGGCAAATGGCCCGATCGGGTGCTGGCCATGCAGCGCAACTGGATCGGCCGCTCCGAGGGCGCCTGGGTCGACTTCCGGATCGAGGGGCGCGAGGCGCCGGTGCGGGTGTTCACCACCCGTCCGGACACCCTCTACGGCGCGACCTTCTTCGTGGTCGCTCCGGAGGCGGCGATTGCCGATGAGCTCTGTGCCCCAGCGGCCCGCGCGGAGTTCGAGGCCTACCTGGAACAGACCAAGCGGGCCACCGAGATTGAGCGGCAGTCGTCCGAGCGTCCCAAGACCGGCGTGTTCCTCGGCGTCCATGCGATCAACCCGGTGAACGGCGAACCTCTGCCGGTCTACGCCGCCGACTACGTGCTGGCCGAGTACGGCACCGGAGCGGTGATGGGCATGCCGGGCCACGACCAGCGCGACCTCGATTTCGCCCGCGCGTTCGACCTGCCCGTCCGGATCGTGCTGGACAGCGGCGAACCGCACCCTTCGATCTCCGGGGTTGCCACCAAGGGCGACGGCACCTACGTCGACGCCGGACCGCTGACCGGGCTGACCAGCGTCAAGGAGGCCGTCGCCAGGACCAACCAGGTGCTGGCCGAGGCCGGCACCGGCGAAGCCGCGGTGACCTACCGGCTGCGCGACTGGCTGCTCAGCCGGCAGCGATTCTGGGGCTGCCCGATCCCGATCGTGCACTGCCCTGATTGTGGCGAGGTGCCGGTGCCCGACGACCAGCTGCCGGTGACCCTGCCCGATCTGCGCGGCGCGGCGCTGCAGCCGAAGGGCACGAGCCCACTGGCCTCGGCCACCGAGTGGGTGAACACCACCTGCCCGAAGTGCGGTGGGGCGGCCAAGCGCGACACCGACACCATGGACACCTTCGTCGACTCGTCGTGGTACTTCTTCCGCTACTGCTCGCCGAACTACAACGAAGGCCCGTTCGACTCGGCCGAAGTGGCTAAGTGGATGCCGATCGCGCAGTACGTGGGCGGCGTGGAGCACGCCATCCTGCACCTCTTGTACTCGCGCTTCTTCACCAAGGTGTTGAACGACCTGGGGCTGGTGGACTTCAACGAGCCGTTCAGCCGGCTGATGAACCAGGGCCAGGTGATCAACCAGGGCAAGGCGATGAGCAAGTCGCTGGGCAACGGCGTCGACCTTGGCGAGCAGATCGACCGCTACGGGGTGGACGCGATCCGCACCACTGTCGTGTTCGCCGGGCCGCCGGAGGACGACATCGACTGGGCCGACATGTCGCCGGGCTCCTCGCTCAAGTTCCTGCAGCGTGCCTATCGGCTCGCGGTCGACGTGGCCAGCGAGCCGGGCGTCGACTTCGCGGCCGGTGACGTGGCGGTGCGCCGAGTGACGCATCGGGCGATCGCCGACATCACCGAGTCGATCGAGCACCACCGGTTCAACGTGGTGGTGGCGCGGATCATGGAGTTGGTGAACGCCACCCGAAAGGCGATCGATTCCGGCGTTGGCCCGACCGATCCGGCGGTGCGGGAGGCTGCACAGGCGGTCGCGGTCGTGCTGAGCACAGTGGCGCCTTACGTGGCCGAAGAGATGTGGGAACGGCTCGGCGGAGCCCCGTCGGTGGCGAACGCGACTTGGCCGATCGCCGACCCCGCGCTACTGGTGACCGAGTCGGTCACCTGCGTGGTGCAGGTGCAGGGCAAGGTGCGCGCCAAGCTGGATGTCGCTCCCGGCATCTCGGCCGACGACCTGACCGCGATCGCCTTGGCGGACGCCGGGGTGCAGCGGGCGCTTGCCGGCCGCGAGGTGCGCCAGGTGATCGTCCGCGCACCGAAACTGGTGAGCATCGTCCCGGTCTGAGCGCGTGAGGAACGAGTTCCCCCAACCGGTCTGAGGGGCTGTCCGTGAGGGACGAGCGTCCCCCCAACCGGTCCCTGAGGAGCTGTCCGTGAGGAACGAGCGTCCCCCCAACCGGTCCCTGAGGAGCTGTCCGTGAGGAACGAGCGGACGGCGTCACGAAGGGCCCCGCCTGCTTCGAACAACGGTGGCGGACGCCCTTCGTGACGCGCTCGCTCGTCCCTCACGAGCGCTCCTCAGGGAACGCTTACGGGGAGGGCGCGAAGCAACGGCATCCCGCTCCAGCCGGTCTGAAGAGCCGGCCGTGAGGTACGAGCCCCCCAACCGGTCCCTGAGGAGGTCGCTCTGCGACCGTCACGAAGGGCCACCGCCAGCTTCGGTTGGTCGCGCCTGGCGAGACCCCGAAGCCGCTCAGATCAGATCTTGGTGAACTGCAGCCGGTAGACCTCAGGGCCACGCTCAAGGTAGGTGAGTTCGAACGCTCCGGGTGCCACCCGGTTCAGCTGGCTGAGCAGCGGGAGCGGGTCGTGGCTAACCACCAGCACCAGCGCTTCGCCCGACTTCATGCTGGTGAGCCCACCGATGATCGCGCCGTGGCGGATCACCTTCGGCAGAGCGGACGCCTGCAGTTCGGGTGTGCCGGACTGGGTGCCGCAGCCGCAGCCGCAGCCGCCGGCCTTCGTCTCGGCGAGGTTGATATCGATGGCCATCGCGAAATCCTGTCGTATTCGGGTCACGGTTGTGGGTTCAAGCGGTCTCAAGGGTAACCCGCGAGCCTGGAAGCTGCCGAAGCTGCTCCTGTGGACGAAGCCGATCTGACTGCGGCTTATCCACAACGCACCGGATCGGCTGAGCGATTCCGGGCGGCCGTGCCGATAGTGGACATGTGAAGGTCGCGCCAGATCCCGTGATGAGTGAAGTCGTGCGCGCCCGGCTCGAAGCACTGCTCGCGGAGGTGCAGCCCCGCCGGTTCCAGCCCACGCAGTACCCTGCAGCCCAGGCGCCGCCGACCCAGCAGGCGAACGCCGATGACGTGCAGGTGGCGCACCGTGCCGAGGCGCCGAGTGTGCTGCCGGGCCCGGCCCCCGACGGGATCCTGGCTCACGAGCAGCCGCCCCGCCGAGCGGCGGGCGTGCTCCCAGTGGCGAAGCTGCGGTCCCGAATGGTCGATTTCGGCCGCGAACACCTCGCTGCGGTGGTCGTAGTGCTGCTGGTCGGCTGCGCCTGGACGGCCTACACACTGTTGCAGGCGCGGTCCACGCCGGTCGCAGTGGCGGCGGCGCCTTCGGTGGTGGCCAGTCCTACACCCACCCCGACCCCGATCCCCAGGCTTCTGGTGCATGTGCTGGGTGCGGTCCGGCAGCCCGGGTTGGTGCAGCTGGCGCAGGGCGCAAGGGTCGCGGACGCGATCGAGGCCGCAGGCGGCCTTACCGCGAAGGCCGATCCAGGTGACCTCAATCTGGCAGCGCTGGTCGCCGATGGTGATCAGGTGGTGATCGGCACGAGCGCCGAGCCTGGCGGTGAGGTGCGCGGGTCGGCGGCCGCCGCCGGGGGCTCCTCGGGGTCAGGCTCAATCTCGCTCAATACGGCCACGCTCGAGCAACTGGACACACTGGCTGGGGTGGGCCCGGTGACAGCCCAGAAGATCCTTGACTGGCGTGAGGCGCACGGCAGGTTCACCTCGGTGGCCGAGTTGCAGGAAGTGGACGGGATCGGCCCCAAAACCTACGCCGAGATCGCCCCGAGTGTCCGCGTCTGACGAAGGGCACGACGATGCGGGCAGGATCGACTGGCGGGGCCCGGCGCTCGCGATCGCCGCGTGGATGGCCGCCTGGGCCGGGACGTCCGGCTCGTCCGGACTGGCCGCCGGGGCAGGTCTGGTCGGCCTGGCCGCGGCGGGGCTGGGGCGCCGCCGACGCAACTGGCTGCTGGTCGCGGTAGGTGTGACCGGACTGGTCGTGGCCGGTCTGGCCACGTCGCGGGCATGGCTTGTCGGCATCGGGCCTATTCCGGGGTGGGCGAGTGAGCATGCGGTGGTGACGATCACCGCCAGGGTCGCCGGCGGGCAGACCACCGACGGGGGGTTCGGCGGACCGCTCTGGATCTCGACGGCGACCCTCCTGCGCGTGGAGGGCCGAGGTGACGCCTGGGTGACGGGAGCGACCGTCCGGCTATCCGCATCCGGCGCTCTGCATGACGCCTGGGCGAGTCTCCCCGCAGGTACCACGTTCCGAGCGGTGGTGCGGCTGAGCCCGACCGAACCGGGCGAGCCGGTGAGTGCGTGGGCGCAAGCGCGGGACTCGCCCACTCCGGTGACCGGGCCAGGGCCGGTCGACGTGGCGGTGACCAGCGTTCGCGCGGGGCTCAGGGCGGCGGTGGCGGGCTTGCCGGAGGATCCCAGGGCGCTCGTGCCGGCTTTGGTGGTGGGCGACACGGACGGCATGCCGGAGGGGCTTACCGAGCGCTTCCGGGCGACCGGACTCACTCATCTCACGGCGGTCTCGGGCGCGAACCTGACTCTGCTCCTGGCCGCGCTGGTCTGGGCCGCCGCGCGGATGGGCGTGCTGGGGTGGTGGCGGCGTGCGCTCACGGTGGCGGGCGTGGTGGCATTCGTGCTGCTGTGCCGGTCGGAGGCAAGCGTGCTCCGTGCCGCAGCGATGGGTCTGGTCGGATTGGCCGCCCTTGGCTGGGGCGGAGCCCGCCAAGGGCTGAGATACCTGTCCTGGGCCGTGGTGGGCCTCGTGATCATCGACCCATGGCTGGCGCGGTCGGTCGGCTTCGCGCTCTCGGTCAGCGCGAGTGCAGGGATTGTGGTCTGGGCGCGCCCCTGGGCGCGAGTCCTTCAGGTGTGGCTGCCCGCGTGGGCTGCGGAGGCGATCACTGTGCCGGTGGCGGCACAGTTGGCGACGCAACCCATCGTTTCAGCGATCTCTGGCCAGGTGAGTCTGGTGGGCATGACGGCGAACCTCGTCGCGGGGCCGCTGGTGGGTCCGGGCACGGTACTCGGCTTCCTTGCTGCTGGAACGTCCGTCCTCAGCCCCGAGCTGGCTACCGGGTTCGGCTGGGCCGTCGGCGGCTTCGCGCAGGCGCTGTGCTGGGTCGCCGATGCCGGCAGCGCTCTCCCGGGCGCGACGCTGGCGTGGCCCGCAACACCGCTGGCCACCGTCGTCATGGCGATGTTCTGCATCGCTGTGCTGGTCGGTATGCCGCGGTTCCTGCGTCGCCCCTGGCTGGTCGCGTTGGTACTGAGCGCGCAGGTGCTGGTGTTGCTGCGCCCGTCCGCGCCCCCAGGTTGGCCGCCGGGGGAGTGGCAGCTGGTCAGCTGCGATGTGGGCCAAGGCGACGCAACCGTAGTGAACGTGGGTGGAGGGCAGGCCATTGTGGTCGACACCGGGCCGGATCCCGGCGCCGTGGATAGGTGCCTCGACCAGCTCGGGGTCACCCAGGTGTCCTGGCTGATCCTCACCCATCTGCACGCAGACCACTCGGCTGGAGTCTCAGGTGTGGCCTCGGGGCGATCGGTCGGACGGCTGCTGTACTCGGGGATCACCGAACCCGCAACGAACTGGCAAGCGGTGAACGCCGCGTTGGCCGGTGTGCCCCAGCAGGTGGCCGTGCCCGGCATGGTCGTGGCCGCCGGCGAGGTGGAGGTTGCGGTGCTCGCGACCCGTCCCTTGGTGAACACGGGAGCCACAGACGAGGACTCGGCCGATCAGAACGACTCCTCCCTGGTGATGCGGGTGACTGTCGGCGGGCTTCGGGTACTGCTCTCCGGTGACTTGGAGGAGGCGGGTCAGGGTAATGCCGTGGCGCGAGTGTCCGATCTGAGCGCTGACGTCATGCTCGTGCCACACCACGGCTCCGGACACCAGGACCCGGCCTACCTGGCGGCCACCCGCGCCGGCGTTGCGTTGATCAGCGTGGGTGAGGACAACGACTATGGTCACCCGGCCGCGCCTACGGTCCAGGCCGTGCTTGCGATCGGAGCGCAGGTGTTCCGCACCGATGAGGACGGTTCGATCGCCGTCCGGCGCGCGGGCGACCAGATCGTGGTGACGACGTCAGGCTGAGCGGCCGCGGACTTGGCTGGGCGCGGACCTGTCGGCGATGACTGGCATGCTTGGTTCGTGCACGAATCCAGCCCATTCGGGGCGACCCTCCTGGTGACCGGACCGGAGTCACTGCTCGCTGAGCGGGCTTTGACCGACTTCGTGCAAAGGGCCGTGGCGGATCGCCCGGACGCTGTGGTGGTGCGCCTGGAAGCCGGTGACGTCGATGCCGGCACGCTGGCTGAAGCGGCCGGCGGATCCTTGTTCGCGTCCGCCTCGGTGGTGGTGCTCAATGACTTGGCCGAGCTCTCGCCGGACCTGACTGATCAGGTGCTCGCGCTCGCCGCCGACCCGGGCGACGATCTCGCGCTGGCGCTGGTCCATGGCGGGGGAGTCAAGGGCAAGGCGGTCCTCGACCGGCTGAAGAAGCTCCGACTTCAGGTGCACGACTACCCGTCGATCAAGCCCTGGGACCTTCCCCAGTTCGTCGTCGCCGAGGCCAGGCGACTGTCCGGGCGGGTCGACGCGAACACTGCCGGTGTCCTCGTCGAGGCGGTCGGCACCGACACCCGGACGCTGGCCGGCGCCGTCCGGCAGCTGCTGGACGACTCGCCCGACCGGCTGCTCACCGAGACCTCCGTCCGCCGGTACTTCGGTGGGCGCGCGGAGGTGACCAGCTTCGCCGTCGCGGACGATGCCCTGAGCGGGCGCCTCGATGGGGCATTGGGCAAACTGCGCTGGGCCCTGTCCACGGGCGTCGCCCCCGTGCTGATCACCAGTGCCCTTTCGAGCAACCTACGCAGTCTCGGCAAGTACCTCGATGGCAGGGACGCGAGGTTGCGCGACGCGGACCTCGCGCGGGCGGTGGGCGTCCCACCCTGGAAGCTGAAGGACCTGTCGCGGCTGTCGCGCGACTGGAAGCCGACCGCCGTGGCGAAGGCGATTCAAGCGGTCGCGGTCGCTGACGCCCAGATCAAGGGCGCCGCCAGCGATCCGGGGTTCGCGCTGGAGCAGTTGGTGCTCGGCGTGATCGACTGCCGGCGCTCCGAGCGCCGCTGATCCCGCGGCCGCTGCGGCCCCGCCCGAGCGCTTGGACAAGCATCCGAGGGGGGCCACGCTTGGTCCAGTCGTCGCCCGTGCGGGGGTCGAACTCGTCGACACGGAGCGTCTGTGAGGAACGAGTAGTCACCCCGGCAACGCTCCCCGAGGAGCCAGCCGTGAGGTACGAGTGCCCCTCTTCCCGGTCCCTGAGGAGCCGGCCGCGAGGAATGAGCAGCCCCTCCCAACGGTCCCTGAGGAGCCGGCCGTGAGGTACGAGTGCCCCTCTTCCCGGTCCCTGAGGAGCCGGCCGTGAGGAACGAGCGGACGGCGTCGCGAAGGGCCGCCGCCTGGTTCGAACTGCGGGTGGCGGACGCCCTTCGTGACGCGCTCGCTCGTTCCTCACGAGCGCTCCTCAGGGAGCGTTCACCGGCTGGCCGTGATGTCGAAGGGCCGCCGCCTGGTTCGAACTGCGGGTGGCGGACGCCCCTTCGTGACGCGCTCGCTCGTTCCTCACGAGCGCTCCTCAGGGAGCGTTCACCGGGTGACCGCGATGCAACGGGGAGCCCGTTCGCACCGGTCCGCGAGGAACTACCAGCCACACTCCTAACGGTCCCTGAGGAGCGTCCGTGAGGAACGATCGCACCCCTCCAGTCGGTTCCTGAGGAGCGTCCGGGAGGAGCGAGCGCACCCTCCAATCGGTCCCTGAGGAGGTCGCTCTGCGACCGTCA
>DAORUI010000009.1:0-34971 GCA_035433085.1 Propionicimonas sp. | reverse complement strand
AGGAGGGTGGCGGGGGCCCTTCGTGACGGTCGCAGAGCGACCTCCTCAGGGACCGGCGGGACCTCCTCGGGGACCGTTGGAGGGTGCGCTCGTTCCTCACGGACGGGACCGTTGGGTGGGTGGCTACTCGCTCGTCACGGACGGTCTCAGTGATCGGTAGGCGGGGCCACTCGTTCCTCTCGGAACGGTCTTGACGGAGCGCTGGGAGGGGACGTCCGACTCCTACTGGCAGCGTTGCGCGGAAATGGCACCATGCCGTTGAGCCAGATTCAGGGTCGATGATCAGGGTTGGGCCGGGGCGGAACACAGCAGGCTCTTAGGAGTGTTCTCTACCATGGAGCCTGACGACGGGCCCCGAGAGTTGCGAGGGGCACAACCGCCGCCCACCCAAGGAGGAATCAAGATGCGCAGCAGCAACCCGGTCCTGTCCAAACCGGACACCTGGCAGGTCGACCCCGCGCAGACGCAGGGTCAGTACCAGGCCCAGTTCGGCCAGCCTGGACAGTACGCCCAGTACGCGCAACCGGGACAGCCCGGCCAATACGTGCAGGATCCCAACCAGGCCTACCCGGCCCTGCAGGCACCCGGCCGGATGACGATCGATGACGTGATCACCAAGAGCGCGATCACCATCGGTGCCCTGATGGTCACCGCCGCGCTCACCTTCCTGTTCCTGCCTGCGGCACTTCTGATGCCGGCCGCGATCGTCTCCGGAATCGTGGCCTTCGGCACCGTGATGGTGGTCAGCTTCCGCAGGGCCATGAATCCGGCCTTCGTGCTCGCCTACGCGGCCATCGAAGGAGTCTTCATCGGCGCGATCAGCAAGGTCTACGAGAACGCCTGGAACGGGATCGTTCCCGCGGCACTTATGGCGACTCTCGTGGCGGCCGCCGCGACCCTCGGCGCCTACAAGTTCTTCCGGATCAAGGTCACCAGCAAGTTCCGCAAGATGGTGATGATCGGGACGATCGCCTATGCCGGCGTGCTGTTCGTGAACATGATCCTTTCCTTCTTCGGGATGGGCTTCCTTTTCGCGGGTGGCAACCTCGGCTTCCTGCTGCTCTTCTCCGCGATCGGCGTAGGGCTGGCGGTGTTCAACCTGATCCTCGACTTCGACTACATCGAGCAGGGCATCGCCATGGGAGCCAGCGCAACCGAGTCGTGGCGGGCCGCTTTCGGCCTCACCGTCACTCTCGTTTGGTTGTATATCGAGATGCTGCGGCTGCTGTCCTACTTCCGCTCGAACTAGCGTCAGCGAACCACGAGGGGCCCCGGCGATGCCGGGGCCCCTCGTGCTGTTCGGGGGCTTCGTCAGGCTCAGCCAGCGTTCCTGGGCTTCGTCAGGCTCAGCCAGCGTTTCGGGGGCTTCGTCAGGCTCAGCCGGCGGTACCGAGCTTCAGCCCACGTGCCTCGTCAGGTCGGGCCAGGCCCGGCTGAGGTCTCGCAAGTGACGCTCCAGCAGCGACTTCGCGCCGGCCGACCAAGGGGTTTGCGCCCAGTCGTCGATCGGTACCCACTTGGCTGCGGCGGTCGTACCGCCCCAGTCGTGCACCACCGGGTCGGACGGTTCGACGCAGCGGGCGGAGTAGATGATCCGGACGGCGTGGAAGTCTTCGACCACTTTGGTGGGGGAGCGTCCGATCCAGTGGTCGGTCTGTACATCGATGAGCTGGGAGATCTCAGCCTCCTGACCGGTCTCCTCGGTGATCTCGCGGATCAGGGCCTGACTGGGGCCCTCTCCGAAGTCGATGCCGCCGCCTGGCAGTCCCCACATACCGCCGACCGCAGTCAGGTCCGAGAATTGGGTGGCCAGCAGCCCGCGCGGCGAGAGCACGATGCCGTACGCGGCCAACCGCTGCCGGACGACCGGGGGCTCGCTCTCGGACAACTCCAGATCGGGGTCCATCGAGCGGATCCTGCCCGAGCGCAGTTCGCTGTTGCGTCCGTGGCGTCCCACCTGCACGGTCAGGGTAAGTTCGGGTGCCAGCCCGGTCGCCGAAAGCGGACGGACGATGCGGTAGCCCAATTCCCACGCGAGTCGATGCGGGTCGGCACCATGGGGCAGCGGACCGGTGAACACGGGAGTGCCCCCGGCCACCTCAACGCCGATGATCCGCACCCGTCCATCATGTCCCTGCCGATTGCGCTGACCAAGTCGGCTCCCCGCGCCGTAACCCTCCGGTAACCCACCACCGGCGGATATGCTCGAAGCGGTGGTCGCGGCGCTCCAGCGAAGGAGCGGACGCAGGCCGGCCGAACCGGCGTGATCGGTGCAGTGGGCGCAATCAGGGGGAAGAAATGCAGTACAACGAGAAGGCGCGGCTCGACCCGTCGCAGATGGGGTCGGGCAGCAAGCGCGGTTCGACGATGGCCATCGGTGGCGGTGTCGGGATCCTGGCAATCATCCTCGCCATGGTCTTCGGCATCAATCCGAGTTCGCTCCTTGGCGGCAGCACCGGAACCGAGCAGGCGCAGACGTCCGCCAACTACTGGGACAAGTGCGACGAGGCCTCCGACATCGCGTCCGACCGCGAGTGCCGCTTCGTCGCCTACACGAACTCGATCCAGTCCTACTGGACGAGCGTGTACTCCGGGTACGAGGTCACCCAGACAACACCCTTCACCGGTCAGCTCGCCACCGGCTGTGGCACCGCCAGTTCGGCAGTGGGGCCGTTCTACTGCCCGTCCGACAAGGTGGTCTACCTCGACCCCAGCTTCTTCGACGAGATGTTGGAAGGCCAGCTCGGCGCGGCCGGCGGGGACGCTGCCGAGGCATACGTGATCGCCCACGAGTACGGCCACCACATCTCGAACCTCACCGGCGTGCTGTCCCAAGCACAGGCGTCCGGCAACTCGACCGGACCGAAGTCGGCGCAGGTCCGGCTCGAACTTCAGGCCGACTGCTACGCGGGCGCCTGGCTCGCGAACGCAGCCAAGGATCCGAACTCGCCGATCAAGGCGATCACGGAGGACGACGTCAACCGCGCGGTCGACGCAGCCCTGGCCGTCGGCGACGACCGCATCCAGATGGCCTCCACCGGCAGCGTCCAGCCCGAATCCTGGACCCACGGCTCGGCGCAGATGCGCAAGTACTGGCTCGCCGTCGGCTTCAACAGCGGCGATCCGAGCAAGTGCAACACCTTCGCCGCGGACGCCCGCCTGAGTTGATCAAGTATCTCGGCTCGAAGAGCCGGCTGGTCGGTGAATTGGGCCGGCTCTTCGAGGCCACTGGCGCACGCTCCGCACTCGACCTGTTCACCGGCACCACCCGCGTCGCCCAGGAGTTCGCGGCTCGTGGGGGTCAGGTGACCTGTCTCGACACGGCGGCCTACGCCGAGGTGTTCGCGCAGTGCTATGTGGTCACTGACGCCACCTTGGTCGACCCGGACGAGGTCGCCGACGCGCTCGCGCGGCTGCAGGACCTGCCGGACAGACGCGGTTACGTGACCGAGGTGTTCTGTGAGCGCGCAAGGTACTTCCATCCGGACAACGGCCACCGCATCGACGCGATCCGCGACGGCATCGACGACCTGTACGGCGACCACCCGCTGCGTCCGGTGCTGCTGACCGCCCTGCTCGAGGCCGCCGATCGGGTCGACTCCACAGTGGGCTTGCAGATGGCGTACCTCAAGGCGTGGGCGCCGCGCGCACTGCGTCCGCTTCAACTGAGGGCGCCGACCCTCACGCCAGGCTCCGGGCGGGCGATCCGCGGGGACGCGGTTGCGCTTACCCCGCACCTGGATCCCGTCGACCTGGCCTACCTCGACCCGCCGTACAACCAGCATCGCTATTTCACGAACTACCACGTCTGGGAGACCATCGTCCGCTGGGACGCCCCTGAGCACTACGGGGTGGCCTGCAAACGGGTGGACGCCCTGGAGGCGGCGGGCAAGAGCCCCTTCAACTCCAGGCGGACCATCGGCGGCGCGCTGGCCCAGGTGATCGCGGAGGTGCGGGCGACCCACGTGATGGTCTCGTTCAGTAGCGAAGGGTTCGTGCCGCTGGACGACCTGATCGACATGTGCGCGGTGCGCGGCCATCCGGTGCAGGTCTTCGCGTTCGACACCCGGCGCTACATCGGGCAGCGGCTGGGCGTGTTCTCCCCGGATGGACGCCGCGTGGGCGTGCCCGGGCCCGAACGCAACATCGAGTACGTCCTGGTGAGCGGGCCGGTCGAGATCAGCCGCTGACCAGGTTTCCGGCCAGGTCGGTCACCACGACCTTTGACCCGATGGTGAAGTGCATGCGCGGCGCTCCCACGGCGTCGCGGTCGTCGATCACGACGCTCCACCCGGACTGCTCGGGCACCTCCTGGGTGCCGCGGATCCCGTCCACGACCTTCCAGATCGATGCCGGGTCGACCCTGGCCGCGTTGAACATCGGCAGTTCCACCTTCTCGGCTCGCACGTTGGTGGTGACCGGCACCTTCGCGGTCCGGGTGCGCCGGACGGTGGTCTCGGTGTCGGCCGGGTAGTCCACCCACGCGCCCTGCTCGGACTCGACCGTGATGGACGCCACCGTGGCCCGCGTCCCTACCGCTTCCTCGATGCCTCGGGCGATGCCGCCGGGGGTGTCGAAGTCGAGGACCGGCAGCAGGCTGCCGTCCGCGTTGAAGAAGACCGTGCGGGATTCCGGGACAGTCGAGACCGACATCACCACCTCGCCGCCGGAGTAGTCGACGATGGTGAGGCTTTGGTCCTGCTCCGAGCCGGACATGCCCGCCGCGGCGCGGAACAGCGCGCCAACGTCGGAGAAGTTGAACCTGGAAACCTCGAACGTGGCCTGGTCGACATACGCCAGGTCGCTCGGCACCTGCGCGATCTCACCGTTGCGATAGGCCCAGGTGGAGGGCTTGCTGCTCGCATCGAGCATGCTCACCTGGACCGTCGATTCGGTGACCTCGACCATCAGCGCGGTCTTGCTGCCGTTCTTCGCGAGCAGCTCGTCGACCATCGCGGTTGCCTTGCCCGGCATGGTGAAGTCGGTCGCGGTCGGGCTCACGCTGGCCGAGGCGGTGGGGGAGGTGGTTGGGTCGAGTTGGGCGCAACCGGTGAACGCCAGCGCCACGACCGCGCCCATGGCGGCGATCAGGCGCGATGGGGTGGTCACCCATCGAGGGTAGCGCGCGGTGCCGTAGCGGGCAGACTGGTGCCCATGCTCGACCTCACCCTGGACGCGGAGGCGCTCGCCCCGCTGCTGGTCGGAGCCCGCGTTCGGTCGGGAGAGGTGACCATCGAACTCACCGAGGTCGAGGCGTACGCAGGCGGCGACGATCCAGCGGCTCATGCGTTCGTCGGGCCCAGACCCCGCACTCGCGACCTGTTCGGGCCGCCCGGAACGCTCTACTGCTACCTGTCCCACGGCCTGCACATCTGCGGGAACATCACCTGCGGGGACGGATCCGGCGCAGCCGTACTGCTCCGGGCCGGACGGGTGGTGGCCGGGCTGGGCGTGGCGCGCGCTCGGCGTCCGGGAGTTGCGGACGTGGGACTGGCGCAGGGACCCGGCAACTTCGGCAGGGCGATCGGCTGGACCCTGGCCGATTCGGGTAGTCGCTTCGGCGACGGCGAGCTGGAACTGTTGGCGCCGGTCGGTTCGCGGCGGGTCTCGTCGGGGCCGCGCGTGGGTGTCAGTGTCGCGCACGTCCGTCCATGGCGATTCTGGGCCGAGGGTGACCACACCGTGTCGGTTTACCGGCCGAGTCCCCGGATCCCGCCGGGCAGCCTGGACTGGTGATCCAGCGTTTGGGGGAGGCCTCGCCCTCCGTCAGGCTCAGGGGACGTCGCGGTGAGGGCCCTTCGTCAGGCTCAGGGAACGTCAGGCTCATGGCCCTTCGTCAGGCTCAGGGAACGTCAGGCTCAGGGCCCTTCGTCAGGCTCAGGGAACGTTGGGCGGTGCGCTTGGTTCGGATGCGTCGGCTTGGTCGGCGGCCAACTCGTCGATGACGGCGTGCTCGGCGTCCCACTGGCCGGTGCGGTGTGAGGTCCGGGAGACGAGGTGGCCCGAGACCGGAGCGGTCATCACCTGCATCAGCACGGCGAAGGTGAGCAGGGTGAACACCTTCGGGTCGCGCAGGGTGAGGGTGACACCGAGCAGCACCAGCAACAGGCCGAAGACGGACGGTTTGGTGGCGGCGTGCATCCGGGTCAGGGGATCCGGGAACCGCACCAGACCAAGAGCAGCGGCGAGGCAGAAGACGGCTCCGGCAACCAGACTGAGGGCGCCGAGGTAGTCGAGCGCGACTTCAAGGGTCATCGGACTTCACCCCCAGGCTCGCTGCCGTCGATGGCCGCCGGTCCGGACCGGGCGTCCTGATCCGGCTGCTCCGGATCCATCGCCTGACGGCGGCTGACCAGCTTGCGGACGCCCTCCGCCGAGACGATGAGCCGCGCGACCCCGACGGCTCCGGTGAACCCCAACAACGAGAGGGCGAGCAGGATGGGCAGGCCGGTGGCATTGCGCGCGATCACCGAATACAAGCCCACCGAAGCGATGGCGATGGCCACCATCACGTCCGAGCTGATGATGCGATCCAGGCCGGACGGCCCGACGACCAGGCGCCAGAGGGTCAGCACCGCGGCAGTGAACAGGAGCACCGCGGCCACACCGATGATCACACTCATGAGCGCACCGCTTCGATGTCGGCCCGGCTGCCGAATGCCTCCACCACGCGGCGCTCCAGGGCCAGTGCGTGCTCGCGCTCCCGCTCGACCGCGGCGGCGTCCGGCAGGTCGAACACGTGCAGGTACAGCAACCGCGGGTGCCGGTTCAGCTCGACCACAAGGGTGCCGGGCACGATCGAGATCAGCTGGGCGACGGCCACCTGGAACAGGTCGCTGTTGCTCCGCAGTTCGACGCGTACAACCCCCGGACGGATCGTCAGCTTCGGCTTGAACGCGACCGCCGCCAGGTGCACGGACGCCACCGCGAGGTCCTTCAATTGGGTGACCACCAGCAGCAGTGCGCGCCCGGGGTGCACCCGTCCGTAGTAGCGGATCGGCGCCAACCAGAACACCACCGTGATCAGCCACCCGAGCAGTGCGCCGTACAGGATGTTCAGCAAGGACGCGTCCCCCCACAGCAGCACCCAGACCAGGGCCAGCAGGATGACTGCCCGCCATTGGAAGCGGAACCGCAGCCGATTGGTGGCGTTCATCGCACTCCCTCCGGCAGCACGGCGGTGATGTAACTCTGGTCGAACAGCGCGGACGCGGAGGCCTCAACGTAGTCGTACATGGGCCCGGCGGCGAAGGTGAAGACCAGGGCGAGGGCGAGCAGGCCGACCGTGGAACCGACCATCAGCCGAGGCAGCAGCCGGCCGCGTTCGGGCGAGTCGTAGCTACGGGCCGACTCCAGCACCGACTCGGGAGCAACCCCCCAGAACGCACGGTTCCAGACCTTCGCCATGGCATACAGCGTGAGTAGCGAGGTGGACACACCGGCCACCACCAGCGCCCACGCGATCAGCGTCCCGTTCGCGACACCGGCCTGCAGCAGTGCCAGCTTGGCCACGAAGCCGGACAGGGGCGGGATGCCGGCCAGGTTCATCGCCGGGATGAAGAACAGCGCGCCGAGAAGCGGAGATACCCGGGCCAGGCCGCCCAGGCGGTCGAGCGAGGTCGAGCCGCCGACCCGCTCCATCAGCCCGGCAACCAGGAACAGGGTGCCCTGGATGGTGATGTGGTGAGCGGCGTAGAAGATCGAGCCCGCCAGCGCCGCGGGGTTGGCCAGAGCCACGCCGAAGACCATGTAGCCGATATGACTGACCAGGGTGAACGAGAGCATTCGCTTGATCTCGATCTGCGCGATCGCACCGAGGATTCCGATCAGCATCGTCGCCACGCCGGCGATGCCCAGCAGAAGAGTCAGCGGTTCGGTGGGGAACAGCAGGGTCTGCGTCCGGATGATCGCGTACACGCCCACCTTGGTGAGCAGCCCGGCGAACACCGCGGTTACCGGCGCCGGCGCGGTCGGGTAGGAGTGCGGCAGCCATGCCGACAGCGGGAACACGGCAGCCTTGATCGCGAAGACCGCCAGCAGCATGACCTGAAGCACTCCGCGCACTTCGACGGGCAGGTCGCCGAGGCGAAGGGCTAGTTGGGCGAGGTTCACCGTGCCTGTGGCGGCGTAGGTGCTGGCGATCGCCACCAGGAACAGCGAGGACGAGACCAGGTTCACCACGACGTAGACGCTGCCGGCCCGGATCCTGTCCTGGGTGCCGCCCATGGTCAGCAGAACGTAGGACGCGAACAGCAGCAGTTCGAAGCTGACGAACAGGTTGAACAGGTCGCCGGCGAGGAAAGCGTTGGAGACGCCCGCGACCAGCAGCAGGAAGGTCGGGTGGAACACCGACACCGGGGTCTCCCGGCGCATCTCGTCCTCGTCCTGGCCGGTGGAGTAGACCAGCACGGCTAGCGAGACCAGCGCGGCCACCAGCAGCATCAGGGAGCTGAGCCGATCGGCCACCAGGACGATGCCCAACGGCTGCGGCCAGTTCCCGACCCACAGCACCACCGGGGCGGAGTCGGTGAGCCAGACCAGCAGTCCGGCCACCCCGCACACCGCGGCCACCGCGGTCACAGAGACCGCGCGCTGGAAGGCCGGGTGCCGGCCAGCCAGGAACGTGATGGCCGCGCCGAGGAGGCACAGCAGGGTGGGGACGGCGAGCAGGTTGTTCATTCGCTCACCACGTCCTCGCCGGTGTCGAAGAACCCGAGGTCCTCGTAGGTCTCCGACGTCAGGTCGGCCTTGGCGAGAGCAGCGATACGGGCGTCCTCGATGTCGTCCTGCACCTCGTCCTGACCGTTGATCTGGAAGCTGCGGTAGGCCATGGTCATCACGAACGCCGCCACGGAGAGGGTGATCACGATCGCGGTCAGCACCATCGCCTGGGGCAGTGGGTCGCTCATCTCCTCCGCCGGGGTGAGGCCGATGATCGGCGCGCCGCGGGCAGGCCCGGACGCGACCAGGAACAGCACGTTGACGCCGTTGCTGGCCAGCACCACTCCCACCAGGATGCGGGAGAGCGACCGCTCGGTGATCAGGTACACGCCACAGGCGACAAGGATGCCCGCGACGATCGCGAGAGTCAGGTTCGCCGGCATCACACCCACTTCCTTCCCGGGATCGCGTGGGTGGAGTCGGGCAGCGGCGCCGGGGTGAGTTCGTCGCGGGCGTGGGAGTCGATGCCGGTACCGAGGCTGCGGCCCAGGTCGAGCATCATCCCGATGACCACGAGGTACACGCCGACATCGAACGCCGTGGACGTCACCAGGTGGATGTCGCCGAACAGCGTCCACTGCCCCCACGGCGTGGCGAGGCTCTCCCAGCCGGGAATGCGCACGTGTACGTCGTAGCTCTGGAAGATCAGGCCGCCGACGGCCAGCGGGGCGATGGCGGTTAGTGCCGACAGCACCAGGCCGCTGCCGAGCAAGGCGCCGGCCGGGACGGGCAGCGCCTCGTCCAGTTCCTGCCCGCCGCCGGCCAGGTAACGGATCAGCAGGGCCGTCCCGGCGACCAGACCGCCGGCGAAGCCGCCGCCGGGCAGGTTGTGACCGGCGATCAGCAGGTACAGCGAAACCAGGATCATCACCGGGAACAGCAGCCGGGTGACCACCTCGAACAACAGCGATCGCTGGGCCGGCGGCAGCGAGCGGCTGCCCTGCAGCCAGCCGCGCGTGGCGCCTTCCGGCGGCGCTTCCGGACGGTGCAGCGGGCTGATTCGGCTGCGCAGGAAGATCAGGCTGGCCACCCCGGTTGCGGCGATGCTCAGCACGGCGATCTCGCCGATGGTGTCCCAGGCTCGGGTGTCCACCAGCACCACGTTGACGATGTTGTTGCCGTAGCCGAAGGAGTACGCCGTCCGCGGGTAGGGCGCCGAGACCGGCGTGGCCGTCCGCGAGCCCAGCATCAGCAGCGCCACCAGGGTGAAGGCCAGTCCCGTCCCGGCAGCGATCACGATGCGCCACCAGCGTCCCGAGGTGAGCGGACGCTCGGTGAAGAATTTCGGCAGCTTGCGCAGCACCAGCAGGAAGACCAGCAGCGACACGGTCTCGACCAGCACCTGCGTCAGCGCGAGGTCGGGGGCGCCGTGCAGCAGGAAGAGCATTGCGGTGCCGTAGCCGGCGACCCCAAGCAGCAGGACGGCGCGCAGCCGGCCGCGGGAGAAGGCGACCAGCAGCGCGGCCGCCACGGTGAGCGTGCCCACCGCGACCTGGCCCCAGTTGTCGGCCAAGCGAACCGCCGGCCAGACGCGGACGCCGGACAAGGTCACGAAGATCGCCGTGGTGAGCACGACCAGGATGGTGCCCACGTACTGGGCCAGCGAGCCGCGCTGCGTCCGCGCGGTCACCTCAACGGCGAGCCGATCGATGCCCGTCATGGTGAGGCGGTAGAAGTCCACCGCTCCGGGCACCTTCGGGAACGTCTGTTGCAGGGTGGCGATTCGCTCGCGCTGCCAGAACAGCACCGCGCCGCCGACGATCGCCACCACCGATGCGAGCAGCGCAGGACCGAGCGCGGGCACGAGTTTCAGGCCGTGGCTGTGCTCGCCGAGCCCCAGCGACTCCGCGTACGGCGTGAGTGCCTCGGTGAGCGGGCCGCCCAGGAACCCGCCGACGAGGCCGGCCAGGCCGAGCAGTGCGGGGACGGCGACGAACCCGGCTTCGGGTGCGTGGCCGACGATTGCCTCCGGAACGCCGGGCTTGGTGCCGAACGCGCCCCACCAGAAGCGCAGCGAGTAGGCCACCGTGATGGCGGAGCCCACGACGATCGCAGCCACGAGCGCCCAACCGGGGACGGGGGCGATGCCGGTCCCGTCCGCGGTCAGGGCCAGATTGGTGACCCCCTCGAGGCCGGCCTCCTTCGCGATGAAGCCCAGCGTGGGTGGGATTCCGGCCATGGACGCGGCGGCGAACCCGGCCACCGTTGCCGTGACCGGCAGCTTGTGGCGCAACCCGCTGAGTTCGTTGAGCTGTCGGGTGCCCGTCGAGTGGTCGACCACCCCGACAACCAGGAACAGCGTGGCCTTGAACAACGCGTGGGCGATCACCATGGCCAGCCCGCCCAGGGCCGCGGCCCGGGTGCCCGTGCCCAGCAGCAGTACCAGGAGGCCGAGTTGGCTGACCGTGCCGTAGGCCAGCAGCAGCTTGAGGTCGTCCTGCCGCAGCGCCCGCCAGCCACCGAGGAATAGCGTCATCGCACCCAGCACCCAGACCGCCGGACGCCAGCCCGGCGATGCGGCCAGCACCGGGGCGAGCACGGCCACCAGGTACACGCCGGCCTTCACCATCGCGGCCGCGTGCAGGTAGGCCGAGATCGGGGTGGGCGCGGCCATTGCGCCCGGCAGCCAGAAGTGGAAGGGGACCAGCGCCGACTTGCTCAGCGCTCCGGTCAGCACCAACAGCGCTGCCAGCACCACGCCGGGCCCGGACGGAGGTGCGGCCAGAATGGCGGTGAGGCCGAAAGTGCCGGCGACGTGCCCGAGGCAGAGGAAGCCGACCAGCATCGCGAGCCCGCCGGTGGTGGTGACGATCAGAGCGGTGAGGGCGGCCGAACGGTTCGCGCGACGGGTGGGGTCGTGGCCGATCAGCAGGTAGGAGAAGACCGTCGTGGCCTCCCAGAACACGTAGATCGCGATCAGGTCGTCAGCGGTGACCAGTCCGATCATCGCCGCGCAGAAGGCGGTGAGGAGCCCGACCACGCGGGACTGGGGAGCGTCCGCGACGAAGTACCAGCGGCAGTAGACCAGCACCAGGGCGCCGATACCGGTGACGATCAGCGCCAGTACCCACTGCAGCAGGCCCAGGTGAAAGTCGATGGATACCCCTAGGGCAGGTATCCAGGGGATCGTTTCCACCACTGGGACGCCGGCCAGGATGCCGGGCGCGAGGCTGACCAGCCAGCCGAACCCGATGGCCGGAACCAGCGCCGCCACCCAGAAAGCCCGTTGGCCGAGCGCCCGGGTGAGCAGGGGAGCGGCCACGGCGAGTACGAGGTGGGCGCTGATCAGGGTCATCAGCATCGGCTCACCTCCTGCGCGGCTGGTGTGTCTGGCCCACCCTATCGGCCCTGAGCTCCATGCCGTCCCGGCGCAGTGGCGTCCGTCCAACCTCCCCGCCCGCTGGACCAAATCCGGCAGCCGGTGCAGACAAAGGCGAAGGCCGGACCAAGTATGAGTTGGTCCGGCCTTCAAGTTTGTCCGGGGCTGGATGCCTCCCGAACCCAGATGCCCGACTGCCCAACCCCCCATCCAGGGAGTTCCTGTGGATTACTCCTCAGGCTAGAGACCTCGATTGCAACTGGCCGCTGATTCGGTGTCCCTCCCCTTTCGGTTCCGGCTCCGCATCTGCGTAGAACAGTTCTACGCCCGGCATAGAAGGGCGCGCAAGTGGTTTCTGCGAAGTATTTCCGAGGATTCTCTTCTGCTGGTCTCAGGTGTCACACCCGTCCCAGTTGTCCCGCCCCCGTGGCGGGATCTCGGTCTTGAAAGCCGGACCAACTCATACCTGGTCCGGCCTTGGGCATATGTCTATCGGCTACTCGCGGCGGCTTCGGGGAGCGACACGCGCATGACCGCGAAAACCTGTGTGAAGAGCTCAGGTGTTCCCTCTTCCGTGCCGTCCGATCCTGAGTAGGGTGTCGGTAAACCGGACCCCCCGGAACCTTTGGAACCACTGAGTGGAACGAGGTAGCTCATGAACGAACAGAGCCAGGGCGACACGATCGTGAACCCCGTGGACACCACCGTCACTGTCAGCCGGTCGGTGTCCCAACCTGTGAAGCAATTCTGGAAACTGCTGGTCACCCGTGAGGGCGCCGAGGCCCTGCTGGGCCCGGGCGGCGAACTCGGCGACAAGGGCGATAGTTGGCACGCGTCGGACGGCACCTACGGTGTGATCCGCTCCTACCACCCGCTGGAGCAGATCCGCTTCAGCTGGCACGCCGCCGAAGAGGCGCCGAAGACGATCGTCGAGATCGACCTCGCGGCCAACGGCGACGCTGAGACCACCGTCGAGATCCGTCACGAACACATCCCGAACTACTTCGACGCCAACGCCATCACCCGTCGCTGGGAGCAGGCCCTGGACAAGCTGGCAGCAGCCGCCGAGTAATCGGGCGAACCCAGTCAGGACGCCGTAGCTGAGCGCCATCGTCCCTCACCGGACGGTGGCGCTCAGCCTTTCGGTGGCACTTGTTGGGACTGGCGGACGCGGCGTGGTCGGGTAGCCTCACCGCCATGTGCCGGAACATCCACACCCTTCACAACTTCGAGCCGGCGGCCAGCTCCGACGAAGTGCACGCGGCTGCGCTGCAGTACGTCCGCAAGGTCGCCGGTACTACCAAGCCGTCCAAAGCCAACCAGGATGCCTTCGACGAGGCCGTCGCTGCGATCGCGCACGCCACGGAACATCTGCTGGAGCACCTGACCAGTTCAGCGCCGCCGAAGAACCGCGAGGTCGAGGCCGCCAAAGCCCGGGCCCGCGCGGCGACACGGTACGCCGTCCCGGCCTGAGCGAGAGCTTCCGGAGGGGCTCAGCCGCACTTCACGCCGGTGGCGTGGATGGGGCAGTAGCCGTCCGGGTTCTTGTTCAGATACTGCTGGTGGTAGCGCTCGGCGAAGAAGAACGGTCCGGCAGGCAGCACCTCGGTCGTGATCGGGCCGAAACCGGACGCGGTGAGCTTCGGTTGGTAGTCGGCGATGGCTTGCTTCGCGGCGGCCTCCTGCTCGGGGCCGGTGACGTAGATCGCTGAGCGGTACTGGGTGCCGTGGTCGTTGCCCTGACGCATGCCCTGGGTGGGGTCGTGGTTCTCCAGGAAGACCTTCAGCAGCGCGGGGTAGCTGGTGCGGGTGGGGTCGAAGACCACCAACACAGCCTCAGCGTGGCCGGTGCGTCCGGAGCAGACCTCCTCGTAGGTGGGGTTCGGGGTGTACCCGCCCTGGTAGCCGACCGCCGTCGTGAGCACCCCGTCCGTGTTCCAGAAGAGCTTCTCCGCACCCCAGAAGCATCCGAGCGCGAAGTAGGCCACCTCGGCGCCATCGGGGACTGACGCGATGTCCGTGCCCAGGATCTCGTGGAAAGCGGGAAAGGTGAGCAGCGCGCGCTCTCGTCCGGGCAGGGCGTCGTCGGGCTTGATCATTGTCGACTTGGTGAACCACATGCTCTCTCCAACCAAGGCTCGCGGCCGCTTGTTCCTAGGTGAGTCGCCAGTCGATCGGTTGGCCGCCCTGGGAGACCAGGGCCTCGTTCGCGCGGCTGAACGGACGCGACCCGAAGAAGCCTGCGTGCGCCGACAGCGGGGACGGGTGCGCCGACGCGATCTGTGGAATGCCGTCCAGTCGCGGCGCGAGGGCCTGGGCATCGCGTCCCCAGAGGATGGCGACCAGGGGCCCACCGCGGGCAACCAGCGCCTCGATGGCGCAGTCGGTGACCGCCTCCCAGCCCTTGCCGCGATGGGACGCCGCAGCGCCCGGGCGCACGGTCAGCACCCGGTTCAGCAGCAGCACCCCCTGCTGCGACCACGGGCTCAGGTCGCCCGATTCGGCCGGCGGAATGCCCAGGTCGGCCTGCAACTCGGTGAAGATGTTGACCAGGCTGCGGGGCAGCGGACGCACCTCCGGCGCAACCGAGAACGACAGGCCGACGGCATGTCCTGGCGTGGGGTAGGGGTCCTGGCCGACGATCAGCACGCGCACGTTCGCGAGCGGACGCTGGAACGCCCAGAACACGTTCGGCCCCGGCGGAAGGTAGCCGCGCCCGGCCGCTATCTCGGCTCGCAGGAAGTCCCCCATCGCCGCGATCTGGGACTCCACCGGAGCGAGTGCTTCGGCCCAGTCCGCGGCCATGAGCTCAGGCAGGGGGGTCCTCACGCGCGCCACCTTAGCGTCGGTATCGGCCGCTAGTCTGGCTGCGTGCCAAGCCCACGAGCGCCGAGAGCCGCAGCCGACCGTCCACGAGCCGAGGGGCCGCGGGTTCCGCAGGGCGTGGTGACCGCGGCCGAATGGGGGTGGCGGCTGCTGGTGATCGCTGCGTCCGTGGCACTGGTGTGGTGGCTGCTGCAGTACTTCTCCGGGGTGGCGGTGCCGTTGGCTGTGGCCGTGTTGCTGTCGGCCCTGCTCGGTCCGCTGAACCTGCGGCTGCGTGCGTTCGGCTGGCCGCGCGCCCTGGCTTCGGTGTCGTCCCTGCTTGCGATGGCGCTGGTGCTGATCGGGGTGTTCGTGGCCATCGGTGCCCAGGTTGCCCGGGAGCTACCCGAACTGATCGACCAGTCGGTGAAGGCGCTCGGTACCCTGGTCGACTGGCTCGCAGCCGGGCCGTTGCACATCGACCAGGCCCAACTCGACGGGTACCTGGCGCAGTTCACCGCCTGGGTCAACGACTCGAGGGCCGAACTCGCCGCGCTGGCCGCCAGCGCCGGCGTCGGGGTGGGCCATTTCTTCGCCGGGTTGGCGATCGCGCTGATCGCGACCTTCTTCTTCCTCGCGTCCGGACGCGAGATCTGGACCTCGGTCATGAAGCTCGTGCCCGTCCACTATCAGGTGCCCACGCTGCGCGCCGCGGACAACGGTTGGGCCTCGCTGGTCGCCTACATGCGGGCGCAGGTGCTGGTCGCCCTGGTGGACGCGGTCGGCATGCTGGTCGGCGCGCTGGTGCTCCAACTGCCGATGGCCTGGGCGCTGTTCGCGCTGACTTTCGTGACGGCGTTCATCCCGGTGCTCGGGGCGGTCCTCTCCGGCGCGGTGGCGACCCTGCTTGCACTGGTCACGCACGGCCCGGTGAGCGCGATGATCATGCTCGGCATCACGATCGCTGTGGTGCAGACGGAGGGTCATTTCCTGCAGCCGATCCTGCTGGGGCGGGCGGTGTCGTTGCACCCGCTGGCCGTGTTGATCGGCCTGGCGGTCGGCGCCACCCTCGCCGGCATCGTGGGCGCTCTGCTGGTGATTCCCGTGTTGGCCTTCGCGGTGGCTTTCATACGTGGGCTCGACCCGGGACGGTTCGCGTCCATCCCTGGTCGAACCCCAGACTAGAAAGCGTTCCTTTCCTGATTGGAAAGCCGGACCTATCATTGAGGAATGAGCACTCCTGATCTTGGTCCGATTCTCGAAGACCTGGCCGCCGAACGGATCGACGCGTCCGAGGCCGCCCGCCGCATCGATGCGCTGAAGGCCGCCGCCCCTGCCGAACCAACCGAGCCGAGGCCGGCTGAGCCCAGCAACGAGGAACTCGCAGCCGAGGAGTCGCAGCGCCGGCAGTACTCGCCGCACGCCCGTGACGTGTTCGCCCAGCCGGAGGGCGCGCCGACAGACGCGCCGAGCGGGCGTCGGCGCCCGACCGGCAGCAAGGGGGTCGACCGCATCTCCGTCCGAGCCGTCGGACGCCGGGTGCGGATCGTTGGGGACGCGTCCGTCGCCACGGCCTCCGCCGAAGGGCCGCACGTGCTTCGGCGCAACGGCGCGGTGCTGGAGATCACCAGTGACGGCGAACTCGGGCCGAGCCTGGACGGGTTCAGCATCCTCCGCCCGCCGCGAAGCCTTGACGACATCCGGGCGCTCGGGCTGGGCAAGGAACTCTTCCTTCGGATCAATCCGGCGATCATCGTCGACGTCGAGGTCACCGCGGGGCACCTGACGTGCACGGACGTGCCGTACCTCGGCAAGGTGCGGGTGACCGCCGGCGGTGCCGATCTGGCCGGCGTCGCCGAGGTGCACGATGCGCTGGTGCAGGCCGGCTCGGCCACCATCAAGGGCGCGATCACCACTGGTCGTTCTCGGGTGCGGGTCGAGTCCGGACAGTTGAGCGTCGACCTCGACGACCACTCCAACGTGACCGTTCGTGGGGAAGCCCAGTTGGGCAAGGTGAGCTGGAGCGGTGCGCACACCGGCCAGGTGGACGAGGTGGTGCTCGGCAACGGCTCGGCCCGGCTCGACGTCGGCGTCGTGATGGGTTGGGCGAACATCAAGGCGGGCAGCGAGGTGATCAAGTGACCGCGAAGCTGTATCAGGCTCCCTCCGACTGCCCGGTGTGCGGGGACGCACTGATCACGACCCGGCTGGGCTGCCGCGGCTGCGGTTCGGAGCTGGCCGGGGAGTTCGGCCACTGCGACTTCTGCGCCCTCGACGAGCGCGAGAGCGAACTACTGCGAGTGTTCCTGGCCTCGCGCGGCAACTTGCGCGAGGTGGAGAAGCATCTTGGGGTCTCCTACCCGACGGCGCGGGCGCGGTTCACCGTGCTGCTCACCAAACTCGGCCTTGCCGGCGAGGCGGAACCAGCGGTGATGACCCGCGACCAGGTACTCAGCGAGGTCGCCGCCGGTGCACTCTCGCCCGAGGAAGCCGCCGAACTGCTGGCCGGCCTCGCCTGACACGATCCAGCGGCGCCCGCGAACGCTCGCTGAGCTGCCCGCAACGCGCCCTGGGCTCCCCGCGAACGCACCCTGGGCGCCCCGCGAACGCCCCCTGGGCTCCCAGTAACGCACCCTGAGCTCCCCGCGAACGCACCCTGAGCCTGTCGAAGGGTTGAAGGCTTCGTCAGGCTCAGCCAGCGTTGTCTGGCTCGGCCGGAGGGTTTCAGGCTTCGTCTTCCCAGTAACGCCCCCTGAGCCTGTCGAAGGGTTGAAGGCTTCGTCAGGCTCATCCAGCGTTGTCTGGCTTCTCGGAGGGCTTCAGGCTTCGTCTGGCTCGGCCGGCGTTTCCCGGTCTTGTGAGGGGCAGCGGCTTCTTAGGGCCAGCCGGCGGTCTGGGTCAGGCGATGAAGGACTTCACCTCGACGATGGTGACCTCGATCAGGGCTCGGTTGGGCGCCTTGTAGGTCACGGTCTCGCCGACCTTGCGGCCGAGGATCGCGGCCCCGAGCGGGGACTGCGGGCTGAACACCTCGGTGTCCACCGAGTCGTCGAGGTTCATCAGTTCGCGCGAGCCGAGCAGGAAGGTGTCGGTATCGTCGGGGTCGTCGTCGTAGTAGATGGTGACCTGGACGCCCGGGCTCACCTCGTCCGAGCCCGCCGGAGCCTCGCCCACCTGGGCGTTCTCGAGCATCGCGGTGAGCTGCCGGATGCGCGCCTCCTGGTGGCCCTGCTCCTCGCGGGCGGCGTGGTAGCCGCCGTTCTCACTGAGGTCGCCCTCCTCGCGGGCCTGGGCGATCTTGGCCGTCACCACGCGGCGTCCTTCGGTCTTCAGGTACGCGAGTTCCTCCGTGAGCCGATCGAATGCGTCTTGGGTCAGCCACGTCGTGGGTTGCTCGCTCATAGGGCGAGGTTAGCCCATTCGGAGGCTCAGCCCACCGCCCGGCAACCCTCGACGGCTGCCGTGGTGGCCCGCTTGAACGTCCTCAGCTCCACATTGAGCGTGGTCAGGTTCGCGCCTCCGGGCTCCACCCGGATCTTGGTCTCACCGACCCGGTCGTAGGTGACCGCCTGGGAGTAGAGCAGGCATTCGGCGGCACGGCCGGCGTCCGGCCGATCGACGGTGACGGTGACGTCGATGAGCGTGTCCGAGCGCACCTCGAACGCGTCGACACGAGCGGTGACGGTTGCGGTGGCGCCGTAGCCGCCGGCCCACACCAACCACAGCGCTCCGGCTGCGGCCAACAGCAGGGCGATCGGGATCCAGGCGTGCGTCCGCCGGCGCTGGGGGTACCTGCGGGCGAGGCGCGCAGCGGCGTCCGGGTCGGTCATGGCGTCCATTCTGGCTGCCCGGATTGGGCGAACCCGGGTCTGGTCACCACAATATGGGCATGTCTTTGCGGCTTCTGAACGTGCACGCGCACCCCGACGACGAATCGAGCAAGGGTGCGGCCACCACCGCCTACTACGTGGCGCAGGGCGTAGAGGTGATGGTGGCGACCTGCACCGGGGGCGAACGTGGCTCGATCCTGAACCCGAAGATGGAGAGCCCCGAGAACTGGGCGAACCTCGCCGCGCTGCGCAACGCCGAGATGGCGAACGCCGCGGCGATCCTCGGCATCCAGCAGGTGTGGCTCGGCTACGTCGACTCGGGGATGGACGATCCGCTCCCCGAGGGTTGCTTCGCGGCGATGGACGTGGCGCAGGCGGCCGGTCCACTGGTGAAGGTGATCCGCGAATTCCGTCCGCAGGTGCTGACCACCTACGACGAGAATGGCGGCTACCCACACCCGGACCACATCATGTGCCATCGCATCTCGATCGCGGCAGTGGCCGCTGCCGCCGACCCGGACGCCTGGCCGGAGCACGGCGAGCCCTGGCAGGTGGCTAAGTTGTACTACGACATGTCCCTGCACCGCGGACGGTTCGCGGCCCTCGACGCGGCCATGCACAAGGCTGGCTTGGAGCGTCCGTACACCGGGTGGCTCTCGCAGTGGGGTGAGGACACGGGCGCCTCGGCTCGGCTGACAACCTTCGTCCCATGCTCGGACTATTTCGAGGTGCGCAATGCCGCGCTGCGCGCGCACGCCACCCAGATCGACCCGGACGGGCACTGGTTCGCGGTGCCGCTGGAGATCCAGCAGGCCGGCTGGCCCACCGAGGACTACCAGCTGGTGAAGTCGACCGTTCCGGTGAAACTGCCCGAGTCGGACCTGTTCGCCGGGCTGCGCGAACCCGGGAACGATAGCCTGGGGGCATGGTGCTACTCGATCTAGGTTCGAGCCTGGTGACCCCGTCCTGGCTGCCCCTGGTGATGGTGATCGTGCTGCTCGGGCTGGTCGCCTTCCTCTACTTCAACATGCGCAAGAACCTGAATCGAATCGACATCAAGGACGATCCAGCGGTTGCGTCCCCGTCCTCGCCCGAGGAGAAGTCGTAGGGGCGCTGCCGTTAGGCTGCCGGGTGTGAATCGCCTAGCTGAGGCCACCTCGCCCTACCTGCGGATGCATGCCGACAACCCGATCGACTGGTGGGAGTGGGGCCCGGACGCCTTGGCCGAGGCCGAGCGGAGCGGCCGGCCGATCCTGTTGTCGGTGGGCTATGCCGCCTGTCACTGGTGCCACGTGATGGCGCACGAGTCGTTCTCGGACCCCAAGCTCGCCGAGCTCGTGAACCCCAACTTCGTCGCGATCAAGGTCGACCGCGAGGAACGTCCGGACATCGACGCCGTCTACATGGCCGCAACGCAGGCCCTCACCGGCGCCGGGGGGTGGCCGATGACGGTGTTCCTCACGCCGGACGGACGTCCATTCTTCGCGGGGACGTACTACCCGCCTGAGCGAACCGGCGGTATGCCGTCCTTCAGTGAAGTACTCCAGGCGATCTCCGAGGCCTGGGCGCAGCGTCGCGAGGAGGCCGACCAGAGCGCGTCCGCGATCTCCGCGCACCTCGCCGAAGCCCTCGTGCCGCGGCAGGCTTCCGGGGCGCGGTTCGATGTCTGGGCGGTGCTCGAAAGGCTCGGTGCGGAGTTCGACGCGATCCACGGCGGTTTTGGCACGGCACCGAAGTTCCCCGCCCCGCTGCTGATCGACGCGCTGGGGGTGAAGGGCGAACCCGGCTCCCTGGATGTGGCCCAGCGCTCGCTCGACGCGATGGCGCGCGGTGGCATCCACGACCAGATCGGCGGCGGTTTCGCCCGCTACAGCGTTGACCCGGCCTGGGTTGTGCCCCACTTCGAGAAGATGCTCTACGACAACGCCCTGCTGTTGGGCAGCTACGTGCGCGGCTGGCGCCGGGTGCCTGATCATGACCCGGTGCTGCGCTGGCAGTTCGAGCGCACCGTGCGCGGCATCGTCGGGTGGCTGCAGCGCGAAATGCTGACCGAGGCCGGTGGTTTCGCATCCTCTCTCGATGCCGACAGCCTCGATGTGCACGGGCGCCAGCACGAGGGCATCTACTACTGCTGGACCCCCGAACTACTCGAGGATGCGCTGGGCGGGGCGGACGGCGCGTGGGCGGCCGAGGTGTTCCACGCCACGTTGCTGGGTTCCTTCGAGCACGGGCTGTCGACCCTGCAGTTGCGCGGGAATCCCGATCCGCAGCGGCTCGCAGAGGTGTCGGCCAGGCTGCTTGCGGTGCGGCAGGAGCGGTTCGCCCCGGCGCGGGACGCGAAGGTGATCGCGGCCTGGAACGCCTGGGCGATCGATTCGCTGGTCTGGGCGGCGCTGGTCTTCGACGAACCGTCGTGGCTGGAACTGGCCAGGGGTGCGGCCGAGTGCCTGTGGCGCGTGCATTGGGTGGAAGGAAGGCTGCGTCGCAGCTCGTTCGGCGGGGTGGTTTCGAACGCCGACGGGCTGGCCGAGGACTACGGCGCAGTCGCGCTCGGCTTCGCCCGGCTCGGCGGTGCCCTCGGCGACGCCGAATGGCTGCGCCGGGCACAGACGTTGCTCGCGCGGGCCGACGAGCTTTTCACCGCAGCAGACGGCGGCTTCCACGATTCAGCCGCCGACGCGGAGGCGTTGTTCATTCGTCCGCGCGACGTCAGCGACAACCCGACACCGTCGGGAACGAGCGCGCTGATCGCTGCGCTGCGGCTGGTCGGGCTGATGGCCGACGATCCGCGTCTGGGGGAGCGGGCCGACGCTGCCGCGGTGACCGTCCGCGGGCTGCTGGAAGAGGCCCCGAGATTTGCCGGCTCCGCACTCGTGGACGCGCTCGTGGCCGACGAGGCGCGGACGGGGCTGCGTCCGGCGGTTGCGGTGGTGGTGAGCGACGAGCCGCTCGGTGAAGCGGTGCGGGCAACGTGGCGGATGGCCCCGATCGGTACCGCGATTGTCACCGGTCCGGCCGGAACCCAGGGGTTCGCCCACCACTTCGAGGAGCGCTCGGAGCCCGGCGTCTACGTGTGTCGCGGCACCGTCTGCTTCCCACCCACCACCGATCTGGTTGAACTGCGCACAGCCCTTTGGAGCCGCGTCTAGCCTCAGTTTCTCGGTGGGGTGAGGCGTCAGCGCAGTACGGCGAGTGCGATCGCGGCGAAGTGGCACAGGGCGGCCACGATCGTGCAGGCGTGGAAGATCTCGTGGAAGCCGAACCACTTCGGCGAAGGATCGGGCCACTTGCGGGCGTAGACGAGGGCGCCGAGGCTGTAAACGAGGCCGCCGACTCCGATGAGGATCACGATCGTGGGGCCACCATTCACCCAGAACGCGGGCAGCCAGCCGATCCCGGCCCAGCCGAGCAGCAGGTAGCAGACCACATCCAGCCAGCGCGGCGCGGTCTGCCAGAACATCCGCACGCTCACGCCCACCACGGCGACGGTCCAGATCAGGGCGAGGAGCGCCGCAGCTTCCGGGCCCGGCAGCAGGACGAGGGCGAGCGGGGTGTAGGTGGCTGCGATGAAGATGAAGATGTTGGCGTGGTCGAGCCGGCGCAGGGTGGCCTTGACCGATGGGCTCCAGTGGCCGATGTGGTAGATCGCGCTCATCCCGAACAGGATCATCGCGCCGGCGAGCCACACCGCCGACCCTGCCTTGCCGAGTACCCCAGGTGCCAGCACGAGCAGCAGGACGCCGCCCAGGACGACCAGCACCGACATGCCCAGGTGCAGCCAACCGCGAAGCAGCGGCTTGTCCGGGACGGTCTCGGTGGCCATGGGTGCACCTAACTTACGGTTGAGTAACTTACGCCAGCGTAGGTTCTGGTCAGATCGTAGTCAATCCGGCTCGACCCGACGCGAATTGCACTGAACTCGGCGCGGTGACCCCCGATTCGGCGACACGATGCCCGAGTTGAGGGCATTTCGGTTCAGGCCGCACCACCGACCGACGAGGGTCGTCCACGATGATCGCCCGCGGGGATAGGGTGCACCTATGTCGCTAGGGCTGCGCGTTCGCGAGGCGGTGAACAGGCTGCAGCCTTTGGGCTTCCTCTACTCGGCCTACGAGACCCAGCTGCTCGCCCAACTCGACCGCACTGCACTGCCCAGGCACGTCGCCGTACTGGCGGACGGGAACCGCCGATGGGCCCGCGCGAATGCGCCCGACCAGCCTCTGGTGGTCGGTTACCAGGCCGGTGCGGACAAGCTGCGGCAGTTCGTCGATTGGTGCGCCGATCTGGGCATCGGCGTGGTCACCCTCTGGGTGCTGTCGACCGAGAACCTCACGCGTTCGGAGAGCGAAGAGGTCGCCCCGCTGCTGGACGTGATCGAGCGACTGGTTGCCCAACTCGCCACGCAGTACCGGGTGCAGGTCGTGGGCGATCTGAACCTCCTGCCGGACCGGATGGTCGAACACCTCCGCGGGGCCGAGGAACAGGGCGCCGAGCATTCCGGGCTGCACGTCAACGTCGCGATCGCCTATGGGGGCCGTCACGAACTACGCGACGCCGTCCGATCGTTGCTTGCCACCGAGGCCGAGAAGGGCACCACGCTTGAGGAACTGGCGGACACCCTCGAGATCGACCACATCGCCGAGCACCTCTACACCGCGGGTCAGCCCGACCCCGATCTGGTCATCCGCACCTCGGGTGAGCAGCGCATGTCGGGCTTCCTGATCTGGCAATCGGCGCACAGTGAGTTCTACTTCTGCGAGGCGCTCTGGCCCGACTTCCGGAAGGTCGATTTCATCCGCGCGCTGCGCGCCTACGCCCAGCGGGAGCGCCGCTACGGCCGCTGAGATCGCTCCCGCCAACACTTCGGGGGTACTGCGTGAACGCCCGTTTGCGGTCTACGCACACGGCTCCCGCACGCGGCGTGTCGGGCCTCGGTACGAGCCGCGTCCGGCCTAATCTCAGAACACGGACGGGGAAACCTTCGTCCGGCGAGAGGCACCAGATGCATCCTGCAAGGCGGGGCGCAGTCCCCCCGGCAATCGGCAAGGACCTTCTCGGCTGACCACTAGGTGAGCCGGACGCGAGGTCGGCGTGCGGCTCGGACAGGACGGATATGCCCCGCTCATCCACCCGTTCAGCTCTCGCAACAGCGCACGCCAGCGTGCTCGCCCTCAAGACCTACGTGATCGACACCTCAGTGCTGCTGAGCGATCCGCTCGCTCTGCGCAACTTCGCCGAGCACGGCGTCGTGGTTCCGGTTGTCGTGATCACCGAACTCGAGGGTAAGCGTCACCACCCCGAACTCGGGTACTTCGCGCGCGCCGCCCTGCGGTTCCTGGACGACCAACGGGTGCAGTACGGACGCCTCGACGCGCCGATCCCGGTGAACGACGTCGACGGCACCCTGCGGGTGGAACTGAACCACACCGACCCCGAGGTGCTGCCCCCGGGCTTCCGGCTCGGCGACAACGACTCGCGCATCCTCGCCGTCGCCCTCAACTACAAGGCCGAGGGCCACGATGTGGTGCTGGTGAGCAAGGACCTGCCGATGCGGGTCAAGGCGTCCGCGGTCGGACTGGTCGCCGAGGAGTACCGCCACGAGCTCACTCCCGATTCGGGCTGGACGGGGATGGTCGAGGTCGACGTGTCCACTGCCACGATCGAGGAGTTGTACGCCGACGGCGCTTCGCTGGTGCCCGAAGCGGTCGACCTGCCCTGCCACACCGGTGTGGTGCTGCATGGGTCTGGTTCCTCAGCCCTTGGCCGGGTGACGCCCAAGGGTTCCGTCCGCCTGATCAAGGATCGGGAGGTCTTCGGCATCCATGGCCGCTCGGCGGAGCAGAAGGTGGCGCTCGACCTGCTGCTCGACCCCGACGTGGGCATCATCTCCCTCGGGGGCCGGGCCGGCACCGGTAAGTCGGCGCTCGCGCTGTGTGCCGGACTGGAGGCCGTGCTCGAGCGGCGGCTGCACTCGAAGGTGATCGTCTTCCGGCCGCTGTACGCGGTCGGCGGCCAGGAGCTCGGCTACCTGCCCGGCACTGAGGGCGAGAAGATGTCGCCCTGGGGGCAGGCGGTGTTCGACACCCTGGGCTCGGTGACCTCGAAGAATGTGATCGACGAAGTGCTGGCCCAGGACATGCTCGAGGTTCTGCCCTTGACCCACATCCGGGGACGGTCGCTGCACGACGCTTTTGTGATCGTGGACGAGGCGCAGTCGCTGGAGCGCAATGTGCTGCTGACTGTGCTGAGCCGGATCGGGCAGAACTCGCGGGTCGTGCTCACCCACGACGTGGCCCAGCGCGACAACCTGCGCGTCGGTCGGCACGACGGCGTGGTCGCAGTGGTGGAGCGGCTGAAGGGCCACCCGCTGTTCGCCCACGTCACCCTGACCCGTTCGGAGCGTTCGCCGATCGCCGCGCTCGTCACGGACCTGTTGGAGGACGTTCCGCTGGGGTGAGTAGCCGCACCAGCGTCCGAGGTCTCGACAAGCTCGACCAGCCGGAAGGCGATCGACCGCCCACTCGGTTGGTCGCGCTTGTCGAGACCACGATGGCCGAGGCGCTCGCCCCTCGACAGGCTCGGGGAACGAGAAGGGGAGTTCGGGGAACGAGGAGGAGAGTCCGGGGAACGTTCAGGGGGTTCAGCGGCGGTCGAGCCAGGCGATCGCCGCGCGAGCGTAGGCGCGTTCGGCGTCGGTATCCACGTGGCGGCTGCCGTCGGTGAGTTCGACGGCGAAACCGTCGCCGATCACCTCAAGGCGGACGAAGCCGTAGGTCAGCAGCGTCCGCAACTGGTCCTCGCGGGGAAGCCAGAGGACTCTCTCGGCGGCGATGCTGTCGAGTGCCCATTCGGTGGTGCCATTGAACTTGATGACCTGGCCGCCGGGAACGTCGTGGGCCTCGATGGTCATCTCGGCGATCACGAAGACCTCGTCGAGATCGGTGTCGGGAATCACGAAGCGATCGCCGCTGGCAGGCTCCCAGCGCGGGGCGAGCAGCCGCAGCCGACGTGCCTGCTCGACGGTGATCATCGCGCCCCCTTTCCCTCCCGCGAGGCTACTCCGCCAGTTGGCGCCGGTCAGTAGCCTGAAACCATGAAGGGCAACGGTGCGCTGCAGATCATCTTCGCGTTCTTCCTCGGCCTTGTCGTGGTCGGTTTCGTCGGTATCGGGGTGAACACGTTCTATCCGGAACCGTCCTACCAGAACTACGACGACAACGTCTTCAACCGGTGGCGGCTGATCACCGGGATCATCCTGCTGGTGCTGGCCACCGCGATCCTGGCGATCTCCCTGGCGCTGCCGCCCACCCAGATCGTGATCTCGAACGGCGTCCTGCTTGGTGGGGTGTTCACCATGGTGTACGCCGTGGGCATGACGGTCTCGGCCGAGCAGAGCATCTGGCGATTCCTGGTGGTCGCGATCGCCCTGGTGGTGACGATCGGCATCGGTTACCTCAAGTTCGTCCGTCGGTCCGCGCCGGCAGCGGCCACGGTTGCGACGGACCTCCCGCCCGACGTGGCCGCGCGCCTTGACCACTTGGAGCACCGTTTCGAAGCACTCCGTCGCGCGCTGGGCGACTAGCCCTTCCGCAGGCCGGACGCGCGATAGAGCGCGTAGTCGAAGCTGCGCCCCTCGCGGGTGACTCCGACGGTGATCAGCTCAACCTCGCGGGCAAGCCGTCGTAGCGTGGTCTCCAGGTCGGGGGAAGCAGCCTCGCACCAGACCACCAGGCAGCCGGTGGGGTTGAGCAACGAGAGGCAGCGGGTCAGAAGTCCGCTGGAATACACCCGTGCGTTGTGGTCGTGGATCAGGAAGCTCGGGCCGTTGTCCACGTCGAGCAGGATCGCGTCCCAGCCCGGTTCGGCGTCGCGGATCGCGTCCGCGATGTCGGCGACCAACAGGTCGGCTCTGGGGTCGGACGCCACGCGTCCGAGCTGCTCGGTGAGCCCGGCCCGTGCCCAGGCCACCAGCGGCTCGGCCAACTCGACGATCCGCACGAGCTCGGCACCGGCGTCCAGCAGCCTGGCCGCGGTGTAGCCCAGCCCGAGCCCGCCGACCAGGACGCGTCCCGGCGGCCGTCCGGCGGCGTCGGCCAGCGCGAGTTCGGAAGTGACCTCGGCCGAGTCCATCGCGAAAACGCCGTTCACCACCAACTCGGTGACCCCGGCCCGCTGCCGCAGCGCAATCTCGCCGTGCGGGGTGTCGGCTCTGGCGATGAACACGCCGCCAATCCTGCCGCAGTCCGCTAGGGTCGGCCGAGTGGAGGTAGCGCATCCGAATCAGCTCGGCGACATCTACGACCGCATCCTTCGGCGTTCGTTCCCGCCGCAGGAGCTGGCCGATCGAGGGTCGTTCCTGAACTTCGTCACCTGGGGCGAGGTACTCGTCGAACACGACGGTGAAGTGGTCAAGGCAGCCGCGGTCGGTGACTACTCGTCCGACACCGACCTGCTGCTGCTGGAATACCTGGCCGTGCTGCCGGAGTATCGCGGCAAGGGCTCGGGTTCGAAGCTGTTCAAGGCAGCGGTCGCCCGGTGGCGCGAACTGATGCATCCTGGCGCGTTCCTCGCCGAGATCGAACGGCCGGACGGACACGCGTTCAGCCCCGAGTACGGCGACCCGGCACGACGGCTGAAGTTCTACCAGAAGCTCGGCATGTCGGCACTCGCCCTGCCCTACTACCAGCCCGCGATGTCTGGGGACCTGCCCGCGGTGCCCGATCTGCTTCTCGGCGTGCTCGTCGAGGACGAAGCCTGGGCGGACGGAAACCGCTTCCTCGAAGGTGATCGGCTGGCCGCGCTCCTGCACGGACGCAATCCGGACCCGACGGACGCTGAGCGTCCGGCCTGGGACGCACTGCTGGCCGCGTGCCGGGGTCCGATCGAGATGGTTCCGCTTGCTGACTACGCGCGCGTACCGCGCAGTGGTCCGATCGGCTGACCGCTGCCGCGCCGGACTCGGCTAGCGCCGTGGGTTTGTTTGTCCGAGTATCTCCGTCATGCCATCGGGTTTGCCCTGTCACAACCCGAGTGTTGTGAGGTTTCTGTGTGTCGTCCAGAGTTGGCTCCCAGGCCTGGGGAGGAACTGTGGCGGACGCGGCTAGCGGGGCAGAGGATTCGAAGGAATTCTCCGAACCCGGAAATCGGGTGCTCGCATTGATCGCCGGCTTCCTGCTCTTCGCCCTCGTGGCCACGGTGGCGGCCGTGCCGTCCTTCTGGAGCGAATGGGTGCATCCAGGCAAGCGCGGCGGAGGGGTTGCCGGGGTGCTCAGGGCGATCGGGCAGGGCTGGGTCGTCGGCATGCTGGCGGCAGTTGCGCTCACCTGCCTGGCTGCCGCAGTGAACGAACTGCGTCCGCGGAGCGCTCGCCGCTGAGCCGGACGGCGTGGGCGAGCCATGTGCAGCTATTGACTATGCGCAGAAGCTGCATATGCTCAGAACATGGACGGAAACACGTGGCGCGAGAGTGCGCAGCAGGCCAGTCACGCGATCGGACGCGCCGTGGTGGCGTCCGCCGCGGAAGAGGTCGTCGCCGAACTGAGCGAGGCCGGCCGGCTGCTCGATGACGCCCAGCGCGAAGCCATGGCGGCTGCGGTGCTGGATGGCACGAGCATGCGCAAGGTGGCCGAGATCGCTGGGCTGGCACCCAACTCCGTCCCGCCGAGGCTGGCTCGCAGCAAGTCGCTGCGTCCGTATGCAGCCGACGGGGGTATCACCGCGGCCGACATCGCTGTCGCCCGCTACGACGCCGCGGCCGGCCGGCCGCCAATGGCATTCAAGCCGCGAAGAAAGGACCAGAAATGACCAATCCTGAACTGACGCACATCGAGTTCGTGCTGGACCGCTCCGGTTCGATGCAATCGATCAGGAGCGATATCGAGGGCGGGTTCGCAGCCTTCATCGCCGACCAATCCACCCACCCCGGGCGTTGCACCGTCGGTCTGGCCCGCTTCGACGACCAGTACGAGGTGGTGTTCACCGGCCTGGACGTGCATGCGGTGCCACCGCTCGACCTGCAGCCGCGAGGGAGCACAGCCATGCTGGACGCCATCGGCCGCAGCATCAACGCCCTCGGCGCACGCCTGGCCGCGCTGGCCGAAGGCGAGCGTCCGGGCACAGTGATCGTGGCGATCATGACCGACGGCATGGAGAACGCGTCCAAGGAGTTCACCCACGCGATGGTCAATGACCTGATCACCCGGCAGGAGCGCGATTACAACTGGCAGTTCCTCTACATGGGTGCCGATCAGGATGCGGTTGAGGTCGGTGCCAGCATCGGCGTGCGGGCCGACCGCTCGCTGTCCTACGGACGGGGCAAGTCGCGCGAGGCCTACTCGGCGAGTTCCAAGCTCGCCCATAAGTTGCGCGATGCCAGTCGGTTGGGTGCGCCCATGGCCGGCGTGGCGTTCGACGCCGAGGATCGGAGTTCGACCGAGGACTGAAGGCTCGCGGCGGGCCGCCCGGCCTCGGCAACGCCGTTCTGGACGGTTGTACAGTTGCTGGTGTCCTGGCCCACCCCGCCACCCACGACCTGTGGTCTCGTCATTGGGAGAAGCGATGGAGCGACGTCCGCGAAACGCGGAACTGACGAAGGCCGCAATCCTGCAGGCGGCCAGGCATCTGTTCGCCGAGCGTGACATCTCAGCGGTCAGTATCCGCGACATCGCTGCCGCTGCCGGGGTGAGCCACGGGCTCGTGCAGCAGTACTTCGGTACTCGCGACGAGATGGTTGCAGCGATCATCAAGGGCGAGGTGGAGGCGTTCACCAGCGCTCGACCCCAGCTGGCGGGCTGGGCTGCTGGTGATCTGGAGGTTGCCCGAGAGGTGCTCACGGCGTCCCTGCCGAGGTTTCGCGAGTTCGCCCTGCTGATGGTCAGGGCCGAGTTGGCCGGCGTCCGTCCGGAGCGCATGATCGACGCGGCTACACCTACCCCGGCCACGCAACTTGGTGAATTGATAGCGGCCTGGCAGGCCGACTCGACCAAGCCGTCGGTAATGGACCCCAAGCTGGTCAGCGCCTTCATTGTTGCGAGTGTCTTCGGCTTCGAGGCGATGTCCGCCTGGGTGATGACGGCGGTAGGACTATCCCCTGAGGATTTCGCGGCCAGGCAGGACGAGATCATCGACATCGCGGTGCGCCTGATCGGCCTGGCCGGAGGGGTGGCCTCGGACGGGCCTTCCGAAGGCAACGCATAGAGGCGCGCTACGGCCTGGATATCCATCTGTCTAGAAAACTAGCCAAGTGTCTAGACAGCGTGGCTGGACAGTGATTCGATGGTGTTGTCGGGCCAGTGTCGAACGAGACACCAGCCCCGATGCACCAAGGCTGTGATGCACCGGGTATCCCGTCCCCACGCTGGCCGCGAGGTGTAGGGGAGGCACCGATGTACAACGTGTACGCGACACAGACGCTCTATCAGCAGCGGAGCCGCCTGCTGGACCGGGAGAACGAGCAGCTTCGCCGCATTCACGCGCGCGCCGAAGAGCCTGTTGGGGCTCGGCGAGCCGTAGCGGCCGACGGCTGGCTGCGACTGCGAGCCTGGCTGGCCGCCTGGAACCGGCACCATCGGATCCATCCGATCGCGCTGCCGCATTGACCGAGCGGCTCGGGTGGCCGACCGACGACCGGTTCGTGCGCGCATGGTCGGGTCAGCTGTCGATCAGCCGATCCCGGAGTCGGTGCAGTTCGTGCTCAGCAAGGCCGTGGCTGGTGAGATACCTGGTCGTGCCGCCGTCTGCGTCCAGCGAGTCGAGAAGGGCCGCCATCGCAGTGGCGGGCGAACTCGTCGCCAGGTCGGCGATCTCGGGGGTGATCGGCATCCCGATCCGCGCCATGCCGGCGAGCATTCGCTCCGCCCAAGCGCCGCTCAATTGCGCCTGGGTGGCGGCGTAGTCGGCGAGGATGGCGTCGCGCTCGGCGCCGACCGCGTCCAGCAGGAGGGCCACGGCTACGCCGGTGCGGTCCTTTCCTGCGGTGCAGTGCACCAGGACGCCGCCGTCCGCGGACGCGACCACCCGCGCGACTTGGGCGAACACGGCCCCGCCGTCCGCGGCGAGGTTTGCGTAGAGCTCTGCGAGGGTGGGGACGCGGGTGCGCGCGTCGTCGAGCCGGCGCAGCAGCTCCGGGTTCATCGCGCCTTCGAGCAAGGGCAGTTCGACCACGTCGAGAACTGCGGCCAACCGGCTCGGTGCCTGGGCTCGCTCTGACGGTGCGCGCAGGTCGACGATCGTTCGCACTCCCAGGTCGGCCAGCGCACAGGAGCCGGCCTCGCCGAGATCCCCGAGTGCCGCGGAACGGTAGAGCACACCGTTGCGGGTGCGGGCCCCGCCCGTGACCGGCAGGCCGCCGACGTCGCGGAAGTTGATTAGGCCGGTGAGCGGGGTGGTCACTTCGCGTCCGGCTGGTCGCGTGCCGACGCTGTCGAGGGGCCTGACTCGCGGGCGGCGTCGATCGTGGATTTGGCTCCGTCCAGCCAGCGCTGGCAGATCTTGGCGAGCGCCTCGCCGCGCTCCCAGAGCTTCATCGACTCCGACAGCGGGACGCTGCCGGCCTCCAACTGGCGCACGATCTCGACCAGTTGGTCGCGGGCCTCTTCGTAGCTGAGTTCTGGCTTGGTCATTCCTGCTCCTGCTCCTGCGGTTCGAGGTCGTTGACGGTGAGGGTGAGCCGCCCGTCCGCGAGCCGGGCCGTGAGGGTTGCGCCCCGGGTGGTGGCCGCCACCCGCTCGACGCCGGCGCCGTCCGCGTCGGTGAGGATGGCGTAGCCGCGCTGCAGGGTGGCCCGCGGCGACAGCGCCCGCACCCGCTGCACGGTGTGCTGCAGGCCCAGCTGTTCCTCGCGGAGCCGGGCGCCGATCGCGCGGCCCAGCCGCTCGTGGTAGTTGTGCAGGCGGTCGGCGTGCCCGACCAGGGACGCCGCCGGATCGCGCAGTACCGGACGGCTGCGCAGCTCGCCGAGTCTGCGCTCCTCCAGCGCCACCCGGTTGACGATCGCCTGCCGGACGCGGCCGACGGCGTTGGCCACCGCTGCGGCTTCGGCGGCCGCGTCCGGGACGACGCGCTTGGCTGCGTCCGTCGGCGTGGACGCGCGCAGGTCGGCCACCAGGTCGAGGATCGGGGTGTCGGTCTCGTGCCCGATCGCGCTCACCACCGGCGTCCGACAAGCGAAAACAGCGCGGACGAGGGCCTCGTCGCTGAACGGCAGCAGGTCCTCCAGCGAGCCGCCGCCACGGGCGACGATGATCACGTCGACCTCGGGGGCGGCGTCGAGGGAGCGGATGGCATCGATGAGCTGCTCGACCGACTGTTGGCCCTGCACCAGGGTGTGCCGCACGTCTAGCACCGCGGCCGGCCAGCGGCGTCCGATGTTCTCAACGACGTCACGCTCGGCCGCGCTCTGGGCGCCGGTGACCAGGCCGACGCGCCGGGGCAGGAAGGGCAGCCGCTTCTTCAGCGCCGGTTCGAACAGGCCCTCGGCCTGCAGCATCCGCTTGCGCTGCTCGAGCGCGGCCAGCAGCCTGCCCTCGCCCGAGGGACGCAGCTCGCGGCACTCGAAGGTGAGGCTGCCGGACTTGCTCCACACGGTCGGACGCACCCACGCCGCAACCACGGTGCCCTCGGTCAGCGGGCCGGCGGCGTCCAGCACGGCGAGTGAGGTGGACAGGGTCACCGACACCTCGGCGAGGGTGTCGCGCATGGTCAGGAACTGGGTGACCGAACCGGCGCGGCGTTTGATCTCGATCAGCTGGCCTTCGACCCAGATCGGGTTCAGCCGCTCGACCCACGACTTGGTCGCGGCCACCACCGCGCGCAGCGGTTGCGGCTGCTCGGCTGAACTGGTCAGCCGCTGCACGGAACCGTCGTTCGATGTGACCACCACCGCAGGCTAGCGGCCACCGCCGACACTGGTGAATCGCGGACGCAGCCAGCCCCACAGCGATGCTGACTTAGGGTGACGCCATGGCGCTCTGGCAAGAAGGCATGATCCGGCTGGCTCGATCGGAGCGGGTCACGGCTTTCGCCCAACGGCAGCCGTGGCTGCGGGGCCTGGCCAGGCAGTTCGTTGGCGGCGGGAGCGTGGATGCGGCGGTGAGCTGCGCTCTCGAACTGGGTCGGGACGCCATCTCGACCTCCCTGTTCTACCTCGGCGAGTACGTGACCGACCCGACGCTGATCGCCGCGACGGTCGCCCAGCTGAGCGCAGCAATCGGCTCTGCGGCAGAGAACTCCCTGGACGCGTGCGCGTCGGTCGATCCGACCCAGATCGGCCTGATGGCCGACGAGGCCACCTGTCTGGCCAACGCCCGGACGCTGGCGCTTGCGGTGCGGGAGGCGGCCGGAGCGCCGCGGCAGGGCCACGACGCGCTGATGATCGACATGGAGGATTCCGGCGTCACCGACGCGACGTTGGACCTCTACTGGGCATTGCGTGCGGAGGACCTGCCGGCGGCGATCACGATTCAGGCCTATCTGCACCGCACGCGCGCCGATCTGGAGCGGCTGGTGGCCGGCGGTGCCTGGGTTCGGCTGGTCAAGGGCGCGTTCGCCGAACCAGCGTCTGCCGCTGTGCGTGGTACGACGGATCGCGACTCGCGTTACCGCCGGTGCGCGTCGTTGCTGCTGAGCCGCGCGGCCCGAGAGTCCGGCGTCTACCCGGTCTTCGCCACCCACGACCACCGCCTGATCGAGGAGATCATTTCTCAGGCCGACGCCCACGATTGGCCAAGGGACGGCTACGAGTTCGAGCTGCTGTACGGCGTCCGTCCCGAACTGCAGCGCGAGCTGGCTCGGCGCGGTCATCGGGTTCGGGTCTACCTGCCGTTCGGCACGGACTGGTTCCCGTACGCCATCCGGCGGGTGGGGGAGTCGCCCCGCAACCTGCGGTTCGTTCTATCGGAGCTCAGTCGCTTAGCGCGGCGGGTAGGAGCCTGAACAGACGCGTCCGGAGCGATCGGACGGCCAACGTAGACTGAACGGCATGCCAGAAACCAAGCGAGTGGTCGTCGCCGCGCCCCGGGGATACTGCGCCGGAGTGGATCGCGCGGTGGTCACAGTGGAGAAGGCGCTGGACGTGTACGGCCCGCCGGTCTACGTCCGCAAGCAGATCGTGCACAACCGGCACGTCGTGGAGGACCTTGAGGCCCGGGGGGCGATCTTCGTCGAAGAATTGGCCGAAGTGCCGGTCGGCGCAACGGTGGTGTTCTCCGCGCACGGGGTGTCGCCGGCTGTGCACGCCGAAGCTGCCGAACGTGGGCTGAAGACCATCGACGCCACCTGCCCGCTGGTCACCAAGGTGCACAACGAGGCCAAACGCTTCGCCGGCCAGGGCATCCAGATCCTGCTGATCGGCCACGCCGGTCATGAGGAGGTGGAGGGCACCACCGGTGAGGCGCCCGAGCACATCACCCTGGTGCAGCACCCCGATGACGTGGACGGGGTCGAGTTGGCCGACGACGCCAAGGTCGCCTGGCTGAGCCAGACCACGCTGAGCGTCGACGAGACCTGGGAGACGGTCGGACGCCTGCGCGAGAAGTTCCCCACGCTGATGGACCCGCCCAGCGACGACATCTGCTACGCCACTCAGAACCGGCAGTCCGCGGTGAAACAGATCGCTACCCATTCCGATCTGGTGATCGTGGTGGGTTCGCAGAACTCGTCCAATTCGGTGCGCCTGGTCGAGGTCGCGCTGGAAGCCGGTGCGAAGGCGTCCTATCGGGTCGACAACGCCGGCGAGATCGACGAGTCCTGGCTGGACGGCGTGAGCTCGGTGGGCGTCACCTCCGGCGCCTCGGTGCCGGACGCGCTAGTGCAGGGAGTCTTGGATTTCCTCACCGAACGCGGCTTCCCGGCGGCTGTCGAGGAGCGCCTCACCGAGGAGAACCTGACCTTCGCGCTGCCTCCCGAACTTCGCAAGGACCTGCGTCGCCAGACCGCCGGCGACTGACCTTGGGCTGCTGCGCCCGACTAGGGGTCGGACGACCGTCGCCACCATCCGGTCGCTGAGAAGCCGTCCGTGAGGAACGAGCGCACCCCTCCAACCGGTCCCTGAGGAGCCGTCCGTGAGGGACGAGCGGACGGCGTCACGAAGGGCCGCCGTCTGCTCTGAGAACTTGTGGCGGACGCCCCCTTCGAGACGCTCCGCTCGTACCTCACGAGCCACACCCTCCAATCGGTCCCTGAGGAGCCGTCCGTGAGGAACGAGCGGACGGCGTCACGAAGGGCCGCCGTCTGCTCTGGGAACTGGTGGCGGACGCCCTTCGTGACGCGCTCGTTCGTTCCTCACGAGCGCTCCTCAGG
>DAORUI010000008.1:30891-35256 GCA_035433085.1 Propionicimonas sp. | reverse complement strand
CCGTCCCCTTTTCGTTCAAGCTCGGACGCAGACCCCGCGGAGCCAGGTGAGCGAGTCGGTGTCGTCGATCCAGAGATGGGATTGCCAGCCGAACGCCGCGGCGGCGTCCGAGTTGGGGGCGCGGTCGTCGATGAACGCGATCTCACCGGGAGCGACGCCGAGGGCGGCGGTCACCTCGGCGTAGATCGCGGGGTCGGGCTTGGTGAGGCCCATCTCGGCGGAGATGAAGACCCGCTCGAAAAGCGCCACCCAGGCTGAGGCGCGTACGGCCGGGCCCATCTCGTGTGGCGCGTTGCTGAGGATGGCCAGCGGCACTCCCCAGCTGTGCACGGTTCGGACGAGTTCCAGCGCGCTCGGCCGCAACTCGGTCCACAGGTCCGCGTCCAGGCCGGCCAGTTGGGCGACCAGGGGTTCGGTGACGGACACGCCGAGCGCGTCCAGGATCGGGCCCCAGTAGTTCACGCTCGGACCGCCGGTGTCGTAGTCGCGCCGATCCGTCCAGTAGAGCCCGGCCAGCGCGTCCGCGTCCACGCCGAGCAGGTCGGCGGGCGCGCGGAAGAGGTCGGACGGCGAGGCCAGCACCTGGCCGAGGTCAAGAACGACGTAGCGGATCACGGCCGCAGACTACCGAAGGGTGGCCTGACCGATCCGCGTTCCCGGCCACCTACAATCGCCCAATGAGCGAAGACCGCACGACCCTCGACCTCTGGTTCGACCCCCTGTGCCCCTGGGCGTGGATGACCTCGCGCTGGGCGCTCGAAGTGGCGAAGGTGCGCGCCGTGGACGTGCAGTTCCACGTGATGAGTCTGTCCGCGCTCAACGAGGGTCGCGAACTCCCGTCCGGCTACCGCGAGCTGATGGACAAGGCCTGGTCGGGTGCGCGCGTGGCGCTGGCCGTGCAGGCGAACCACCCCGACAAGCTCACGGACTTCTACACCGCGCTGGGCACCCGGCTGCACCCCGGCGGCCAGCCGAACGATCGGACGGCGCACGCGGCGGCCCTCGCCGAGGCGGGGCTGCCGACCGAACTCGCGACGGCCGGCGACTCCGACGAAGCCGACGATGCCCTGCGCGCCGCCAACGCCGAAGTGGCCGAGCAGGTGGGCACCGACGTCGGCACGCCAGTGATCCGGGTGAACGGCATGAGCCTGTTCGGTCCGGTGATCTCCCCCGCTCCCAAGGGCGAGGAGGCAGGACGACTGTGGGACGGGTTCCTCAACGTGCTTGCCTATCCTGGCTTCTTCGAGTTGAAGCGTTCGCGGACGGTCGACCCGATCTTCGACTGACGCCCGCGTCGCCCAATGCCCGACAGGGTGTGACTTCGTCCACCACGGACGGTGTGCGCAGCCACACCCAAGCGGGGATAGCGTGCCTGCATGCTGGAGATCGTGGCCAAGGCGCTGTCGCTGATCGCGATCGTCGGCATCGGGCTCGGCATCAAACGTCTCGGCTGGGCGAAGCCGAGTGACTTCAAGCTGTTCGCCCGGCTGGTCCTGACGGTCACCCTGCCGTGCGCGCTGCTGACCAGCTTCAACGACTACCACCTCGACCGGGCACTGCTCGGGTTGGTCGCGCTGGGCCTGGTGACCGTGGTCGCGCAGCAGGTGATCGGCTTCCTGCTCGCCGCACGACGGGGACGCCAACAGCAGGCGTTCGCGGTGATCAACTCAGGCACCTACAACATCGGCGCTTTCGGCACCCCATACCTAGCGGGGTTCATGGGGCCGCACGCGATGATCTACTCCACCCTGTTCGACATCGGCAACGCTTTCGCCTCAGCTGGGGTGGGGTACGGCTGGGGCATGGCCCTGGCCGGCGAGCCGGGCAGTCATCGCTGGCGGGACACCGGCCGGACGCTGGCCCGCTCGCCGGTCTTCGTCACCTACCTGGTGCTCCTAGTGATGCGACTGTTCGACCTGCGCCTTCCGGACGCGGTGATCGTGTTCACCTCGACGGTGGGCGCGGCCAACCCGTTCCTGGCGATGCTGATGATCGGGATCGGCCTGGAACTCGAACTGCACCCCAGCAAGTACCGCGCCGCCGCTCGGCATCTCGCCGTCCGCTATGCATTCTCCATCGTCACGGCGATCGCCTGCTGGACGCTGCTGCCCTTCCCGGTGGAGGCTCGGCTCGTCGTGGTGATGCTGCTGTTCGCGCCGATCGCGTCCATGGTCCCGGGGTTCACCTCGAGAGCCGGCCTGGACGTCGAACTGTCGGCTTTCATGACCTCGGTGAGCCTGGTCGTGGGGATTGTGATGCTGCCCACGCTCTTCCTGCTCCTGGGCTGAGCCAAAGGAAGGTCAGCGCAGGACGGTCGCCACGCTCGGACGCGCCGTTATCCGCGGAAGCAGGACCAGCACGGTTGCCCCCAGGATCACCACCACGGCCAATGTGGCTGCGACGCCGGTGGCGAAGGAGTTCGGGTTGCCGGCGAAGCGTCCGACCGCGATCCAGGCCAGTCCCCACGCCATGGCCCCGGCGACGCTCAGGCGTCCACCCAGGGCCATGGCCAGGAGCACGCCGAGCATCGCGCCCAGCGCGAGTACGCCGACCGCCCAATACTCGGCGATCGCCGGTGCCGGGTCGAAGCCGGACGCGACCAGGGCGGTGGTCACGTTGGCGAGCGTGGCCACGCTCACCCAGCCGAGGTAGAGGCCGAACGTGAGGTCGAGCACGATCCGTTCGAAGGGAGACGCGTCCGCAGAGTCGCCGAGCCGCTGAACCAGCACGCCGAGCGTGAGCGCGAGGGCGACGATCACCGCCACGCTAAGCCAGATGCCGCCGACCTGAACCACCGCCAGCCAGAGCCCGTTGAGCACCATCGACAGCGCCGACAGCACTCCGATGCGCCGGGCGCGCGCCGAAGCGGTGTTGGTGGGCAGCCACTGCCAGACCACGTAGGCGATCAGCCCCAGGTAGATGACCGACCAGATCGAGAAGGCGCGGACGGCGGGCGCGAGCAGGGTGGCCTCCGCGGAGAAGGCGCCGCTCGAGGTGGCCTCGACCGGTGCCCCGAGCAGGCCGAAGCCGTAGAGGGTACCCACGATCATCAATCCCGCACTCCCGGTGACCAGTACCTGACGCTGTCGATCAGTCATGTCTGCCTCCTCAAAAGATTAGACAAAAGTATGCCAACTGCGTCTCGCATTCGAGAAGGATAAGCGCGTAACCTTAGACACATGCCGAACCAAGCCTGGACAGCAACCAGCGAGCAGACCCTGCTGACCATCAAGAAGGCGGCCGAGGTCACCGGGCTCTCCGAACACACGCTGCGCGCCTGGGAGCGTCGCTATGAGTTGCTGGCCCCGCAGCGCACCGCGTCCGGCTACCGGCTCTACGACCCGTCGACTCTGGCCCGCGTCCAGGCGATGCAGGAACTCGTGCGGGCCGGTTGGTCGCCGAAGTCCGCGGCCGCCGAGATCGCCCGGCGTCCCCCGGACGAGCCCCACGGCGTCGACCCGTACGCCGAGTTGATCCGAGCCGCCGCGGCGATGGACGCGGCCACGGTGCAGCACTTGGTCGGCGAACGGTTCGACCGGGGCGGTTTCGAGGCGACGGTCGACAACTGGATGATGCCTGCGCTCGCGCGACTGGGCGAGGCCTGGTCCGACGGGACGGTCAGCGTCGCGGGCGAGCACCTGGTGGCGAACGTGATGATGCGGCGCCTCGCCGGGGCCTTCGACGCGGCCCGCCGCAGTCACTCCGGCCGTCCGGTGCTGGTGGGCGCGCCGCCCGGGGTCGACCACCAACTCGGTCTGCTCGCCTTCGCCGCCGCCTGCCGCCGCGCGGGCGTCCCAACGATCTACCTCGGCGCCCAGGTGCCGCTGCCTGCCTGGCGGGACGCGACCAGCCGCACCAACGCGTTCGCCGCGGTGACCTCGGTACCGCGAAGCCGGGACGCTGAGCGCGTCACCCGCATCGTGGGCCAGTTGCAGGCTGCACCCGCCGTCCCGGTCTGGGTCGGCGGACGTTACCAACACCTCATTCCCGCGCCGGGTCGGCAACTGGGCCACCTGATCGGCCCCGCGGCGGCCACCATCGCAGCGGCCCGCAATGAGTGAAGCAAGGCTGGTTTGGTTTCGCCGCGACCTACGCCTGCACGATCACCCTGCGCTCACGGCGGCAGCCAAGGACGGACCGGTGGTGCCGCTGTTCGTGGTCGACCCGGCGTTCTTCGACTCGGCCGGCCCGGTGCGTCCGGCATGGTTGGCGGCGAACCTGATCGCCCTCGACGCGAGCCTCGGCGGGAGGCTCTGCGTCCGCTTCGGCGACCCCCGCGAGGTGGTGCCGCGAACCGCTGCCGAGATCGGAGCAATGCAGGTGCACGTCTCCACCGAGACCGAGCCGGCCGGTGCGGCGCGCGAC
>DAORUI010000008.1:0-30791 GCA_035433085.1 Propionicimonas sp. | reverse complement strand
TGCTCTTGCAGCCTGCCCGATCAGGCTGCCCGAGGCCGGTGAGGCCGCGGCGCTCGCGCGGTGGCGGCATTTCATGGACGACAACCTCGCCGGCTACGCGACAGCACGTGACCGTCCAGACCTGGACCGCACTTCTCGACTCTCTCCCGATCTGAAGTTCGGTGTAGTACATCCGCGAACGCTGCTGGCCGATCTGGCCGAGCACCGAGGCGCAGACGCGGATCGCTTCGCCACCGAACTCGCCTGGCGGGATTTCTACGCCGACGTGTTGTGGCGCAATCCGGACTCACTGACCGCCGATCTCAACCCGCTCGGGATGGCCTACGCCGAACCGGACGAGGCTTTCGACGCCTGGTGCGCCGGTCGCACCGGCTTCCCGATCGTGGATGCCGGCATGCGCCAGCTGCTGCAGGAGGGCTGGATGCACAACCGAGTTCGGATGATCACGGCGAGCTTCCTCACCAAGGACCTGCACGTCTGGTGGCCGCACGGCGCGCAGCACTTCCTCGACCACCTGATCGACGGTGATCTGGCCTCCAACGCGCACGGCTGGCAGTGGACGGCCGGTACAGGGACGGACGCCGCGCCCTACTTCAGGGTGTTCAACCCGGTCACCCAGGGCGTCCGCTTCGATCCTGACGGCGCCTACGTCCGCCGTTACGTCCCTGAACTGCGCCACCTGGACGGCGCCGCGGCCCACCGTCCCTGGACGGTGCTCGACGGCTACGCGCACGCCTACCCCGAGCCGATCGTCGACCACGCCCAGGAGCGCACCGTAGCCCTGGCCCGCTACCGCGAGGCCCGCGCCACCCCCGATTGACGTCTCGCTCCACATCCCTGATCGGCTGGTCGAGCCTGTCGAGACCCGGCTCAGCCGTTCCCCCGATGTCGGTCCTGAGCCTCGATACACCGAGCGCGCGCGGTCTCGACAGGCTCGACCAGCCGATCGGTGGATCAGGGTGAGGAGCGGTCGCGAGGGACGGGCGTTGCCCTGATACCGGTCCCTGAGGAGCGGTCGCGAGGGACGGGCGTTGCCCTGATACCGGTCCCTGAGGAGCGGTCGCGAGGGACGAGCGACCGCGTCACGAAGGGCCGCTGCCAGGCGCGATCACTCTCAGGCGTTCGAGTAGCGCCCGCCGGCGTGAAGTTCGCCGGCCAGCAACTCGGGTACGGTCACGAAGACGTAGCCCTTGGCGCGCAGCTTCTTGATGATCGCCGGGTAAGCCTTGCGGGTCGTCTTGAGCGTGTCGTGAGTGAGGATTATCGATCCCGGTTTCACCTTGCGCAGCACCGACTTCACCACCTTCTTGGTGTTGCGGGACTTCCAGTCCAGGGGGTCGACGTCCCACAGGATTCCGGCAAGGCCGAGCTTTCTTGAGATCTTGGCGACTCGGGCGTCCCACTCCCCGAACGGCGGACGCATCAGCGTGGGCGTCGCGCCCAGGTGTGTGAGCAGGCGGTTGGTCTTCGTGAGTTGCTTACGGATCGAGGCCTTGGAGCACTTCCAGAACTCTGGGTGGCTCCAAGAGTGGTTGCCGACCGCGTGGCCTTCCCGCACTATCCGTTGCACGATCTTCGGGTGTGCCTTCGCCATCTCACCGAGGACGAAGAAGGTGGCCTTCACGTCCAGCTTCTTGAGTAGATCGAGCACCTTCGCGGTCTGGGGCACGGGGCCGTCGTCCAACGTGAGCGCCACGCACTTCGCCTTCGAGCAGTCGACCGGTTCAGTCGTCGGCTCGGGGGACGCAGGCGCGCTCGGCTCGGGCGCCGGAGGAGTCGGGGTGTCCGTCGGAGCGCTCGGAGTGGCGCTTTCGGTGGGACTCGCACTGCTGGATCCGTCGGCGATCTGGGTGAGCGGGAACGCCACCGGTTCATCGACCTGGGCTGTCACCGCCACCACGGGCATGGGAGGCGTGCGCGTCGCCAGCACTCGCGGCGGCACAGTCGCGCAGCCGGCCAGCACTCCAACTGCCAGCAGGCTCGCCAGAACCGAACGGATCATAGTGCGCACCCTCGAAGCGTAGGTCGCGCGCGGACCGTTCGTCGCAGTCCATGCCGATTGACCGTGCCCGACTCGATGGTCACGGCTGAAGCTGCGCAGCGGGTCTCGACAAGCTCGACCAGCCGACTAAGGGGCCTCGACCAGGCGACTAAGGGGCCTCGACCAGCCGACTAAGGGGCCTCGACCAGCCGATCAAGGGGCCTCGACCAGCCGACTAAGGGGCCTCGAACAGCCGATAACTGTGTGGGGTCGAGCTTGCCGAAGCCCGTCCGCTCTATTCGGGGTCGAGTGCGCGGTCGAGCTTCAGGGTGCGTGGCGGGGCCTGGTCACCCGAGGCGCGCCTGGTCACGAGCACATCGCACTGGGCGTGCTCGACTACCTGATCGGAGACCGAGCCGATGAGCAGGCCGGAGAACCCGCCGAGCCCTCGCGTCCCGACAACCACCAGTTGGGCGCCCGCGGAGGCTTTGATCAGCTCGCGTCCGGCGGCGCCGTGGGGAGCTTCCAGGCTCACCTCAACACCGGGATATTCAGCACGAACGGACGCGGTCGCGGCGCTCAGATCGTCCAGTACAGCCTGGGCGAAGTCGTCCACCGGTGGCACATAACCCGGCGACCAGGTCTTGGGACGCGGAGCATTGCTGATCGTCCATGCGCGCACGATGCGCACCGGTGCGCCGAGTTTCGCCGCCAGCCAGAGGCCTTTGCGCAGCGCCTCGCGGGCGAAATCCGAGCCGTCGAACCCGATCACGATGGGCGCTTGTTGTTCCATGAACCGACGATACCGTCCGGTACCGCCACGGGTGTGCCCAGCTCGTCCGTCGTTCCCCGAATGGACGGGTGCAGGATGCGCAATGGTCCCCCGGGGGCAACCAGTGCAGGCGGGAATAGAATCGATGCGAAGAAGGAGGTGAAGCGATGAGCCAGCCTCGTCGGACCCTGATCGTCGGCACTGCCGGACGTGATTTCCACGTGTTCAACACGATCTTCCGCCAGGACCCCCACCACACGGTGCTCGGCTTCACGAGTTCTGGGTTGCGCCACGGTTCAGCGCGTTATCCGGGCTGCCTTGCCGGACCCCTCTACCCCGACGGGATACCGATCGTTCCTGAGGCCGACCTAGAGGCGTTCATCCATGCCGAGCGCGTCGACAACGTCGTCTTCGCTTATACCGAGCTCGGCTGTATGGAGATCGCCCGCCTCGCGGCTCGCGTGCTTGCGGCCGGGGCCGACTTCCAGCTGCTCAGTCCGTCGCGACTGATGCTCGCCGCCAATCGTCCGGTGATCGCGGTCACGGCGGCCCGCACCGGCGCGGGCAAGTCGCCCACCGTCCGCTACCTTGCCGACCTGCTGCTCGCCGAGGGCAGGCGCGTTGCGGTCATTCGGCACCCGCTGCGGGCGGCCGACTTCGGTGCGGGCTGGTCGCACCGCACGTCCGCCAGTTCGGACGCGGACGCGTGCGCCGAACCCGAGGTCGCTCCCCTGGAGGGCCAGCCGAGCGTCCTGGTGTATTCGGGCACAGACCAGGCCACCGTCCTGGCCGCCGCGGAAGCGGACGCGGACGTGGTGCTGTGGGACGGCGCAGGCAACGACCTGCCGTTCATCCGTCCCGACCTGCACATCTTGCTCACCGACCCGCTGCACGTGGTGGGCGAGGCCGAGTCGTTCCCCGGCGACGTTGCGCTGCGGCTGGCGGACGTTGTGATGATCAGCAAGTGCGACGCGGCGGACGCCGGGCAGGTCGACAAGGTGCGCGCCCTGGTCGCCAGACTGAACCCGGACGCGGTCGTGCTCACCGCGGACTCCCCGGTGATCGTGGAGGGCGTCGAACTCGTGGCCGGCAAGACGGTGGTCGTGGTCGAGGAGGAGTTGACGCTCAATCTGGGCTCGCTGCGTCCGGGAGCGGGCATCGCGGCCGCACACAAGGTGGGCGTGTCCGCCATCATCAGCCCGCTACCGCAGGCGGTCGGCTCGCTCGCCGGCGTCTACGCCCAGCACCCCGAGGCCCAATCCCTGCTACCCGTGACGGGATATAGCGAAGCCGAACTCGCCGAGGTCAGGGAGACCATCCTGGCCACGCCGAGCGACGGCGTGATCGACGCGACCAGGGTCGACCTCGCCAGCCTGTTGAGACTCGACCGCCCCGTGGCGAAGGCGTGGTTCGCCCTGCGTCCGCATGACCCGGAGGCCCTGGCCGGGCTGGTGCGTGGAGTACTCCGCGATCGCTGAACAGGTACGATCACTGGCCTGACCAGGAGGTAAACCATGGGAGAGCGCGTCGTCAGTGCTGCGCAACGACAGGCGATCGCGCAGGTCGAGACCTTCAGCTCGCACAACTACCATCCGTTGCCGGTGGTCGTGGCCAGCGGAGCGGGTGCGTGGCTGACCGACATTGACGGCAACCGCTATCTCGACTTCCTCTCCGCCTACTCCGCGGTGAACTTCGGGCACTCGAACCCCGACCTGGTGGCCGTCGCTGTCGAGCAATTGGGCAAAGTGTCGATCACCTCGCGCGCGGTTTACTCAGCCACCTTCGGGCCGTTCATCGAGGCGCTGGCCGCGCTCTGCGGCAAGGAGATGGTGCTGCCGATGAACACCGGAGTCGAAGCGGTGGAGTCGTCACTCAAGTTGGCCCGCAAGTGGGGCTACGAAGTGAAGGGCGTCCCCGAGGACCTGGCGAACATAGTCGTGATGGAGGGCAACTTCCACGGTCGAACGATCAGCGTGATCTCGTTCTCCTCCGATGAGGACGCGACCAACAGCTACGGCCCGTTCACGCCCGGCTTCGTGAAGGTGCCCTACGGCGACCTGGGGGCGATCGAAGCGGCGATCGACGAGCACACTGTGGCGATCCTGGTGGAGCCGATCCAGGGTGAGGCCGGCGTGATCACCCCGCCGGCCGGTTTCCTGCCCGGAATCCGGCAGTTGGCCGACAAGCACAAGGTGCTGATGATCGCGGACGAGATCCAGTCGGGGCTCGGCCGCACCGGCACGACTTTCTACTGCGAGCAGGCCGGCGTTGAGCCCGACCTGTACCTGCTTGGCAAGGCGCTGGGCGGCGGGGTGGTCCCGGTGTCCGCCGTGGTGGGCAACCGGGATGTGCTGGGGCTACTGAAGCCCGGCCAGCACGGCTCGACGTTCGGCGGCAACCCGCTGGCTGCGGCCGTCGGCCTGGCAGTCGTGCGGTTGTTGGAGACCGGAGAGATGCAGGCCCGCTCGCGCGAACTGGGCGCTTACCTGCACTCGCGGCTCGTTGAGCTGATCGGACGCGGCGTCACCGAAGTCCGCGGTCTCGGCCTTTGGGCCGGCGTGGACATCGACCCGGCGCTCGGCTCGGCCCGCAGTATCTGCGAACGTCTGCTCGACAAGGGCGTCATCGCCAAGGACACCCACGGTTCGACGATCCGTCTGGCCCCGCCCCTGGTGATCACCCGCGAGGAACTCGATCTGGCGCTTGAGGCCCTCGCGTCCGTCCTGGCCGAAGCCGCCGCCGACGCCGGCCTGGTGGCGTCCGCGTCCGCCTGAACGAAAAGGGGACGGTTCCTTTTCCGTTCAGCTTTTCCACAAGCCAAGCCAATTCTGTGGATAAGTTGAACGATAAAGGAACCGTCCCCTTTTCGTTCAGGACGTCACCGGACGCAACCCCTCCCCCCGAAGGGGTCCGTCCGGATGTCTGGTGTCAGGCTGCCTTGACCGCCGAAACCTCGAGTTCGAGGGTGACCTTGTCACTGACCAGCACGCCGCCGGTCTCCAGCGCCGCGTTCCAGGTGAGGCCCCAGTCCTTGCGGTTGACGGTGACCTGGCCCTCGAAGCCGATGCGCTCGTTGCCGAACGGGTCCTTGGCCGAACCGCCGAAGATGAACGGCACGACCACCGGACGGGTGGTGTCCTTGATGGTCAGGTCACCGGTGACGGCAACGGTCTCGTCGTCGACGATCTCGGCGCTGGTGGCCTTGAAGGTGATGGTCGGGTAGGTGGCCGCGTCGAAGAAGTCCGGGCTGGTCAGGTGGCCGTCGCGGTTGGCGTCGCGGGTGTCCACGCTGGCGGTCTGGATGGTCACCTGAAGGTCGGTGGCGGACGGGTTCGCACCGTCGATCGTGGCGGTGCCGGACACCTCGTTGAAGGCGCCGCGTACCTTGGCGATCATGGCGTGGCGAGCGACGAAGCCGACGCGCGAGTGGGACGGGTCGAGGTTGTAGGTACCGGAGAGGTCCTTGATGTTCTGCATTTCGCAATCTCCTTGATTGATTGAAGTCTCAACTAAAAGACTAGTGATGAATGATTGAGATGTCAACTACTTCACCTGTCGGACGAGCCGCGCAAAGCCCCTGCCGCGGCTCTTGGCCGCGGGGTAAGGTGACAGCACTACTGAGCCGGACGAGGCGTCGCTGCCCGCGTCCGACGAGACGGAGGATGCATGAGCAACGCGACCTTCAGCTGTGACGAGGTATCCCTCGAGCTCCCCTTGGCAGAGGCCACGCAGGGCAATCACGGCTACGACATCAGCAAGCTGTTGGCCACGACCGGCAACACGACTATTGATGTCGGCTTCGCCAACACGGCGTCCTGCCGTTCGGCGATCACCTTCATCGACGGCGACGCAGGCATCCTGCGCTACCGCGGTTATCCGATCGAGCAACTGGCGGAACATTCCTCCTTCCTGGAGGTCTCCTACCTCGTCCTCTATGGCGAACTGCCCACTGAAGCGCAGTTGGCCGAGTTCTCGACGGGCATCGCGAGGTACCACCTGATCGACGAGCGGATGCGCGAGATGTTCCGCTCGCTTCCGCGCAAGTCGCACCCCATGCCAGTGCTCTCGGCCGGCCTGAACGCGCTGTCGACCTTCGCGGCGTCCAAGTACGGGGACGAGGCGTTCAGCCTCGAGAAGGCGACGCCGCTGCTGATGGGCTCGGTGCCCACCCTCGCCGCGTACGGCTACAAGAACTCAGTCGGTCAGCCATTCCTGTACGCGGACGATTCGCTCAGCTACATCGAGAACTTCCTGCGCATGTCTTTCGGTCTGCCCACCGGGCCCTACCCGTTCGATGACGCGATCACCCGGGCGCTCGACGTCCTGCTGATCCTGCACGCCGACCACGAGCAGAACTGCTCGACCTCAACCGTCCGCATGGTCGCCTCCTCCGGCGCGAACATCTACGTCTCGGTCGCGGCCGGAGTGAGCGCGCTTTCCGGACCGTTGCACGGCGGTGCGAACCAGGCCGTCCTGGAGATGCTGAAGGGCATCCGCGACGAGGGCGGCGACGTGAAGAGCTACGTCACCAAGGTCAAGGACAAGAAGGACACCACCAAGCTGATGGGCTTCGGCCACCGCATCTACAAGAACTACGATCCGCGGGCAGCGATCGTGAAGAAGCATGCGGACGCGATCCTGAACACTCTTTCGGGCAACGACCAACTGCTCGACCTGGCCGTCCAGTTGGAGGAGGCGGCACTATCGGATCCGTACTTCCAGGAGCGCAAGCTCTACCCGAACGTCGATTTCTACACCGGCCTGATCTACCAGGCGATGGGCTTCCCGCAGAACATGTTCACGGTGCTCTTCGCCCTGGGCCGCCTTCCCGGCTGGATCGCCCACTTCCGCGAGCAGGCGGCGGACCCGGCCACCAAGATCAACCGGCCGCGCCAGGTCTACATCGGCGAGGTCGAGCGGCCCTTCATCCCGATGGCCGAGCGCGCCTGACTCGCACGCAGCGAAACGCCCCCGGGTTTGCTCCCGGGGGCGTTTCGCTGCGTTGAGCGAGAGGAAGCGATGCTGCCAGAGCCTGTGCCCGGGCGATGGGCCTCGACTGAACGGGTGGCCCTCGATGCTGAAGGGTGGCCCTCGACGAGCTGGGCCGTCGAGGGAGTTCGATCAGCCCCGCGGCAGTAGACCCACCAGGGTCGGCCGATTGACCTCGGCGAAGAAGTCGTTGCCCTTGTCGTCCACCACGATGAACGCAGGGAAGTCCTTCACCTCGATCTTCCAGATGGCTTCCATGCCTAGCTCGGGGTACTCCAGCAGCTCGACGCTGGTGATGCAGTCCTGGGCCAGGCGTGCCGCCGGGCCGCCGATCGAGCCGAGATAGAAGCCGCCGTGCGCCTTGCAGGCGTCCGTCACGGCTTTGGAACGATTGCCCTTCGCGAGCATGATCATCGAGCCGCCGGCCGCCTGGAACTGGTCGACGTAGGAATCCATGCGTCCGGCGGTGGTAGGCCCGAACGAACCGGACGGCATGCCTGCCGGCGTCTTGGCCGGACCGGCGTAATACACCGGGTGGTCCTTCAGGTACTGCGGCATCGGCTCGCCGGCGTCCAGGCGCTCCTTGATCTTGGCGTGCGCGATGTCGCGTCCCACGATCACCGTGCCGTGCAGGGAGAGCCGGGTCTTCACCGGGTACTTGCTCAGCTCGGCGAGGATCTCGGGCATCGGCCGGCCGAGGTCGATCTCGACGACCTCGCTGTCCTCGAGGTGCTCGTGGGTGGTGTCGGGCATGAAGTGCGCGGGCTCGCGTTCGAGTTGCTCGATGAACACGCCCTCTGGGGTGATCTTGCCCAGGCACTGCCGGTCGGCCGAGCACGAGACCGAGATCGCCACCGGCAGGGACGCGCCGTGGCGCGGCAGCCGGATCACCCGGACGTCGTGACAGAAGTACTTGCCGCCGAACTGGGCGCCGATGCCGAACTGGCGGGTGAGTTCGAGCACCTTCTCCTCGAGTTCGAGATCGCGGAAACCGTGCGCGCTCATCGAGCCGGACGTGGGCAGCGAGTCGAGATACTTCGCCGAGGCGTACTTGGACGTCTTCATGGCGAACTCGGCCGACGTGCCGCCGATCACGATGGCCAGGTGGTACGGCGGGCAGGCTGCCGTACCGAGCGAACGCAGCTTCTCGTCCAGGAACTTCATCATCGAGTCGGGGTTCAGGATCGCTTTGGTCTCCTGATAGAGGTAGCTCTTGTTCGCCGAGCCGCCGCCCTTGGCCATGAACAGGAACTTGTAGGTGAACTCATGCCCGGGTGCGGTGTCGGCGTACAGCTCGATCTGCGCGGGCAGGTTCGTCCCGGTGTTCCTCTCGTCCCACGTAGTGATGGGGGCGTTCATCGAGTAGCGCAGGTTGAGCTTGGTGTAGGCGTCGTAGACGCCGCGGGACAGCGGACGTTCGTCCGTGCCCTCGCTGAGCACCTGCTGGCCGCGCTTGCCCATGATGATCGCAGTGCCGGTGTCCTGGCACATCGGCAGGATGCCGCCCGCGGCGATGTTGGCGTTCTTCATCAGGTCGAGCGCGACGAACTTGTCGTTGCCGCTGGCCTCGGGGTCGTCGAGGATGTTCCGCAGCTGCTGCAGGTGCGCCGGGCGCAGGTAGTGCGCGATGTCGTGCATGGCGGTCTCGGCGAGCAGCTCCAGCGCCGCGGGCGCCACCTTCAGGAATCTGCGCCCGTCCGGACCCTCGACGGTCTCGACGCCTTCGGTGGTGAGGAGCCGGTAGGGGGTGGTGTCCTCCCCGATCGGCAGCAGATCCTCGTACAGGAATTCGGCCATGACACTCCTTCGCTCAAGCCCTGAACATCCTCCCACAGGGGTGTTCGAACTATTGGCTCCGCCCGATTATCCGGCCATGGTCGAGGGTAGGGTCAGGAGTGTGCTGACATAGCGGTCGCACACCCCACGACTGCGGAGGTCCGATGTTCGGCCAAGCGAAGTTCGAGGCCATGAACGCTCACGTGAACTCGATGCTCGAGCGCCGAAGGCTGCTCATCTCGGCTCATCGGGGCAGCGGCGGCGGCAGCATCGCGGTGAATACCGAGCTTGGGATCAAGGCGGCCTTCCTTTCTGGGGCCGACCTGGTGGAGATCGATGTCTCGTCGTCGGTGGACGGTGAGTTCTACTGCTTCCACGACGGCTGCGAGCCCGAATTGCTGGGTATCGAGGCGAACCTGCAGACCCTCACGGCGGAGGAGATCGACCGGCTGTCGTACACGTGGGTGGATCGGCCCGGACGTCGCGCGCGGGTCGAGCACCTGCTGCCGCTGCTGCGCGGCTTCAAGGACACCGACACTCTGTTCAACATCGACCGTTCCTGGTGGCGATGGCCGAACATGTTGCTGGCGTTGGACGGGCTGTACATGGCACACCAGCTGCTGATGAAATGCCCGGCCTGGGAGGATGCAGCGTTGCAGCGGCTGCGGGAGTTCCGGGTGAAGTTCCCGTTCGTGCCCATCTGCGCCTCGCCCAACGATGTTTATCGAGTGGTGAACGACCCGCAGCTGAACACGGTCGGCGTGGAGCTGATCTCCAACACTCCGCAGTCGCCTTGGTTCTCGGCGTCGGTGATCGAGGAGTTCCAGGCGATGGGGGTGTTCGTCTTCGTCAATACCGTGACCCTCAACACCGGCATTCCGCTGTTCGGCGGTCTGGACGACGAGTTGGCCATTTCAAAGTCGCCGGACGAGGCGTACGGGCCGATCTTCGAATTGGGCGTGAACGCCATCCAGACCGACTGGCCGGCTCTGGTGCGCGACTACCGCGACAAGTGGTTCGAGACCCACTGAGAATTGCGGACTTCTCAGCCGGCCACTCTCAGTTCGGAGTGCCGAACATCATGTCGAGGGTCGGCAGCACCACGAGCAGGGCGAAGAGCGCGCCGGCGATGATGAGCGGCCACTGCCAGCGTCCGCCCAGTCGAAGACCGGTGTAGATGAGGTAGCCGGCGACGCTCAGCCCGCCGAGCATCAGCACGAGGGGACCGGCGAACCAGACGGCGAGCGCGAACACGGCGATGCCGATCGCCCACCCGTTCACCAGGGCGGAGCGACTGAATCGAGGTGCGCCCATCGATGCTCCGAATTGTTTGGTTACCCGCCGGAGTATAGGAGTTTGTGAGTCTTGCGAACGAAACTTCGCGAAATCGATGCCTTTCCCGGTTCAGGCGCGCTGCGCGCGGAGGCGTCCCTCGATGACCTGCTGACAGAGCTCCACGGTTTCAGGCAGCAGATCGACACCCAGCACACGGGACTGCCGGGCAACCTGGTTGACCAGTCGTTCCACTTCGGGACGGTTTCCCGCGCGATGCTCGGTGCGAATGCGAGCGCAGAGCAGTTGCTCGTCATCCGGTGCCACCACCAGCGCACGGGACGCCGCCCAGCGAGCCAGGTCGATGTCGCCGTTGGCGAGCGCACGGTCGGCGAGCACCATGCCCACGTCGCGGAGAGCTGAGGTCATGTCGGTCCGCAGAACCTCCGCCCAGTGCCATTGCACCGGCGTGGCGTCAGCCAGCGGTGCCCCGCGCACCAGTTCGAGCGCGGCCACCAGCACGGCGTCCGCCACCCGATCGGCACCGGGACGCAGCAGCAACTGCAGCTGTTCCCAGTCGGAGGTGACTGCGGGGTGCAGCCGGATCCGGCCGGTGTAGGCGTCCGGCAGGTAGAGGGCACCGGTCGGGTCCGTGCCGAGCCAGGCCCGCAACCGGCTCAGGTTCGAGCGCCGGGTGCCCTCGGCCACGGACAGCCCCGCGGACATCTCGGTGGCGCTGCTGCCCGGATGTTCAAGCAGCCACGCGCACACCTCGATCAGTTGCTGGCGGGAGCGGAGGGGCTCCGGACCGCTCGCGCCGACCAGTTCGGTCGGGCCGATCAGCATTACCTGCGGTGCGCCTGGGGCGGGGAGGAGTCTGACGATGTCCATGGGTTCCTCTCCACGGTGGGCGCGCTGTGGCAGTGGCCGCACGTTGTCGGTCGGGTCGCCCCACCAGGGGGCCGGGGTGTCGGTCGGGTCGTCCGCAGTCGAGAGCAGGGACGCGACGCCGGTGCGCGTGGCCTCCGGAATGCTGTGCGCCAGCAGGCTGCCCGGCTGTCCGGCGAGCCGGCCCGAGGGTGCGTAGGGGTCGCCGCCCACGTGCCACAGTGCGGGGGCGACGGAGTCCGTGCCGAGCAGGACCACCACCCCGGTTGGCTGGCCGGCCAACAGGCCGTCCAGTTCGGCGGTGGTCGCCGGGTCTGCCGCGGTGTTCAGCAGGAAGACGATCGGCGTGACCGCGTCCGCTCGGTCGGGATCGACGCGCAGAGTTGCCAGCGGAATGTCGCCCAGAGCACTTCTTCGAGCACTGACCACCGTCCGAAGTTCGGCGATCGCCTCGTGCGGATCTGCTTTGACTCGGACGCGGTCACCGCCGGCCAAGGTGAGCAGCTCGGTGTCGTCACCGGTGACGACCAACTGCACGTCCTGGCTCCAGGGTGCGCAGGCCAATTCGACGCCCATCGCGGCGAGCGTCGAGCGGCGCAGTTCCTCGGAGCCGGTGGCCACGCCGAGGACGCGTGACCGTTCGGCATCGACGAGTTGGGTCTCGCCGGTCTCGGTGGTGCCCAGGCTGACCAGCGCCGGGTACGGAGACGGCCAGTCGCTCGGATCGAGGTCGGGCGCGAGGTCGAAGCGCCAGGTGGTCCGGTCTCCGGAGAAGCCGGACGGGGGCGCGCCCGCGGACCCCGCCCAGTGGAAGCCGATCGTGGTCTCGCCGAGCGCCACCCGCTCCAACTCCGGCAGCGCGAGGTGATTGCGGAAGCAGTGCTCGCCGATCGCCCGCATCGCCTTGTCCAGCGCCGCCATTCGGTCGGGGCGCTGGCGTCCGCCGATCGCCGTCCGCAACCGGGTGGCCGGCTCGGTCGCAGGCAACAGGCGTCGGCCGACCGGGCGGGAGCGAAGCCGAAGGTAGCGCCTGGTCTCGAGCACACCGATCACGGCTGCTGCAGCCAGGGAGCCGAACACCCCGATCGCGGGCAGCCCGGTCTGGTCGTCGTCGGGTTCCGTGTCCTGGCTGTGGGCGGCCTCCGACCCCTCGACGGGTGCGGGGAGTGTTGTGGACGCGGCTGCCTGGGCGGGCTCGGGCGCCTCGCCCTCTCCGGCTCGGGGACCGCCGGGCTCGGGGAGCGTGGTGGCGTCGGCAGGCTCGGCGGACGGGTTCGCACGAGTCTCCGAACCGTCCGGTCCTGAGGTCTCGGATTCGTCGCCGGCGGAGGCTTGGTCGTCGGCCTGGGGCGTCTGCGCGTCGCCGTCCCGGCTGAGCGATGGCTCGGCGCCGCGCGAGGCGTGCTGGGCGGACGGTAGGTCGAGGCGCCAACCGACTTCGATGTGGTCGGGATCGTCGATCAGGTCGGCGTTGGCGGCAGCGATGGCCGGCCAGCGGTTGGCCGTGCCGAGGCGTTCAAGGGCGATGCCGCTGAGGGTGTCACCGCGTTCGACCACCACCTGCTTGGGGGCGGTGGCCGGGAGGGCAAGGCGTGTGCCCGGCGCGAGCCGCGCGGTCGGGTCCTGAAGGCGCTCCGGGTTCGCGGCGACGATCTCCCGCCAGCGGCCGCCGTCGCCCAGGAGCGTTTCGCTCACGCCCCAGAGGTCGTCGCCCGCCGCAACCAGATAACCGTCGTCCTCGGCTCCCGCAGAGATCTCAGCGGGTTCGGCCACGGTCTTGGTGTCCGACACTGCCAGTGGCACTGTCACGGTCAGGCTGGGCGCCGGCGGCGCCTCCGCAGAAGCGGACGCGGGGGCCAACGCCAGCACGGCCAGCAGCAACCCTGCGCTCAGCTGCTGGAGTCCGCCCAACAGCGGGACGCGGAGGTTCACCCCGGCCAGCAAGCGGACGGATTCAACGGTCGTCGCGGCGGTGAACAAGGCCCAGGCGACCCAGCCAACCGCGGTCAGCACCACCAGTAGCAGCGAGCCGTCGTCGGGGCGAAGAAGTCCCGACCAGCCCGACGGACCCCGTCCCCAGGCCAACAGCGCAACCGGGGCGCCGATCATCACCCCGGACAGGATCGCCAGGGCGCCGATCCCTCGAAGCAGGCGGATCATTCTCGACCTCGATATCTGTCCACGACGGCGCTGGCTCGCCCGGTGACGTCGATGGCTCCCGGCCAGCCCGGCACGAGGAGGTCGGCCATCGGGACGCTGCAGGTGACTGTGGTCTCGACGCGGCCCGGCGTTCCTACGACCTGGCCGAGGGCGGCTGCCCTTACGGTTACGGCGAGTCGGCCGCAACGCAGTCCGGAGGCCGCTACCTGGGCCTGGGCGAGTTCGCGTCCGGCTCTCTCGGCGTCGACGACGCTGCGTTCAACTGAGGCGCCGCGAGCCGCGGCGGCAGCGGCCTGGTCAGTGGCGCCGCGGGCCAGCCAGACTCGCGCACCCCCCACCACGAGCCCGAAAAGCAGCACCAGGACGGGCACCAGAAGGGCGAACTCGACCGCCATGGAGCCCCGCTCGCGGGCGTTCGTGACCCCACAACTGAACCTGAGCCGCGACCCACCGAGAGGTCGAGGTCTCGACAAGCTCGACCAGCCGAGGGGTGGATCAATGCTGAGGAGGTTCGTGAGAGCCGGGCGTACCCCCGACCGTTCTCTGAGCCGCGATCCACCGAGAGGGCGGGGTCTCGACAAGCTCGACCAGCCGAGGGGTGGATCAATACTGCGGAGGTTCGTGAGAGCCGGGCGTACCCCCCAACGGTCCCTGAGGAGGTTCGTGAGAACGGGGTGTACCCCCCAACGGTCCCTGAGGAGGTTCGTGAGGAACGAATGAACCGTCACGAAGGGCCCCCGCCTGCTGCTTGAGGCATGAAGTCGCGGGCGTGCGATCAGAAGGCTGTCAACCATCAGCGCGCCACCTTCTCCAGCGGCAGGACGGCGGTCTCGGCGATCCGTCCCTGCCCGAGGTCGAAGAACAGCGGAGCCCGGCCGGAGACGGTCACGACCAACACGTCCGAATGCGCAGCAAGACCGATGGAGACGTCCTGCAGTCCGCCGTTGTCTGCGATGCGTCGCCCAGCTTCGCGGGCGGCCGAATCCTGGGAGGCGCCCATCACCCGAAGATCGGCCACCGCCGCGGCAGCGTTGGCAGCCACCGTCCGGGCGTGCAGCCAGACGCCCAGCTGCACCAGTCCCAGGATCAGGGCTAGCAAGGTGGGCGCGAGCACCGCCCATTGGGTGGATTCGGCCAGCCCGCGCTGGTTCACGGTCGGGGCAGTTTGGCCGAGACGTAGACGGTGACCGCGGTGACCACGATCAGAGCGACCGCGACCGCACCGGCCAGCAGGATCGCGTTCTCGGTGGACTGGGACAGCCCGCGCTCGTCTCGTGCCCGAGTTTGTCGAGGGGCCACCAAACCGGCGATCACCAGGTGCAGGAACTTCATCTCTCCTCCTTCGAAAGGGACCATCAATGGGGTCAGGCGCCGATCAGGCGCAGCAGCGGCGGGACCAGGAAGAACAGGCCGAAGACCAACGAAGGCACGACCATGAACAGAGCCATTCGTTCCGAAACGGCCGACGCCGCGATCTTGGCTTCGGTCAGGTGGGCGTCACGGAGTTCGCGGACGCGGGCGCGCAGAGCTCCAGAGAGGGTCGCGCCGGCCTCGTCCAGAGCCATCACGTCGGCAATGTCGACCAGCGCGGGAAGTCCGAGTTCGGCGCCGAGCCTCTGCAATTCGGGGTAGGGCGCCCGCTGTTCCAGCCGGGCGCGTTCCAGGGCGTCCCGGATGGACGCGAAGATCGTGACGTCACTGAGCGCCGCCGCCGACCGCAGCGACTGGCTGCCGGACTGGTTGGCCAAGCGCTCCAGCGTGACCAGGTCGAAATAGGTGAGCAGCGCCTCGGTCGCGTCCGCGGTCACCTCGGAATCGGCTTGCCGCAGCAGCACATCGGGCAGGACGAAACCGATGGTCGCGAACACGAGGCCAAGCCCGGCCGGCAGCAGCGGACTGACACCGGCCACCACTGCCAGCACCGCGCCGAAGAGGGTCGGCAGAACCAGACCGAGCAACGCGAACAGCGCCTTGTGCGCGAAGTGGCGATCGAGGCTGCGTCCGGCGAGTTTCAGCCGTCGAAGAGTGGCCGCGGTCGCTGGTCGGCGCAGTCGCGCACGTAACCAGCTGCCCAGTCGATCGAGCCCGACCGCGGCGGGTTCGGCTTCGGCGAGCAGGCGTCCGTCCAGCAGATCGAGGGCGTCGGCCAGGCGTGGACGAGGGACGGCGAACGCCTGGGCGACGGCCCACAGCCCGTAGCCGGTGAGCGCGCCGAGCGCGATCGCGGCGAGCATCCCGTTCATGCCGACCCGCCAAGGATGCGTTGTCGGGGACGCGGCGTCGTCATTCGGCGCAAGAACAACAGCGAGCCGAGATAGGCCGCCACCAGTAGCGCGAGGAGTAGTTGCCCGACGCCGGACGCGTAAGGGGCGAAGAACTGGCCGCCGAACAGGAACGCGAGAGCGAGCACGACCAGGGTCACGCCGGTCACCTGGCGCACGACGATGCGTGGTTTGGCGCGCTCGGTCTCGATCTCGCGCAGCGCACGCAGGCGTTCCTGGATGTTGTCCGCGAGAGCGGCCAGAGTTGCCGCGGCGCCGGTGCCACCGCGCTGGGCGGCGAGGGAGAGTGCGGCGAGAACGGCGTCCGCGTCAGGGCTGTCGAGATCGTCGGCGAGCGCGCGAAGCGCCTGCTGGATGGTCCAACGGTCGTCGAGCCGGGCGGTGAGCAGGCGGAGAAGCGGTGCAAGCAGGACGGGCGCCTGGCGTCCGGACAGCCGGATCGCGTCGGTGATCGAACGGCCGGTGGGAAGCAGCGAACTGAGCGTTCGCACCCAGCGGTCCAGCGCTTCGAGCAGGGCGAGGTCTCGGTTGGGCGGCGCGGCCAGCAGTACCGGCAGCGCGTAGGCGATGACCGGCACCAGCACGGTGAGCAGGGGCCAACCCGTGTAGCTCGCCGCGATCAGGCCGGCGACGACCGCGAGCAGCAACTGCCACCAGCGTCGTCGGATCGCCGCGCCGATCCCGCCGTTCAACGGGGATCTCCGCGACCCGGACGGTGATGTGCTGGCTGCTCGCGGCGTGTTGTTGAAGCCGGCGATCACCAGCACCAGACCACCGACGATCAGCAGGCCGCAGACGGACGCGAAGAAGGTGCCCATCATGCGTCCCAGCCCGAACCGAACTCGGCCAACTCGGCGACCAGGTCGGCGTCGGGATTGAACGAGCCGGGATCGCCGCTGCGATAGGTGAGGTGGGTCACCGGGCGCCCACCCTCCATGCCGCCGGTCAGCTGCCTGATCTCCGAAATCGCGCGTGTGCGCACTCCGCCGCGCCACGTGTCGTCCGATAGTCGGACGTGGATCAGCAGATGGATGTGGTGGGCCACCTGGCGGTAGGCCTCGTCCACGGTCAGCACCCCACCCTGCGCCACGCGCGAGGCCAGCCGGTCGATCGTGGACGCGGCCGAGTGCGAGTGCGTCGTCGACAACGTGCCCGCAACGGAAGTCATCGCTTCGAACATCGCCCCGGCCTCACCGCCACGCACTTCGCCGACGATCAGGCGGGAGAGGTTCTGCCGCAGCGCCTCGGGAATCAGGTCGGCGACCGTGAACTCGCCAACGCGGCGTCCGTCCTGGATCTCGCCCATGCCCACCCGCGCCTGCAAGGCGAGCATGTTGCGGCGGTTCGGTTGCAGATGGGTGAGCAGTTCATAGTCGGTTTCGAGCGTGCCGAACCGCTCGTTCTGGGGGATCGCCGCGATCAACGCCCGCAGCAGGGTGGTCTTTCCCGCACCCTGGTCGCCTGAGATCACCATCGATTTCCGCGCCAGCACGGCGGCGTGCAGGAACCGCGCCACCTCCATGGGCATCATGCCGCCGGCGGCCAACTCGGCCAGTGTCACCCTGGTGAGCGTGTGCTGCCTGATGGTCACCGAGGGCCGATAGCTCAAGCCGAATCCGATGGCATGAAGCCGAAAGCGATCGCCGAGCGCGAGCGTCATCATCGGGTGCGCGTCGTCGAAAGGCCTGGCCGGGCTGACCGATTCGCCGAGGAACCGGATCGCCTCCACCAGTTCCCCGTCGCTTTCCGCCACCGGCGGACGGGTCTCCCGCCGCCCGTCCCCGAACTGGACAACGACCGAGTCGAAGCCGTGGATCTCGATGTTCTCCGCCTCGGGAATCTCGAACAGCGGCTGCAGCCGGCCGTATCCGAAAATCGCACTTTCCACCGCTCGGGCGTACGAATCCTCGACTGCCATCGGCCACAGCGCTTCGCCGTTCGTGCTCAGGCCGTCGACGTGGTCGCGCACCACCTGTTTCACCAGCGATCTGCCGAGCAGGCGCCGGTCCACGTCGCCGAGCGCTCCGCCGCGCTCGGCCAGCGCCGCCGTGATCCGCTCGGACGCCTTCCGGCGCAGCAGCACCACCAACTGCCAGTCGATCATCGGATCGGCGGGCCGCTCGACAATCAGACGCTCCCGGCTGAACGTGGTCTCGAACTCGCTCGGACCCGCCAGCAACTCCACGTCCAGCAGGCGTTTCATCGCGGGACCCCGACCAAGGTGCGCTGGGTCACCGTCCGCTCGACCAGGCTCGCGGCCAGCGCGCGGACATCGGTCGCGTACGGGTTGGCCAGACGTCGCGGGGCCGGTTCACCGGCCGCGAACCTCGCGGCTTCGACCGGCGACCAGGCCACCTTCCCCCACACCGGGACGCCGAACCGCTCGCCGATCTCGCCGGTGCCGTACGGACGTCCCGGGCCGACCACCACCAGACCGACCCGATCCTCACCGGCTACGGCAACCACCAGGGGCAGGTACAGCCGCAGCGCCGCCAGGTCGACCAGCCGGGAACCGGTGACCACAGCCACCCCGGCGCTGGACGTGACCAGCGGTGAAGGCAGTCCGCTCGGACGGATCCGGCCGGCGTCCACCAGCACGACGCGCTCGCCCCCGTCGAGCGCACTGGCGAAGTCCGGCCACACCTGTTCGAACAGCGCGACCATGCCAGGGTGCGCGAAACCGGGCAGGAAGTCACGCGTTCCGGAGGCATCAAGCGGCAGGGTCAGCGCGGGCAGGCACTCGGCGATCGGACGCCGTTCGCGATGCGACTGCAGGACGCCGCCCAGTCCGCGTCCGGCCGGATCGACGCCCTGCAAGTAGCCGGCCAGCACCGATTGGTCGGGTTCGCGATTGCAGTCGACCAGCAGCACATCGTTCGGCCAGTGCAAGGCCAACGCGATGGTCAGGGCGGTCACGCCCGGCGCGTGTCCGGCGCTCGTGAACACAAGGGTGCTCATCGCGGCGCCCCCGGCAACTGGACGAGGACCACCTGGTCGGCCGCAGCCAGTCGGGCCACCCGCTCGGCTTCGGATTCGGCGATGCTCACGTCGACGATCGAAGCGCCATCGGGGAGAACGGCCGCTGCCGTCGCTATCTTGGCCACCACACTCGCGCCGGGCGGTGGATCGGCTCCGTCGCGTCCGATCGGTACGAGCAGCACGCGTGCCCCTGGCGGCAGGGCTGCGGACGGGATGCGTCCGGCCGCCAGCCGTAGACCGAGCCGCACCTGTCCCGGCTCGGTCACCGGATCGCCGAAGGAACGTGGACTGAGCAGAGTGCCCTGGGTGAGGTCGAGCTGGGCGGTGCGCCCGATGACTGATGCGAGCTGCTCCGAGGGCACCATCTCGAGGCCCGTGGCGGGCACCGCTGACGTGATGCCGAGGTCGGCTTCGGTGATCACCTGATCGCGGTACACCGTTCGGTTCACCGTAACCACGGTCACCGCCCTGCTGATATCGGAGTAGAGCAGGGCGGCACCCAGTGCGCCCAAGCTCACCGCCAGTACCCCGGCCGCGATCCAGCGCAGATTGCGCCGTGGGCGCAGCGCGGCGCCAACCCCAATTCCCCCGGCCATCAGCCGTCCCCTTCTCGCCATCGACCGCCCTGAGCGTTCAGGGCGGCCGCCTCCTCGACGATTCCCGAGATGCTACGGCCTGTTTCGAATTCTGCATAGGGCGAACACTGTGATCTGTGGATAACTCCACCCCTGTTGACAACTACTGCACAAGCGACGCAAACTGCTCGCCCAAACCTCAAACAACGAGGTGTAACGCTGAATTGGTCGACGATTCTTGTCCCGGATCAAGCCGCGCCATCGGCGACTTGATCCCGATCATCGAGAGCCACCCTTCCCCGTCGAGAGCCACCCCTCCTGCATCTGCCCGTACCAGGGCACAGGCTCTCGACCGAAACGCAGGCGCTGGGCGACGAAGGGTGGCCCTCAGTGCAGCGAGCGGACGCAACCAGGCGGCTGATCGCGCGTCCAGTGAGCCTGCGCGTACCGGACAACCGGCCCACCAGGCGGCCCGTCGGCCCAGGCCAGGCTGGACTAAGGTCTGATTCGTGAACGTCGACGACCTGCGCACCCAGTTCCATGACCTGGTCGTGACCGCCTGCGAGTGGCGGGCGATGGGGCTGGCCGACCCGCATGACATGGCTGCGGAGGTCTTCAGCCGGCTCGACGAACGCAAGGACCACGGTCTGCAGGACCTCTACAAGGCGATCGAGAAGGTGGTGTTCGTCAGCTTCCAGCGTCACGCCGAGCGCTCCAACCTGATGGAGCGACTGCGTGGTGGCGCGTTCGTCGAGCGTCCGACCCGCACGCCTGGCGACAACTTCCTCAAGGCACTCAGCAATCTGCGCGGACGAGACCGCGAGATCCTGCAGTACCGCTTCTGGGACGAGCTGACCGACGCCGAGACCGCGGAGGTGACCGGAATCACCGTCGAGCAGGTTCGTGAACGTCTGGCCACCGCGGGCACCCGCTACCTGGCCAAGCTCTCCGGCACCGATCCCGGGCTGAATCTCAGCGACATCGCCGACACCCTGCGCAGCATCAAGCCGGGCATCTACGGCCGCTACGGCATGCGCTGAGCCGCCTAGCGGCGCTCAGTCGACGAAGCGCTGTTACGGCCAGCCATTGGTCTGCACGACCATGCCGTCGCGGTGCACGAGCCGGGCGGGCAGTTCGCGCTGGGTCAGCCAGCGCGGCGCCGAGTCGCCGAGAATGATCGCGGCCAGGCTCGCCGCATTGGCGCGCTCGCAACTGCGGGCTGCCACGGTCACCCTTCGCCAGGCCGGATCTGCCGGCATCCCCGTCGTCGGGTCGAGAACGGGACGCGCCGACGCGCCTTGGCCCAGCTCGGCCCCGGCACCCGCCGAGCCGAGGTCGGAAGCCGAAGTTGCCAGCCCGCCGGGCCAACCCACCGCGATCACGGGCCGTCCCGGCGGCGCAACGTCCTCGTCATCGATCTCGACCTGCCAGCCTCCGGGCGGGACGGGTCCGCGCACGGCGATGTCGCCACCCAGGTTGACGAGCACGCCGACGCCCAGCTCTTCGGTGCAGGCCTGCGCGATCCAGTCCGCGGCCCACGCTTTGCCGATCGCGCCCAGATCGAGCTCCGTCTCCTCGGGAAGCAGCAGGCGACGCGAGTCCGGATCGAAGCGGACGGAGCGCCAGTCCGTCCCGGCGCGCCGCGGTCCGCGCGAGCCCACGGTCGGGTCGACCAGTCCTGCGCTGAACTCGGCCGCGCGCAGTGCGGCCGCCAGCGCCTGCCCAAGCACTGGACTGACGGTTTGGGGACGCCCACCGACCAGGCCGGAGAGCTCGGAATCGGCACGAAACCTAGAGCAGGCGGCATCGACGGCCGCCACGCGAGTCCGGGCCAACTCGGCCACGTCCGGGAGGTCGGCGGCATCGAGGGTGAGCACCTCGCACCAGCTGCCGAGCGCGTCCCAGCGGTCGACCGCAACCATCAGCGACGGCCGGTTCGGGTGTGCACTGCCGTTGCTGTCACCGAAAGGCTGCCGGACGCCGAACTGGGCGCGACCGCTGCCACGACCACGGTGGCGGCGGGCTCGTAGGTGGATTCGAGGGTGAACCAACCGGAGACGCCGCCGAACGTGGCGCCCAACACGCCAAGGCTCACCCCTGCGGCCCTCAGCGCGAGCAGCCCGCGGGAACGATCGTCTTCCGGTTGGTTCATGAGACCACGATGCGCGGTCTGGCTGTGACGGTGATGTGAAGTCTCGGTGAGTTGCAGAAGATCATGCATCCGTCCGGACGGATCGATTCGGCCGATACTCCGGGGGGTTTGCGCTAGTCAACGCCGATTCGGCGCTCAGCCAACGCTGAACTCATCGATTCCCAGGTCGTCGTCGTCAGTGGGCTCGGCGCCGCTGCGAACGCGCTTCACGATCCGGCTCAGGGAAGCCTCAGTGACGTTGAGGAAGCTGGCCAGGTCGCGTTGGGTGACCCGCTTCACCAACCCCGGGTTGAGGTCGACCAACTGCCGGTAGCGCTGCTCAGCCGAGCCTCGCTGCCAGGCCGCGTCGGCCTGCAGCAGGGTGGCGTGCATGAGAGCGATAGTGGTGGTCAGCCGCGCCCACTGCAGGTACTGGCTCGACAGGTGCTCGATCACGCGGTAGTTGATCCGCTGCACGAGGCTGTTCTCGATTGCGGTGACCGTGAGGAGTGACTCGCCATCGATGGCGGCCTGCAGGGATTTCGAGCGAGGATGCAACCCGCGGGAGGCCACCCTCCGGATGCCCTCGGCACCCATCGCGGACATCGAAGCGAGGGTGTCCCCCTCTTCGGGGAAGAACACCGTGGTCGCCCGGCCGCCGGGATCGATCATCTGCGCCTTCAGGAAGCCGCGCTGGATGAAGTAGATGTAGGGGTGGGTCTCGCCGGCACTGAACAGGAGCGACCCAGCCGGTACGTAGAGCGCGCGCACGTTGCTGGCGAACAGGTCCCACTGGGGGAGTTCCGCCGATGCGTAGGCCTCAAGCAGCAGGCGCAGACCACGCATCGCATGACCGCTGGCGGCATCCTCAGTGTTCAATGCACTCCTCCACTTTGCGCGTCCGACCCTACAAGGCCTGAACCGTTGGTTGAGACCCTGTTCATCAAGATGAGGGTCAACTTTGCCCGATGGCAAACATTGTGGCACTCGGTTTGACGATGTTGGGTCGGCTTCTAGCTGACCACTCCTGAATCGCGGCACCATATACTGGATACCGGGGAAGGTTCTGCGTCCTTTGGGCGCACGAGAGAGTGGAGTGTGGCATGTCCCAACTGGCAGTTCGGTCTGGAGGCCTGACGGGCTTCTCGCCCAAGATGCGCGCGTTGCTTGCATTCTTGACGGCGGTCACACTGTCGCTGATCGGCCTCATCACAGGCCCGGCGACCCAGGCGGCCGCAGCGAGCTTCACCTACCCCGCTGCGATCCATGGTGACTCGATTGTTTTCGAATCCGACGATGAGCCACTAACTCAAGGTTGGCAGCGCAAGCTCTACGCCGATTGGTCCGTGCCCGATGGCGCGAAGGGTGGGGACACCTTTGGTATGACGCTGCCGAGCGTGTTCGGCGTACTAGCCGCTACTTTCGACCTGACGTTCGGGACTACCTCGGTCGGTAGTTGCACCACTGCGGCCAACAGCCAAGATCTCGAGTGCACGCTGAACAGCTCGGTCGACGGGCTGAGCAACGTGCACGGGAACTTGTTCTTCACGGTCATTGCCTTGGAAGTCACCACCGTTGAGACCGTGACTTTCACCCTCGAAAAGACGTATCAGATCGATCTGCCGGGAGAGGGCGGGATTGTCCCTCAGCCGGAGGTGACCGAGATCGCCAAGAACGGCTGGGTTGAGGGAACCACAGTGATGTGGGAGATTGCGATCCCCGGCTCGAAGATTCAAGACATGGATTCTGTGCGTATTCATGATGAGTTGACTCCCCCTGGCCAGGCCACACCTGCGTTGGTATTTACAGGGAACCTGAATGTGGCTGTGAAGTCCGCGGGCGGGAGCTGGGACGACACGCCACACAGCGGCGGGTTCAACACAGCCGGAACCGTTCTCGACCTGACGCTGACCGGGCCGTTTAACGCGACCAGCACGTACCAGATGAGCTTTGCGACGACCGGTGATGACCTTTACGAGGGTGACATCGTAAAGAATGAAGCTGAAGTGGCTGGCAACAAGGTCAGCAGCGCACTGGAGTATCACGCATCGGCCGGTGGCACTGGCAGCGGTGACGATCTTGGCAAGTTCAGCATCACAAAGGCACTTGCTGGTAGCGGTGAATCGAACGTTCCAGACGACACCCAGTTCTCGTTCAAGTACACCTGGGTGCAGTCCGGCACGACCCACGAAGAGACCGGGGTGCTGAAGGCAAACGGCGAGGCATTCATCAGCAAGCGCGTCCCCGCTGGAACCGTATTCACGATCACCGAGCTGACGCCCCCGGCAGTCAGCGGAATCACCTGGAGTGACGTCGCCTTCACCGGTTCCGGAGTCACCGACAACGGCAATGGCTCCGCCACCCTCACGGCAACCAAGGGTGGTAACGCGGCTATCATTCTCACCAACACTGCGACCACGAATGTGAAGAAGGTCTCGGTAGGTGACTTCGTGTGGGTTGACACGAACCGCTTGGGCGACCAGAACGCGGGCGAACCCGGAATTCCGGGCGTGGTGCTCAAGCTCACCGACCCAGACGGAAACGCCGTCCCCGGAGTTGGGCCAGCGACTACGGACCAGAATGGTTTCTACAAGTTCGCCGACCTGCCCGCACTGGCGGCCGGCAAGCATTACACCGTATCGATCGATCGTGATGACACCTCGACCAAGGCTGCGCTGGCCAATTACGTACCGACGCTTGCTGGGGAGGGCTCCACGCCACACGCCGCAAATGATTCGTCAACCTGGATCGCAGAATCTAGCGACTTGACCAGCAACGGAGACGAGGACCTCACGCTTGACTTCGGCTTCGTGGCCAAGTCGTACGCCCTTGGCAACAAGGTCTGGATCGACACGGACGCCGACGGCGTGCAAGACGCTGGCGAGTCGGCCTTGGCTGGAGTGACTGTGTCTCTCACCAAGGCGGATGGTTCACCAGCCACCGATGTGGACGCTCAAGCCGTGGCAGCTGTTGTCACGGGCGCGGATGGCCTCTACTGCTTCGACAAGCTCCCCGCAGGTTCATACAAGGTGAACTTCGCCTTGACCGACGCCCAGAAGGCACAATACGCCTTCACTTCGACCGGCAAGGGCACCGCTGCAACCGACTCCGACGCCAATTCTGCGGGCGACACGCCCGCGATCACCCTTGGCTCGTCGTCGGACCTGACGAAGACCACGACGGGCCTGCTGCCGTCCGGTGCCACCACCCTGGGTGCATCTGAAGGCATCGACCCCACCTGGGATGCAGGCGTCGTGCAACTGGTCTCGATCGGCGACTACGTCTGGCTCGACAACGATCGAAACGGCAAGCAGGACGAGGTTCCGGCCACCCCGGTTGCGAACGTTCCGGTCACGCTTCTTGCAGCCAACGGCACCACCGTGCTCAAGACCACCACCACGAACTCCGCAGGTTTCTACTCCTTCGACAACCTGACCGCCGGAGCCGAGTACTTCGTGAAGTTCGACAAGCCTGCCAGCTACTCCTTCACCATCAAGGGTGCGGGCGCGGCCACCGCGGCCGGGGACGACTCGGATGTCGATCCAGGCACGGGCCTGACGGCCAAGTTCACTGCTCCCACCACCGGTTCGAACTCACTCAGCTCGCCGGACGAGCCGAAGATCGACGCTGGCCTGGTGAAGTACAACTTGATTCTCGACAAGCATCTGGAGACCAGCGGAAAGCTCTACCCGGGCGACACGGTGACCTACACCCTCACTCCGAAGAATGAGGGGCCCTCAACGGCACTGGCTGGATGGTCGGTGAAGGAACTGCTGCCATCGAATTTGACGCTGGTCAGCATCGAGGGGCCCGAGACGGCCTACACCTGCGACAAGGCCGCAGCGATCTGTGAGAGCAAGGTTGCTCTGGTCGGCGGTACCGAAGAGTCCCCCATCTCCGGCGCCAAGATCACGGTGACCGCGAAGATCAGCGACTCGGCCTCAGGCAAGCTTCGGAATGTCGCCTACGTCGATAAGGCCGGCAGCGACGTGCCGGAAACCAAGCCGCTGGGTACGAAGCCCACCAACAATACGGATACCACCCTTCCTGACAGCACTGACAACGACGATGAAGCCGAGATCAACCTCGATTCACTGGTGTCTGTCGGTGACTATGTCTGGTACGACAACGACCGCAACGGGCTGCAGAACGAGCCGGTTTCGGCGGGGGTGGCAGGCGTTGAGGTCAAGCTCTACACGGTGAACGGGCAGACCATAACCGCCGGGCCTATCACGCACACCGACGGTAACGGCTACTACGCCTTCGCCAACCTGAGGCCAGGTGCCGAGTACGCGATCGAGTTCGTCGCGCCGAACGGCACCTCGTTCACCACAGCGAACGTTGGCGGCAAGACCGACAACTCAGCGTCTGGCGACACGACTGACTCGGACGCCGACGGCCTGGTGCGGTTCACCGCTCCGGCTAGCGGAAACAACTCGACCGAACCCGACCAGGCGGACAACCACGGCATCGACGCAGGCTTGGTGAAGTACAACCTGTTGCTCACCAAGACTCTCAACGACCCGACCAAGAAGATTCGTCTCGGCGACACGGTGACCTACACCCTGACACCGATGAACGAAGGTCCGTCGACGGCGAAAGCCGGCTGGAGTGTGAAGGAGCTGTTGCCGGGCGACCTGACCCTGGTCAGCATGGTCGGCGGAGACACCTACACCTGTGTCGCAGATGTCTGCACCAGCAATGTTCCGCTCGCTGGTGGTACCGTCGCGAGCCCCGAGCTGGGTGCACCGATCACCGTGACCGCCAAGGTGACCAACAACGCGATCTCGGGCGACCTCAAGAACGTCGCTTATGTCGACAAGCTTGGCACGGACGTGCCGGAGACGAACCCGCTGGGGACGGCGCCCACCAATGGCACGAATACAACCGTTCCTGGCAGCACCGATAACGACGCCGAGGCGAAGATCACGCTTTCTCCCTATGTCTCGATCGGCGATGTTGCTTGGTACGACAACAATCGCGATGGCCTGCAGGGTGACGCAGACTCGGCCTACTCCGACATGAAGGTCGAGATCTACCCCGCGACCGGCGAAATGAACGAGGCAAGCCGGCTGGCGGTCACCAACACCGTGAACGGCGTCTACAACTTCAACAACCTGGAGGCGAGCACCACCTACCGGGTGAAGTTCATCAAGGACGCCGCCGAGACGTTCACCACCAAGGGCTTGGTCGCGACTGCTGCCGATGACAGCAACGTCGGGGCGGACGGGGTCGCAACGGTCACCACGCCCGCCACGGGATTGAACAAGGTCGGCAAGGATCAGGCTGACGTGCCAACGATCGATGCCGGGGTGGTGAGGTACAACTTGCAGCTGCGCAAGTCCGTGGTGTCGAGCGGTCCCTACTACGAGGGTGGCACGGTCACCTTCGAGTTGACCCCTTCGAATGACGGTCCAGCGACTGAGTTGGTGGGTTGGTCGGTCACCGATCTGCTGCCTCCGGGTCTGACCGCTCTTTCGGCCACCGGCGGGAACTCGTACAAACCTTGCGAGATTTCCGCGGCGGGCCGGGTCGTAACCTGTGAGTCTCTGGTTGCCCTGCCGAAGGGTGACGGCGCCAAGATCACGGTGACCGCGAAGATCGGTGCGGATGTCGTGGGCCGGCTGCACAACGTGGCCTACGTGTCGCCGTCCGATTCCGAGGTGGCGGAGACGATCGGCTTGGCAGTTCCGAAGGCGCAGACCGGTAGCGGCGAGGCTGGCTGGGGCACCGACACGTCCACGCCGACTACTGATAACGACGCCCAGGCCGAACTGGACGTCAAGCCACTGGTGTCCATCGGCGACTACGTCTGGTACGACACCAACCGCAACGGCGTTCAGGATGCGGGCGAGTTGCCGGTCGACAAGGTGACGGTCAAGCTGTACGCCGAAGACGGGGTGACCTTCCTCAAGTCCACGACGACCAACAGCGCCGGTTACTACTACTTCGATGACCTGACCCCGGGCGCCAAGTACGTGGTGGAGTTCGTGAAGCCGGCCAACACCGTCTTCACCCAGCAGGATGCGCCTTCGGACGACGCACTCGATTCGGACGCCGATCCGGCGACCGGACGGGTGAAGGTTGAAGCACCGGCGTCCGGCAACAACTCCAAGACCGTCCCGGACCTCAAGACCATTGATGCGGGCCTGGTCAAGCTGGTGAGTGTGGGTGACTTCGTCTGGTACGACACCGACAAGGACGGCGTGCAGGACAAGTCCGAACTGCCGGTCAAGGATGTTGTGGTCAACCTGATCGATGCCGGCAAGGTAATTGCCACCACCAAGACAGACGCGGACGGTTACTACTACTTCCAGAACCTGGAAACGACGAAGGCCTACACCATCGAGTTCGTGAAGCCGGCCAACACCGTCTTCACGCAGGCCAACGCCGGCGCTGATGATCTCCTCGACTCGGACGCCGACGCGGCCGGAAAGGTGAACATCACCGTTCCTAAGGACGGCAAGAACCTCCATGGTTCCACCGAGGTGGACGAAGACAACTCGTCCTTCGATGCCGGTCTGGTCAAGCTGGTCAGCGTCGGTGACTACGTCTGGTACGACGTGGACCGCGACGGTGCGCAGACCGATGGCGAGACCGCCGTTCCCGACGTCAAGGTCAACTTGTACGACGAGGCCGGCAAGCTGGTTGCGACCACCAAGACGGATGCGGCTGGGTACTACGCCTTCAAGGATCTGCTCGCGGAGACGAAGTACACCATCGAGTTCGTCAAGCCGGACGGCGCAAGCTTCATCCCCGCCTTGGTTGGTGATGTGGCGAAGGACAGCAACGCTGACGTGGTGACCGGGAAGTTCAGTTTCACCTCGCCGAAGTCGGGATCGAACCTGACTACGCCGAAGCTGGCTGATGATCCGACGATCGACGCGGGCCTGGTGAAGTACAACCTGAAGCTCACCAAGACCCGTACCAGCGAGGAGCTGCTCTACCGCGGCGAGACGGTCACCTTCGAACTGATCCCGAGCAACGACGGTCCCGTCAATGCTCTGGCCGGTTGGTCGGTCACCGAACTGCTGCCGAGCGAGCTGGTCCTGGTCTCGATGTCGGGTGCGGGCTACCAGTGCACCGCAAATGTGTGTGCGTCGGACAGCCCGCTCGCGGCAGGTGCTTCGGGTAGCCCGATCACGGTGGTGGCCAAGCCGGGCGCCTCGTTCAAGGGCAAGGTCTGGAACGTCGCATACGTCGCGCCCGCGACCGGTGACAAGACCGAGACCATCGGGCTGGGTGAGTTGCCGACCAATCTGACTGATGCGGCGCTGAGCACGACGGACAACGACAGCCAGGACTTCGTCCGGGTCAGCCGGCTCACGGCTGCGGAGGCGGCTAACGACGGTGACGGCGACAACCTCGCCTTCACCGGCAGTAACGGCACTGCGGCATTCCTCGGTACCGGCCTGCTCCTGCTGGCTGCCGGTACTGGCCTGGTTCTGGCCAGGCGCCGCCGCAGTGTGAACTGAGCTCCGCCCCCCGACTGGAGCCAGTTACGCACGGAGGCCCGGACCTAATGGTCCGGGCCTCCGTCGTTGTTTGTGGCGGGCTAGAGGCCGGTTGCCTCGTCGGCTGTCGCCGCCGGTCCTGGGCTGAGCGTCCAGCTCGAGCTTGTCGATCCGGTGATCCATGCGGTCGGCGGGGTTGCTACGGCTGGCGGAACGGCAATGAACCCACATTCAGCTGGTCATGACGACCGTCCCGGCGGCCTCGCCGCCACCAACCCAATTCGGACCGGCTATTCGGCCAGAATTCGGCCTCATTACCGGTCAGAGTTTGGTTGAGCCGTGGCAGTCGGCTGGAGAAGGCTCCATAATCAGCTCAAAGTGGGTTGAACCCCGCCTTCGCTGACCGCAGCCGGGCGCCACAGCAGCCGAGCGTCACCAGCAGGCGAGCGTCACAGATTGCGGACGACCGCGAACACGATCGCGGCCACACCGAGGACGGCATACCAGAGCCGCTGGTCGGCCAACCGTCCGCGCAGCCGGACGGCCGGGCCGCCGGCCAACTCCACTGTCCAGAACACGCAGGCGATGACCAGGCCGGCGAGCAGCACGAAGACGAACGGATTCGCCGTCCAGGCTCCGGCCAGATCGCCGTGGAGCAGGGCCACGCCCAGGTGGGTGGACCCGCAGAAGGGGCACAGCGTGCCGGTCAGCACTCGCCAGGGGCACGGGAATCCGATGCCGGTGGCGGCGTTCAGGCCACTCACCGCCAGGCCCACGCCGCCGAAGATCGCGGTCGCGCGCAGGCCGTCCCGATGGCAAATCGGGGCGGCATCTGCGACACGTGGCATTCCGCCATTATCCACGCCTCCCCAGCGAGGCGGATCAGGCCTAGGATCAGTATCAACAACCAGTAAGGGAGAAAAGCATGTCCGACCAGAACTCCACAACGCCGGACCCGAACGAGGCAGTGCCTGGCTACCAGCCTCCCGCGTCCGGTGGCTACCAGCCTCCCGCGTCCGGTGGCTACCAGCCCCCGGCTGCACCCGACAGCCTCAACCTGCCTCCGGCCGCTGATCCGTACCGCGCTGCCGGTGGCTACAACCAGCCGCCGAACCCCGGCTTCCCCGAGCCCGCCGGCTACCCGCCGGCCCAGAGCTACGGCCAGCAGCCGGGCGCCTACCCGCCTGCAGGACCGGTCGGACCCACCGGCGCACCACTGGTCGACTGGACCAAGCGTGCCCTCGGCGGCCTGATCGACTACGTCGCCGCCGGCCTGGTGATCGGCGTCGTCGGCAGCATCCTGAGCAGCGTCAACAGCGGCCTCGGCAGCCTGGTGAACTTCGTCCTGGGTGTCGGCTGGATGGTCTACCTGGGCTACAAGAGCGGCACCACCGGGGTCACCTTCGGCCGCAGCATCGCCAAGACCAAGCTGATCAGCGAGGAGACCGGGCAGCCGATCGGTTCAACCAACGGCATCATCCGTCAGTTCGCCCACATCGTCGACTCGGTCATCTGCTACATCGGTTGGCTGT